>SECN01000237.1 GCA_004173515.1 Myxococcaceae bacterium | reverse complement strand
CAACCACGAGATGGCGTCCGGCAAGCACAACAAGAACCAGGTGCTGGTGAAGGCGCGCTACATCCTGTCCGGCGTGGAGTTCGGTCTGGAGGGCCAGTACGCGTTCGGCACCTTCCGTCCCGACTTCGGCGACGGCTACGTGGTGCAGTACGCGGATGAGGACATCGCCAAGGGCCACAACGTCGCGGTGGGCTCGCGTGGCTTCACCGGCCGCAACGGCGGTTGGAACAGCCTGGAAGAGCGCAACTTCGACCACATGCGCGTCAAGGCGTTCATGAAGGCGCAGTTCTAGTCGTGCTCGCTCCCCCGGGGCCCTGATGGGCTACGGGGGGATGCGAAGGAGCCCGGGGCGCCTGACGACAGGCACTCCGGGCTCCTTGCGTTTGGGGCACCGCGCGATACACCTCCGAGGGCTGTCTTCCTTCGTGCTCGAGGTGTCCCGTGCTCCTGCGCCGCCGCGGTCTTTCCGCGTTCCTGCTCGCCTCCTCCCTGGCCGCGTGTTCGGGGGCGCGGACGCACGAGGACTCGCTGCTGTTCCGGATGACGGACCCCGTGGGGGATGACCACGGGGACGGGGAGCTCGTCTACCCGCGCCGCACGGACCTGGGGAAGGGCGACCTGGACGTGGTGTCGGTGGCGGCGTTCGCGGAAGGTGAAGCGACGCGCTTCGAGGTGACGTTCGCGCACCCCATCGCGAAGCCGTCGCGAGCGCAGGCGGTGGACATTGGCGGCTCCACGGTGGCGGACCGGGCGCGTCACGGCTTCTACACGCTCAACGTGGACCTGTACGTGGACACGGACGGGGTGCCGGGCTCCGGCCGCACGGACACGCTGCCGGGGCGTGGGCTCACGCTGGCGCCGGGCTCCGCCTGGGAGAAGGTGGTGGTACTGACGCCGCGTCCGTACGAGGCGCGCGAGATGCTGCGCAAGCACTGGCGCGAGACGGCGCTGCGCGAGTACCAGGAGAAGTCGGGCCCCATCGGCGGCAAGGTGGAGGCGGAGTTGAACGCGGCGGCCGAACAGGACCTGGAGGCGAAGGTGTTCTTTCCCACCGTCATCCAGGTGGGGGGACGCACGGTGATGTTCCAGGTGCCGGACCGTTTCCTGGGCAAGCACGCGCAGCCGGACTGGGGTTACGGGGTCGCGGTGACGGGGGCGTCCATCGACCGGAGGGTGGCGTTGGGCGGGATGTTCGGCGGCGTCACGGAAGGCAATCCCAGACTGATGGCCATGGGCATCGCGCCGGGTGAGCCGGTCAACGACCGCTTCGGTGGGGGACGCAAGGGCGACCCTTCGCAGTCACCGGTGGTGGACCTGCTGGTGCCTCCGGGGGAGACGCAAGAGACGGTGCTGGGGGCTTCCAAGCCGGTGTGGACGACGATGGTGCCTTCGGGGCGTGAGGTGGCGGCTCCGGCGGCGGTGGCTCCGGCAGTGGATGCGGGGACTGTGGACTCGGGCGTGCCCGAGGTGGAGCCGGTGGATGGGGGGACTGGGGATGCGGGCGGTTCCGTGCCCTGACGTTCGCGGTCGAATGCGGTACGTCCCGCGCTGGGCCTCTTCTTGTCGGATGTGTTTGGGCGGATGCGTGCATGAGGGCGCGCTGCCTTTCTTTGCGTGAGGGACGTGGCTGTCTTGCTGCTGGCATGCACAGGATGCGTCCATGTCCTTGTGTCGGAGCTGGGCCGTCGCGGTGGTGCTGGTGCTGCTGGGCACGGGGTGTTCAGCGTCGCGCGTCGTGCGTCTGGACACGGGGCGGGGTGTGCCTGTCGTCCACTCGCCGCGAGTGGAGAGCGCTCCGGTGGCGTTGGAGGAGGAAGCCTTCGCGGAGGCGGTGAAGACACTGGCGGAGGAGGCTCCGGTGTCCGTGCGCCCGAGGGAGGAGGCGTATCGGCTGTTCGCGGATTCCTTCTCCTCGAAGGCGTACTCGCGGGTACGGAGTCGCCTGGGCCTGGTGTCCGTGGAGGAGCCCTCACGCGGGCGACTGCTGGTGGAGGAGGACGGGGCGGACGCGGAGCTGGCGCGTGCCTATGGGCGGTGGTGCGGGCGCAAGCAGACGCCGGGAGACTGTCTCCACCTGTTGGACTCGGGGCCGACGCTGGATGAGGACGCCCGGCGCACGCTGGCCTTCGCCATCGCGTTGGACTCGGTGTGGGAGGAGACGGCGGAGGCGCTGGTGGGGATGACGAACCGGGAGGCGGTGCTTGCCACCGTGGTGGCGACAGGGGCGGTGTACCTGTGCCTGTGGGCGCTGCCGGAACCGGTGTCCAAGGGCATTGCGTCAGCGATGACGGTGGTGCTGATTGGCTATCTGGGCATCGACACGGTGTTGGACCTCATCCGGGGATGGCAGGTGCTGTCCGAGCAGATGAGGGTGGCGAGGACTTTCGACGAAGTGCGCGACGCGGGGGAGCAGTACGGGGAGGTGCTGGGAAAGGATGCGGCGCGGGCCTTCGTGATGCTGGCCACGGCGGCGGTGGGGAGCACGGCGCAGACGCTGGCCTCGAAGGTGCCGATGCTCCCGGGCTCAGGGCAGGCCGCGGTGGTGGTGGCGGAGCAGGCTGGTGTGCGGTTGGGCGCGGTGGGGCAGGTGGAGTCGGTGGCGGTGGCCACGGACGGGGTCATCACCTTTGCTCTGGCCCCGACCGCGATGGCGATGGCTGCGCGGGACGAAGGGGGCCCGCCTGTCTCGGGTGGTGTGGATGCAGAGGGACACGAGCACCACATCGCTTCGAACAAGTGGTGGAGCGCCACGAACCGGGGCGGACCGTGGTCGCCGCAGTTCCAGAAGATCTTCGACAGGGCTGGGATGTCGCTGGATGACCCGGCCAACAAGGTGCGTGTGCCAGGGCATAGAGGGCCTCACCCGGAGGCGTACCACCAGAGTGTGCTTCGTGCCCTGGATCGAGCGACGACAGGGTGCGGGACCATCAGCAACTGTCGGACTGTCTTGACGAAGGAGCTGAGAATCCTCGCGAGTCAGCTCATCAAGAGTAATACAAGGCTGAATCGGTTGGTCACTGGCCAGCAGTGATTCAAGGAATCCGTCATGGTAAAACAATACTTTGATATTTATGAGGATGTGGCCGAAGGGTTCTGGTGCCTCGGGCATCCCCTTGATTCCTCAGGGCGAGAACTCGATGACCCCTGGCAGTTCAGGGTAGGGACTCCGGCTCACTTCAAAGGGCAGGTCCGGTTCCCTCTGAGTCTTGAGGGTGAAGCGCGCGACTATTCTCACGCGGCGTTCAGTACTCCCGTCGTGCACGCCAGATTGGCGGACCTCTTCAGGTCGCTGGCTCCCGATGACGTGGAGCTGATTCCCGTCGAGGTCGATTCCCACTCGGGGCCGTACTTCATCCTCAATGCCATCCGTCTCCTGCCGTGCGTCGATATCGAGGCATCGGAAGAGGTGCATTACTGGAAGGAGGAGGACGGCATCCCGGAGAAGGTCGGCACGTTGAGTTCGCTCTATGGAATGCGTATCGACCCGTCGAAGGTGGGCGGCGCGAAGGTGTTCCGTCCCTCTGAATGGGATGTTGCTCTCATTGTGTCCGAGGACATCAAGGAGGCGATGGAGCGCGCTGGCATCACGGGCATGAAGTTCGAACCTGTCACGGGGCCGACTACGTTTGATCCCGTGATGCGCGCGGAGACGAAGAAGCGCGGTGAGCTGTGGGACCAATCGCACACTGCCCGTGAGTCCTTCTGGCGCGGGCTGGGCACGCTGGAGGAGTGGTCCGTCATCTCCATGGTCCTCGGTGGCGATTGGCCCGCCGGAAGCCAGGCATGGCGGGTCATCCGCCGTCCTTCAGGAAACACGCTCGTGGTGACGGACGGCCTGTCCGCACCCTTCATGGACATCCTGGACCGGCCCACCGCGGGCTTCGGGTTCGAACTCGCCATGGAGACGCCGGAGCCGTTGCCGGACCTGGAGAAGAGCTGGCTGGTGCAACTGCTCGAACGCGTGGGCAACGAACTCGCGGGCCACGAGAAGCTTCGCGGTGCGCTGGAGCGCGGGACCCTATCGATGGAGGTGGCCGGGACGCACCTGCCTGAAACACTGCTCACCCCCGACGGGCGCGCGGCGGTGCTGCTCGGCATGGCGACGGATTCCCTGCCCTCTCACTTCACGGTGCCCGGAGGCCAGGTGCGTCTCGTGACCGTGAAGGCCCTGCTTCCGTCGGAGCTGAAGTGGATGCTCCAGCAAGGCCGGGGCGGTGCGGCGGAACTGGCGCGCAGGTTCACCGAAGCGGGAGACGGCTACGTCTCCCGCTCCTGGCGCCAGCCCGTCGTCTGACGGGACGCGCCTACTGCACGCGCCAGATGCCGGTGCCTCGCGCGGGCAGGGTCGTCTTCCACGCGCCCGAACCCCCCGTCAGCGTGGACACGCCAGTGTCCGTGAACAGGGGCTCCACCGCCGTGCCCTCCACGTCGAACGGTCCCGCCGTGACCTGCGTGCTGGAGAAGTTGTGCACCACCAGCACCCGCTCGTCGTCCAGCGTGCGCACGAACGCGAGCGTCGCGGACGGACCCGTCGTCGGCGTGAAGAGGCGCAGGTCGCCCGTGCGCAGCGCCTCCGAACCCTGACGCGCGTGCAACAGCGCCTTGTAGCGCGACAACAGCGAGCCCGGCGCCGCCTTCTGCGTCTCCACGTTGGCCGCGTCCCTTCCACTGGAGAAGCCGTACCACGGCGTGCCCGTGGTGAAGCCTCCTCCCGCCGCGGGCGTCCACGGCATCGGCGTGCGCTTGGACTCGTCGTTGTTGGCCCCGCCGTTGCCCAGCCCGACCTCCTCGCCGTAGTAGATGAACGGCGCGCCCGGCAGCGTCAGCAGCACCGCCGCCGCCAACCCCAGCTTCGACGTGTCTCCGGAGAACTGCGTCGCCAGCCGCACCATGTCGTGGTTGGTGAGGAAGGGCGCGTCCACCACCCCGGCCGGGTAGTTGTTGCGCATCTCCAGGAACTTGGAGGCCACGCCCCCGGCGTTGCTCGCGTTGATGCCCGCGAGCACCCGCTCCGACAGGGGGAAGTTGAAGTTGATGGGCAGCTCGTCCCCGCCCGGCACCTGCGCCGTGGAGCCGTAGTACTTCGCCACCGACGGCGTCTCGCTCCAGTTCTCCCCCACCAGCACCGCGTCCGGCTTCACCGAACGCACGTGCGCGGCGAACTCCTTCCAGAACGCGTGCGTCTCCGCCGTGTCCGACTGTCCCGAGCCACCGCCCGTCTCGATGAGGTAGCGGGCCGCGTCCAGCCGGAAGCCATCCACGCCGCGCGACAGCCACAGCGTGGCCAGGCGCTTGACCTCCTCGCGCACCGCGACCGTCTGCAGGTTCAGGTCCGGCATCCCGCTCCAGAACACGCCGTAGTACCAGGCGCCGTTGCGCTCGTGCCACGTGTCCGTCTGCGAGAAGGCCGGATCCCACGGCTGCTTCCACGCCGGGTTGCTGGCCCGCCACTGATACCAGTCGCGCTTCGACGACTGCGGCGACGACGCCGACTCCACGAACCACGGATGCGCGGAGCTGCTGTGGTTGATGACGAAGTCCAGGATGACGCGCATGCCGCGCCGGTGCGCTTCATCACACAGCTTCCGCAGGTCCTCCAGCGTGCCGTACGCGGGCTGGATGCGCTCGTAATCGACGACGTCGTAGCCGTGGTAGCTGGGCGACGCGAACACCGGCATCAACCACAGCGCGTCCACGCCCAGGTCGTCCGTCGTCGCGGGGTCGCCGTCGTTCAGGTAGTCCAGCCGCGAGATGAGCCCGGGCAGGTCGCCCACGCCGTCGCCGTTGGAGTCCTGGAAGCTGCGGACGAAGACTTCGTAGAACACCGCGCCCCGGTACCACGCGTCCCCTGCGGGGGCGGCGAGCGTCACGGTGCCCGGCGCGGGCGGAGAGACGGTGGGCGGAGTCGAGGAGCGCGCGCAAGCCGACAGCAGGGCCGCGCTGAACAGGGAGAGGCCGCGGAGGGGACGCATGGCCCCCAGCTCTAACAGCGAACGTTCCACCCCTGCCAGCGCCCGCGCCGCGTGAAGCGCGCTCCCCAGGACAGTAGGCTTGTGGCCGCCATGTCCCACCCCGTGCGCCGCCTCCACTCCCTGCACATCCGACAGGGACACCCGGACTTCCTCGACCTGCCGTGGGAGCTGCCCCTGGAGGCGTGGCCGGAGCGTTCACCCCGGGTGGTGGAGGTGCCACGCGGCCTGTCCCGCCACGTGGTGGTGTTCGTCAGCTACGGCGCCACCATCTACGCCTTCAAGGAGACGCCCTCGCGCGTGGCCCAGCGCGAGTACGACCTGCTGCGCGGCCTGGAGGAGCGCCGCCTGCCGTCGGTGGTCCCCGTGGGGCTGGCGGTCCAGACCGAAGTGGACGCAGCCGCCGCCGCGCCGGAGGACCGACCCGGCGTACTCATCACCCAATACCTGGCCTCGTCGCTGCCGTACCGCGCGCTGTTCATGCACCAGGGCCTGGAGCGCTACCGCTCGCGGCTGCTGGACGCGATGGCGGGCCTGCTGGTGCGCCTGCACCTGGGCGGCTTCTTCTGGGGCGACTGCTCCCTGTCCAACGTGCTCTTCCGCCGCGACGCGGGCGAGTTGCAGGCGTACGCGGTGGACGCGGAGACGTCCGAGCTGCACGAGCAGCTCTCCTCCGGGCAGCGGGAGATGGACCTGCAGATCATGGAGGAGAACGTCGCGGGCGGGCTCGCGGACCTGGCCGCGCGCGTGGCGCTGCCCGAGGAGTTGGAGGACTGGCAGGAGACCGCCACCAGCATCCGTCAGCGCTACGAGCGGCTGTGGGCTGAAATCAACCGCGAGCTCATCGTCCAGCCGCATGAGAGCTACCGCATCCACGAGCGGATCCGCACGCTCAACGACCTGGGCTTCTCCGTGGGCGAGGTGGAGCTGCTGGCGAACGGACAGGGCAGCCAGTTGCGCATGCGCACCATCGTGACGGACCGCGAGTACCACCGGCACCAGCTCCACACGCTCACCGGCATCGTCGCGGAGGAGCGTCAGGCGAGCCTGCTGCTCAACGAGATGCAGGAGATGAAGGCCACGCTGACGCGCAAGCTGGACCGCAGCGTGCCCCTGAGCGTGGCCGCGTTCCGCTGGCTGGACGAGCGCTACCACCCCACGCTGTCGCGCCTGCAGAAGGACCTGGGCCGCGCGGCGGACACCGCGGAGCTCTACTGCCAGGTGCTGGAGCACAAGTGGTTCCTGTCCGAGCGCGCCAAGCGCGACGTGGGCCTGGACGCGGCGCTCCAGGACTACGTCACGCTCAATCGCAAACAACCCGGCATCGCGCCCCTGCTGGAGGATGCGTCGCGGGCCGCGAGCGCGGAGGGGGAGGACCCCGCTGGAGCCGCCATGGAGTCCCGGCCGCCTCCCGGGTCCAGCGTCTGAGGTCGGCTCGACCCCTGTGACTTGAGAGGTCACGTTCCGTCGTGGGCTGTGGCCTCCCATGTCTCACGCGCCGCGACATGACAGGCATTGCGCCCGGGGATACGCGGACCGGGCTTCTGGCACGCGGCATGTAGGGTGACACCGTGGAGGGCTCCGTGCCCGCCGCGCGCGAACCATGCCTTCTTCCCGAAACCGCTGGTGGATGACCTCGCTGGGGATGGCCCTGGGCCTGATGCTGTCGGCGGCCGCGCCTGCCTCGGCGCCGGACCTCCAGGCCGCCCCGGAGGCGGCTCCCGCCGTGGCCCCGGTGGAGGACCCCCGGAAGGTGCCCGCCGCGCGCTCCGGGGGCGAGACGACGGTCTACGACACCTCGCACAACGCCTTCGGGCGGGCCCTGGCGAACATGGACCCGGGTCGCTGGACGCCGATGGCCGACGGCAAGCGGCTGTTCATGAAGGACTGGAGCCGGGTGCCCCAGGCGGCCGCGGGCCCGCTGTCGAACGCGGTCCGGTGCAATGGCTGTCACTTCAAGGACGGCCGGGGAAGGCCGCTGCCGGAGCTGGGCACGGAGGCGCCGCTGCTCGTGCGCCTGAGCGTGCCGTCGGGCCGCGCTCCGGCGGGCGTGCCCGAGCCGACCTACGGCGGCCAGTTCAACGACCGGGCGATTCCAGGCGTGCCCGCGGAGGGCGCGCTGGAGGTGGCGTACGCGGAGGTTCCCGGCACGTACCCGGATGGCGCCGCGTATGTCGTGCGCCGGCCCGACGTGCGGCTGGCCCGGCTGGCCTACGGCAAGCTCTCCGCGCACACGCAGCGCTCGGCGCGCATCTCGTCGCCCGTGTTCGGCCTGGGCCTGCTGGAGGCCGTTCCCGAAGAGGACATCGTGGCGCTGGCGGATCCGGACGACCGCGACGGGGACGGCGTCTCCGGCCGGCCCAACCGCGTCGTCGACGCGCGCACGGGAGCGACGCGCCTGGGCCGCTTCGGCTGGAAGGCCAACCAGCCCTCCGTGCGGCAGCAGGCGGCCCGGGCCTTCTCGGAGGACCTGGGGCTCACCTCTCCGCTGTACCCGGAGCGCACCTGCACCGCGAAGCAGGCCCGCTGCCGCGCTCGGGCGGCATCCCCGGGGCCTTCGCTGGACGACGCGGCCCTGGACCGCGTGACGCTCTACCTGCGCGTGCTGGCGGTGCCCGCGCGCCGTGACGTGGCCGACCCCACGGTGCTGCGCGGGCAGGCCCTGTTCCAGCAGGTGGGCTGCGCCACGTGCCACCGCCCGACCCTGCGCACCGGCGACGTTGCCGACCTCCCGGAGCTGGCGCGGCAGGACCTCCAGCCGTTCACGGACCTGCTGCTGCACGACATGGGCGAGGGGCTCGCGGACGGACGTCCCGACGCCGAGGCCAACGGCTCCGAGTGGCGCACGCCGCCCCTGTGGGGCCTGGGTCTGCTGGAGGCCGTCAACCGCCAGGTGCGCATGCTCCACGACGGCCGCGCGCGCACCTTCGAGGAGGCCATCCTCTGGCATGGCGGAGAGGCCGCGGGCGCGAAGGAGCGCTTCACCCGGCTGGAGCGCGCGGAGCGTGACGCGCTCGTGACCTTCCTGCGCTCGCTCTGAGTGTATCCAGGGGCGTTACAGCGGCTTGCGCCGTTTTGACGCTCTTCCCTCGGAGGACCTGGAAGTCGGACTGATGGCACGGCGCATGAAGACACCGGGTGAGCCCTCCCATGGATTTCCCGTGGAGCGCCTCCGGAGTTCCCCCATGCGTCTGTTCCGCCGTCTTGCGCAGTCCAGCCTGGCCACGCTGTTCGTCGTAGCGCTCCCGTTCGCCCAGGCCCAGGCCGAGGAGTGCGTGACCTTCAATGGCATCAATCACTGCGGGATGGGCAAGGCGCAGTTGAGGCTGAGCGGGAAGGAGCTGCAGGTCGTGTCTCCGTACGGGGCCGCCGAGGACGGCGTGGCCATCTTCACGGAGGGGTCCACGGTCTGGAGCGCGGGCTTCCGCAGCCAGCCCTCGGGCCAGGGCGTGGAGCAGACGGTGCTGACGGGCGAGTCCGAAGGCGCGGCGGCCAGCACCGCCACCCTCCGGACCGAAGGCGGCCGGACGTCCTACGCGGCCACCTTCACGGCGGCGACGCCGGAGGCCTCCACGTACACGGCGACGGTGTATTCGCAGGGTCAGCGCGTGGCCTCCGTGAGTGGCGTACGCTACGGCGACGTGGGCGTCACGCAGGTGCCGGGCCGGGTCATCAGCGGCATCACGCCGACCTGCACGAACCAGGGCTACAGCGCCTGTATGTCGTCGTGCCGCGCGACGGGTTACCCCAACTGCAACTACTGCAGCATCCCGTGCCGTCGCACCTTCCACCGCCTGGAGCTCGACGGCGCCTGTGTCTGGACGATGCAGGTGGAGCGGGCGAACTTCCAGCTGGCGCAGATGGGCGCCGCCTCGCAGACCGTCGAGGGTGACACGGTGGAGCTGACCGAGGAGATCGATCCGAGCGGCAGCTACCCGTACGTGAACTTCGACCGCATCCTCGTGCAGAGCACGGCGAAGGTCACGACGCTCACGGACGTGCAGGCGAACGGCAACACGAAGTAGTCACCGTCGCGAGTCGGGCCGCCCCTCCGCGCGTCCGGGTAGATGGTCAGCGCCCCGTCCTTGCCGATGCGCATGCGCAGGAAGTTCTTCCAGTCCGGCAGCGCGAGCGAACCGAAGGCCTCGTTGGAGTGCGCGCCGAAGAAGTTCACGCACACCCAGAGGTAGAGGCCGGTGATGAACGGGCCCACGAGGAAGCCGCCCACGAACGTGAGGCCGGAGGAGAAGAGGAACTTGCCGGCCAGGTGCGCCCAGCCGTCCACGCAGTGCGCGCCGTCCGGCATCAGCGTGGGACAGATGCCCAGCTTGCTCACCGTCAGGTAGGTGGCGCCCCACGCGACGAAGAACGCCGCCGCGATGTGCGCGATGCCGTGCAGGCTTCCCAAGAGCGCGCGCCACCTGCCGAGCGCCGTGTCCGCCAGCCCCGTCAGCCCGCCCACCGTCACCAGCCCGAGGATGAGCGTCCACGGGCGGTTGACCATGCTGTTGCCCACCGCCGTCAGCACCTCCGACACCTGGGACAGGCCGAACGAGCCCACCTCCGCGTAGGCGGCCAGCGCGAGCAGCAGGTACCACAGGCCGGTGATGAGGCCGAACAGCGGGCTGTAGCGGATGAGCCACAGGTTCTTGCGCGCGAGCTTCCGGGACGTGGCCTCGTCCGGGAAGCTCTTGCGCAGCGTGGAGCCGTCGCGCAGCACGGGCGCCGCGGGGGCGTGCGTGGGGTGCATGAACGCGCCGCCGCCGCCCGCGGTGATGCGGTGCTGGCCGGTGTCGTCCTCGTGCCGGCGGTAGTGGTGCAGGTCGCCCGCGAGGAACACGCAGATGCGCCGCCCGAGCACCTTCTCCTCCAGGTACTCCAGGTTGTTCTCCAGGTAGCTGCCCTTGTTGCGCCGCGAGGCCGCCGCCAGAATCCACGCGGGCTCCGCGTTGCAGAGGATGACGCGGTCCTTGGGGCCCATCTGCTCGGCCACGTCGCGGAAGTACTCCACCTGGGGCACGTCGATGTCGCTGTTGAGCTGCACGTCCGTGCCGATGAGCCACCAGTCGTGCGGCAGCTTCAGCGCGAAGTAGCTGCGGCTCTGGCGCGTGCGGCGCCCGGCCACCCAGCGCTGCGCGCAGAACAGGCGCATGAAGGCGGACAGCCCGTCGTACCAGTCGTGGTTGCCCGGGATGACGAACAGGTCCGGGTGGGGCGCCTGCGAGCGGCGCATGGCGGCCTCGTAGGGCTGCACCGTGCGCTCCTCGTAGGTTTCGCGGCTGGCGCCCGGGTAGACCTCATCGCCGCCGAACACCAGCACCCGGCCGCGCGGCGTGGTGTGCACCGTCTTGCCGTCCTCCTCCGGGAGCTTCAATTCCGGCAGCGCCAGCAGGCGCGCCACCGCGTAGGTGGAGTCCCAGCCGTCACCGATGTCGGAGACGTAGTCGAGCCACAGGTCGCCGTCCGCGCCGGCCTCCTCCGAATAGTCGAAGTAGGGCGCCTGGGGCCGCACCACCGCTTCGATGAGCCGGTGGTCGGCGCGGGCGCCGAACACCGTGGCCACCACCGCGTCCAGGCCCGTGCGCAGCACCTGGGTGGGATGCAGCCAGCGCACCATGTCCGCGTGCTTCTGCGGCTTGGTGGCGGTGGCGCTGCCGCGCTCGCGCACCAGGTGCGGCGGCGAGGGCAGGGGGCCCGGGTCCTCCCAGGGCGCGGGCGTGTCGTCGCGGCGGGCCCCTCCGGGCCGCGTAGGCTCACCCGCCATCGCGGAGCCCCGGGACGGCGGAGGAGGACAGCAGGGAAGGGGGCGGCGCCAGGGCGGACCGGAGAGCCATGCACCCCTGGCTTAGCATGTCCGCCGGGGACGGCTGGAGGACAGGCAGGCAGGGTTTCCGTTCCCTGGTGGGACGGTCCTTTGCGAGCATGGGGACATGTCGGATGCGCCCTTGAAGGACTTCCCCGTCGTCATCGCCTTCCCCGTCCACTGGAGTGAGATGGACGCGTACGGGCACGTGAACAACGCCCGCACGTTCACGTGGTTCGAATCCGCGCGCATCGCGTACATGGCCCGCGTGGGACTGGTGGGGCCGTCCGCGGCGGGCAAGGACACGACGGTGGGCGGGATTGGCCCCATCCTGGCGAACACGCACGCGGACTACGTGCGGCCGGTGGTGTTCCCGGTGAGCCTGGTGGCGGGGGCGCGCGTCACGCGGGTGGGCAATGCCTCCATCACCTTCGAGCACGTGGTGGCGAGCGCGGACGACGGCGTCGTGTACACGCGCGGTGGGTCCATCGTCGTAACGCTGCGCTATGCCACGGGTGAGAAGGTGACGGTGCCCCCGGAGGTCCGGGTGGCCATTGAAACGTTGGAAGGTCGCTCGGTCGGCGGCTAGAAGCAGCGTGCTGGCAGCCGTGGCCCTGGACCGCCCCTGTCATTGGGGCGGGCATGGCAGGGACTCCGTCTGGAGTTGTCCTCCGCGAGCAAAACCATGAACCCTCCCACTCCTTCCCATCCTGGCGTCCTCTCCGTGAAAGGTCTGGAGTCGGACGTCGAGGCCATCCGCCGCATCGATGCCGTGAAGACGGTGCTGCGGGTGCTGACCAAGACCACGGGCCTGCGGCTGGCGGTGGTGGCCCGGGTGACGCCGGAGTCGTGGACGTGTTGCGCGGTGCTGGACCAGATGGGCTTCGGGCTGCGCTCGGGGGACACGCTGGCGGTCACCACGACGTTCTGCAACACGGTGCGCACCCTGGCGACGCCGCTGCTCGTGAACCACGCGAGCCAGGATCCGCGCTTCAAGGACCATCCCGCGCCGAAGATTTATGGCATCGAAAGCTACGTCGCGGTGCCGCTGTACCGGCGCAGCGGGGAGTTCTTCGGAGTGATGTGCGCGCTGGATGCGAAGCCCGCGGACCTCACCGAGGACACGCTGGAGGTCTTCCGCCACCTGGGGGACCTGGTGGGCCACCAGCTGGAGCAGGAAGAGGCGATGAACGAGCGCGACACGCAGTTGTTGAGCGCGCACGAGGCGTCGCTCTTGCGTGAGCAGTTGATGGGGATTGTCAGCCACGACCTGCGCAATCCGCTCAATGCCATCTCGCTTGCGGCCGCGACGTTGATGCGGCGCTCGGACCTGGACGACCGGGCCCGGCGGGGCCTGCGGCGCATCCTGGATTCGTCGGACCGGGCGAACCGGCTCATCCTGGACCTGCTGGACTTCACCCACGTGCGCACGGGCAAGGCGCTCACGGTGAAGCCGAAGACCGTGGACCTGCACGAAATCACCCAGCAGGTGGTGGACGAGGTGCAGCTCACCTCTCCCGGGCGCACGCTGGACGTGGTGTGTGAGGGGAATGCGCGGGGGAGGTGGGATCCGGATCGCATCGCGCAGGTGTTGACGAACCTGCTCACCAACGCCGTGCAGTACAGCGTCGCACCCGCGCGCATCCTCGTGGAGACGCGGGGGGAGGCTGGGGAGGTGGTCCTGAGCGTGACCAATGCGGGCACGCCCATCCCGCCAGAGCTGCTGCCGGTGCTCTTCGAGCCGATGACCCGGGGCACCACGGAGGGCACCGAGCGCCGCAGCGTGGGACTGGGCCTGTTCATCGTGAACCAGATCACGCGTGCGCACGGCGGGCACGTGGAGGTGGTGTCCACGGTGGAGGCGGGCACCACCTTCCGGGTGCACCTGCCGCGCGGGGGCTGAAGCGTTCGAGGGTGCGCCCTTGACCCGCGACGTTGCCCTTCCGTAAGGACGGGGGATGCGCCTGGGGATGCTGCTTCTGCTGCTGTTCGCGGGCTGTGCCTCGACGGAGTCGAAGCCGCTGAATCAGGTGGCGGTGCCCTGGGTGATGCCGCTCGCGGGACCCAAGCCGATCATCCTTCCGGCGCCTGTGGGCCTGACGCCGCCAGTGACCGTCATGGTGGACCCCGAGGCACGGACGCAGCCAGAGCCGTCCGGGGCGCGCCTTGGGCCGCCCGCGCCTCCGCTGGTTTCAGGACGGCGCCGTCCGGAGTGCGTGCCAGTTCCGAAGCCGCATCGTGGCGGGGATGCGCTGCACGACTGGTGCGCGGATACGGTTCCGCCGAACGCCTATCCCGGGAGGGATGTGCTGGTGGATGGGAAGCTGTTCGACGCGCTCCAGGTCGGAGCTCCCGTGCTGTGGGAGATCAAGACCGACCGCTTCGATTCGTATACGCCCTATCTCCGGAATCAGGTTGTCATCAACCAACTGGAGGAGCTTCTGCGAGAGCGAGATATCGCGGCGGCTTGTGGATATGGCTTCGTCGTTGGCGTGAGCAGCGTCGCGCACAAGGATGCATTGAAAGCGCTGGATTTTTCCCTCGAAGTCGTCGTCACGGGATGCGAACGATGACCACGCAAAGCTCCATTGTTCTCATCGTCCATGCGCCCGAACTCCTGGGCGACGACGGCCGAACGCTTGCTGCCGTCCAGGGCCTGGAGAGGGCCTTTCCTGGCATCCGCATGGAATGGAAGATTTCCGAGGAAGGAAAGCCCATCGCGCTGCCACAACGGGCTGCATGGCTCGCTGAGGCGGCGGCACGGGGGAAGTTCCCGATGCTCTGCAATGGAGATGAGAGCTACCCGGTGACCATCGCAGGGCTGCAGAGACCCCCTCGCCTGAGTCCGGGGGGGCAGCCCCGGTTCGAGGTCTATACGCAGCTGCCTCTGGATGCGGCGGGTATCGCGGCGGCAGCGGGTGTATTGGAGGGTGTCGCGGAGGGGGCGTCTTCATTCTGGGGACATGCGACTCCGCATGACGTTGCGGCGGAACTCTCACAGCAGACAATCGATCCGGTGCGCAAACCGGGAAGCCCGCCTCGGGGACTGCCAGCGCTCAAGTTTCCAGACAGGATCCGCTCGCCAGAGATTCCCGGCTTCCTCGGGTGGCTGAACTACTGGTCGCCCGCGACCGCGCGGATCCTCGGGTTCCCGGACCCCTCGCGTGACGCGGAATTGCTCTCACGCTCGCGGCAGACCGCGAAGGGAGGATGGGTGGTGCGGCTCACGGAGGCTCCGCTGGACCTCGACAACCCCGTTCACCTGGAAGCGCTCATGCGTGCGTATGAGCGCTTCCCGGAGGTTGGCGGACGCTCCACTCCCTGACGTTCACGTCGTCGCTGTGTCGTTCAAGGGCCGCTTGAGCACGATGAGGGCGAGCGTGGTGGCCAGCGTGCCCGCGACCAGCGCCAACACGTAGTACCCCAGCGGCTGCACCGCGTTGGGGATGGCGAGCACGAAGATGCCTCCGTGCGGCGCCCTGAGCGCGCAGCCGAAGCCCATGGACACCGCTCCCGCGATGGCGGAGCCGAAGACGATGGACGGGATGACGCGCAGCGGGTCCCGGGCCGCGTAGGGGATGGCGCCCTCCGTGATGAACGCGAGCCCCAGCACCGCCGCCGCCTTGCCGGCCTCGCGCTCCTGGGACGTGAAGCGGCTCTTCGCGACCACCGTGGCCAGCGCCAGGCCCAGGGGCGGTGTCATGCCCGCGACCATCACCGCCGCCATCGGCGTGAAGGTGCTGGAACCCAGCAGGCCCACCGCGAAGGCGTACGCCGCCTTGTTGACCGGGCCTCCGGTGTCGAAGGCCACCATCGCTCCCAGCAGCAGGCCCAGCAGCACCGCGTTCGTCCCGGACAGGCCCGTGAGGAAGCGCGTGAGCGCCCCCATCAGCGCGGCCACGGGGGCGCCAATGACATACGTCATCAGCAGGCCCACGATGAGCGCGGAGAGCAGCGGGATGATGAGCACCGGCTTGAGCCCTTCCAGGTTTGTCGGCAGTCGGATGCGGTCTCTCAGCGCTCGCGCCACGTAGCCCGCGAGGAACCCCGCCGCGATGCCACCCAGGAACCCCGCGTTGAGCTGGTTCGCCAGCATGCCTCCGATGAACCCCGGCGCGAGCCCCGGGCGGTCCGCGATGGAGTACGCGAGGTAGCCCGCGAGCGCGGGCACCATCAGCATGAACGCCGCGTCGCCAATGCCTTTCAGCGCGGCGGGCAGCGTGCCCGGTTGCTTGTACGCGTCGATGCCGAACACGAACGACAGCGCCAGCAGCAGGCCGCCCGCGACGACGAAGGGCAGCATGAACGACACGCCCGTGAGCAGGTGCTTGTACGCGCCCGCGGGTTCGGCCTTCACGGGCGCGCCGAGCGGTGGCGCCACCACGGGACGGGTCGCGCTCATCGGTTCGGGCAGCGCGAGCGCCTGCTCCACCACGCGCTCCGCCTGCTTCAGCGCTTCGCCCACGGAGGTCTGGAGCAGGCGCTTGCCGACGAAGCGCTCGGTGGAGACATGCGTGTCCGCGCCGATGATGACCGCGTCCGCCTGCGCGATCTCCTCCGGCGTCAGCGTGTTCTTCGCGCCCACGGAGCCCTGGGTCTCCACGCGGATGGCGTAACCCTTCGCCCGGGCCGCGCGCGTCAGGGCCTCGGCCGCCATGAAGGTGTGCGCGATGCCCGTGGGACAGGCGGTCACCGCGACCAGCGTGCCGGCGAGCGTGCCGGACGGAGGCGTGCGCGTCGGTGGGCCCGCGGGGTCGACCCGGCGCGAGGCTCCATCGAGGGGCAGCGTCACGTCCGACGTGGACAGGGGCGTGGACGTCAGCAGGCCGTGGGGCCGTGGGAAGGAGACCCCCGAGGATGCATCGCTCGGGCGGGACGTTCCTCCAGACGGCTGCGAGGCGCGTGCTTGCTCTGGATGGCGAGGCGTTCCCGTGTGCGGCTGCACGGCACGTGTCGAAGCGCCTGGATCCTGCTCTGTCTTGTTCGGTGTTCCCGTGGGGAGCTGCGAGGCCCGCGTGGAGGCACCGGGAGCCTGATCGGCGTGGCGCGGCGCTCCCGCGAGGGGCAGTGGGGCGTCCTGTCCTTGCGACGTGGATTCAGTGCCCGTGCGCGTGGAGTCCGTTGAAGCGGCTCCCTGCGCGGCGGCTTCCGCGAGGGCCGTGCGGTGCAGGGCCGCGCGGGCCACGGCTTCGTCGAGGATCCGCTCGGTGTCTCGGATGGCCACCGCCGTGGAGGTGCGGACCAGCGGCTTTCCCACGAAGCGCGACTCGTCCACGGTGATGTCCGTCGCGAGGATGACCGCGTCCGCCTGTGCCACCGCCGCTTCGTCGAGCGGGGTCCTGACGCCCTCCGCGCCGCGCGTCTCCACCGCGAGCTCGTGCCCCTTGAGATCCGCCACGCGGCGCAGGGCCTCGGCCGCCATGAAGGTATGCGCGATGCCCGTGGGACACGCCGTGACCGCCACCAGTTTCGCCATCGTCGTCGTGTCCTTGTCGTGCCGTCGTCTCAGGCGTTTCCCAACGGATGCATCCGCACCGCGCCCACCAAGGCCGCCACCCGCTCCGGCGTCGGCGGCACCGGTCCCACCCTCGCGAGCTTCCCCGCCGCGAACGCCGTGCCCCGCCGCGCGCAGGTCTCCAGGTCGCTGCCATCCAGCCGCGCCGCCAGCACGCCGGCCACCAGCGCGTCGCCCGCGCCCACCGTGCTCGCCACCTCCACCGGCGGCGGCAGGGCCCGCCACGCACCGTCGTGCGACACGAACAGCGCGCCCTCCGCCCCCAGCGACACCACCACCATCCCGATGCCGCTCGCGTGCAGCTCGCGCGCGGCCCGCCCCACGTCCCCCGGGGTCCTCAACGGACGGTCGAGCAGCTCTCCCAGTTCCTGCACGTTCGGCTTCACGAAGTCCGGCCGCGCGGCCACCGCGTGACGCAGGGGCTCCCCGCTGGTGTCCACCGCCACCACCGCGCCCTTCGCGCGCAGGCGCTCCGTGAGCGTGGCGTAGATGGTCGCGGGCACTCCGGCCGGCACGCTGCCCGACAGGACGAAGCAGCCGTGGTCCTCCGTCAGCGCGTCCAGCGTGGCCCCCAGCGCTTCCAGGGCCTCCTCCGGGACGCGGAGCCCGGGCAGGTTCAGGTCCGTCACCGCGCCGCTCGTGCGGTCCACGACCTTGATGTTCACGCGGCTGGAGCCCGGCAGGCGCACCCCGGCGTGCGCGTCTCCGCCACCACGCGGTTGACCGCGCCCGCGGCGAACCCCGGGCACTCCAGCGTCTGGTCGATGGCCGCGTTCAACGTGACGGTCACCACCCCCGGCTTCGTCGCCCTCATGCCTTCGCTCCCTTTCGCGCCAGCAGGTCCCGCACCAACGCCCGCACCTCCGCCGCGTTGCCGCTGTCCAGCGCCTCGCGCGCCACCGCCTCCGCGTCCGCCATGGACAGGCCGCGCAGCAGCGCCTTCACCGACGGGATGCTGGGAATGGCGACGCTCAATTCAGTGACGCCCAGGCCGGACAGCACCACCGCGCCGGACGGGTCTCCGGCGATGCCGCCGCAGGCGCCCACCCAGATGCCCGCCTTCCGGGCCGCTCGCACCGTGAGGTCCACCATGCGCAGCACCGCGGGGTGCAGGCCGTCCGCCTGCGGCGCCAGCACCGGGTGTTCGCGGTCCATGGCCAGCACGTACTGCGTCAGGTCGTTCGTGCCGATGGAGAAGAACGACACGTCCTTCGCCAGGCGGTCCGCCATCATCACCGCCGAGGGCACTTCGATCATGATGCCCACCTCCACCGGATCCGCGCCGACCTCCAGCCGCACGGACTCCGTGATGGCGCGGGCCTTCGTGAGCTCCTCGGGCATCGCGACCATCGGATACATGATGCGGACCGGGCCCTCCTTCGACGCTCGCAGGATGGCGCGCAGCTGCGTGCGGAACAGGTCCTCGCGCTCGAAGCACAGCCGGATGCCGCGCACGCCCAGGAACGGGTTCTCCTCCGCGGGCAGCGACAGGTAGGGCACGTGCTTGTCGCCGCCGATGTCCAGCGTGCGCAGGATGAGCGGCAGGCCGTTGAGCGCGCGCACCATGGTGCGGTACGCGTGGAACTGTTCCTCCTCGCCAGGAGGATCGTCGCGCTTGAGGAAGAGGAACTCCGTGCGCATCAGGCCCACGCCCTCGCCGCCCGCGTCGACGGCCTTCTGCGCTTCCGCTGCCTCGCTGATGTTCGCGGCCACCTCCACGCGCCGGCCGTCCAGCGTGATGGCGGGGCGGTAGCGCTCCAGCTTCTCCTCCTCGCGCCGGGCCTGGGTGCGCTCGCGCTGGTTCGCGGCCTTCGCGCGGTCCCGCTCGGACGGGCCCACGACGAGCACGCCCGCGTCGCCATCCAGGATGCAGTGCTGACCGTCGCGCAGGTCCAGCAGCGACGGCCCCACCGCCACCACCGCCGGCAGGTCGAGCGAGCGCGCGATGATGGCCGTGTGCGACGTGGTGCCGCCGCCCACCGTGCACAGGCCCAGCACCATCGCGGGGTCCAGCTTCGCGGTGTCCGACGGGGACAGGTCCTCCGCCAGCAGCACCACCGGGTGGTCGGGGAAGGTGGCCTCGCCCTCCACCACCTTCGCCAGGGGCCGCAGCACGCGCCGGCCCACGTCCCGCAGGTCCGCGGCGCGAGCGGCCAGCGTCGGCTCCTCCAGCTTCGCGAGCAGGTCCGCGCGGCTTTCGAACACGCGGCGCCAGGACGCGCCCGCGCTCATCCCCGTGTCGATGTGGCCATGCGTCTCCGACAGCATCCCGGGGTCGTCCAGCAGCTCCAGGTGCGCCTTGAAGATGGCGGCGCGCTGCGCCCCGGCCTTCTGGAGGAAGCCCTCGTACAACTGACGCAATTCCGTCGCCGCGCCCGCCAGCGCCTCCTCCAACCGGCGGTGTTCGTACGCGCCGTCAGGGGCGTGCTCCTCCACCTCCAGCCGCTCCCGCTGGAAGGCCCACACCGGCCCGGAGGCGATGCCCGGCGACGCGGACAGGCCCGCCACCAGCGTGCCTTCGTAGTCGAGCGTCACGGTGGGGACGGCCGGGGTCGCGCTCGCGGTGGGCGCGGCGGCCTCGCCTTCGCCCAGTCCGGACTCGAACGCTTCGCGGAGCGCGACGAGCACCGCCTCCGCGTCATCTCCCGTCGCGGTGAGCATCAGCGCCGTGCCGCCCCGAGCCCCCAGTTGCAGCAGTGACAGCAGGCTCCGGGCGTTCGCCTGCCGTCCTTCGTGGTGCACGGTGACGTCGGCGCGGAAGCGGCGGATCACCTCCACCAGCACGGTGGCCGGACGCGCGTGCAGACCGTACGGCGAGGGCGAGGTGACCTGGAGGTGCGGCCCGTCGAAGGAGGTGATGGATGTCTGGGATTGCGGCGCGGTGTCGGCGCCGTTGAGCGCCTGGACGATGACGGCCACATCCTGCGTGTGGGCCAGCGCTTCGGATTGGGATTCGTCGCCCAGCACGCCGGTGAGGTTGGCGAGCACCTGGAGGTGTTCGTCGGACTTCGCCGCGATGCCCACCACGATGCGCGCGGAGCCGTCCGGACCCCACGGGACGCCGGTGGGAAACTGCACCACGACGACGCCCGTCTGGCGCACGAACTCCCGCGCTTCGGGCAGGCCGTGGGGAATCGCGATGCCGTGGCCCAGGTACGTCGCGGACACCTGTTCGCGCTGGAGCATGCTGTCGATGTAGCCGGGCGCGATGAATCCGGACTCCACCATCACCTGCCCGACCATGCGGATCGCCTCCGCCTTGTTGGCGGCGGAGCGTCCGAGTCGGACCTGCGAGGGCGTCAACGTCAGCATCGGCGGGGCTCCTTGGCGGCGGATGACGGTGCATCCTGCCCCCGGGATAGCACCTCCGACGGTCCCGCCCTCCAGGTCCCGTCTTCCCGGCAACAGCCCATCGCTGGGAAAACCCCTGGACGTCGGCGTACCCGCCCGCACCGTGAGCATGGGCTCGCCTGCCCGGGCTGCGTCCCGCGTCCGCGAGCGTGACGGGACGTGGGAGGGTGTTAAGGAGGAGGCCGTCATGCCTGACAGCGTCCTGGACTTCTACGAAGGGCTGGCCGAGGAGTACCACCTGCTCTTCGCGGACTGGGAACAGTCGGTGGAGCGGCAGGGCGCGGTGCTGGACGCACTGTTGCGCCGTTCAGGCTCACCCCCTCCGCGCCGGGTGCTGGACTGCGCGTGCGGCATCGGCACGCAGGCGCTGGGGCTCGCGGCGCGGGGCTTCGGGGTGCACGCCACGGACCTGAGTCCTTCGGCGGTGGCCCGCGCGGAGCGGGAAGCGCGCGCCATGCACGTGAGCATCACCACGGGCGTGGCGGACATGCGCATGTTGGACTGGCAGGTGCCGGACACGTTCGACGTGGTGATGGCGTGCGACAACGCGCTCGCGCACCTGTTGGAGGATTCAGATCTCCAGGACGCGGCGAACGCGATGGCGTCGCGGCTGGTGTCCGGGGGCCTGCTGGTGGCGAGCCTGCGCGACAACGCCGCGCTGCTGGAGAAGCGGCCGCGCTTCACGGCGGAGCGGGTGCTGGACACGCCGCTGGGCCGCCGCGTCCTCTTCCAGGTCTGGGATTGGGCGGTGGACGACCGGCAGTACACGGTGCGCCAGTTCATCCTGCGCCAGGAGTCCGGCATCTGGCACACCACCGAGCACACCGGCGTCTACCGGCTGCTGGAGCGTCTGGAGCTGGAGCGCGCGCTCACGCAGGCGGGGCTGGTGGATCCGCGCTGGTACTCGCCGGAGGAGAGCGGCTTCTACCAGCCGCTCATCACCGTCCGGAAACCTTGAGCCACCAGGCCTCCAGCTCCAGCCGCACGTAGGGCAGGGCGTGATTGCGCACGGTGGCGGCGGCCTTGAACAACACCCGGGCCTGACGCGCGTGGGTGTGCAGCGCTTCGAATGAGACGGGCAGCCGCGTCGGACGCAGCGGGCCCACCCAGACGAGCGCCAGCAGGAGCTGGAGCGCCACCAGCCACCCCAGCCCGTCCCGCAGCCACGAGTGCGGCTGTCCGTCACGCTCCATCCGTCCGCTCGAGCTGTTCATGGCACCCTCTTGGCTACAGTTGTAGTCACGAAGGGATACGCCATGACTACAGCAGTAGTCAAGACGTCGTGCGGGGCTTGCTGCTGGGATGAGGGCTCGAAGAGACTCGACGCCATGGCGCAATCCCTGAGCCGGGGGAGCAGGATCTCCCTGTGGATCGTGATCCTCTTCTGCGGCGGGGTGGGTTCCCTCCTGCTTCCGCTCTCCGTGCGGGAGCTGCGGGACGCGGACTTCTTCATCAAGCACTCCGTCGAGGTGGAGGCGGTCTGGAGTGCGTCGGTGAAGGGGTACTGCGTGTCGGAGACCCGGAGCCGCACCGGGGGCGTCCGCATCAAGAAGTACGACTGCTATACGCCCGAGGTGCGCTACGTCTTCGATGGAAAGACCTACACGCGCAAGATGCACGACATGAAGTCCCCCACGAACGTCCCCGTGGGGGCGCCGGTGGTCGTGCGGTTGCACGACAGGGGACGCTGGCACGACGTGAGGTTCGTCTCCGGGTTCATGGACCTGGCGTACGGTTCCTTCATCGTGATGGCCTTCGCCCTGCTCATGCTCCTGGTGGCCGTCCTCGGCGTGGGGAGCGAGGTGCGCAGGGCCGTCGCATCGCTGAAGGCGCCTTCGCCGGGATGAGGGACGCGGCGGGGCGGGCTCAGGCGCGCTTCACGTCCGCGGGGGCGTTGGGATGGCGCGCGAGCATCGCGCGGAGCTGCGGCTGACGGCGCACCAGCTCCTGCTTGAGCAGGTGCGCGACGAGCACGGGCGGCGCGGCGCTCCAGCGCGCCAGGTTCTGCACGAGCAGCGGTGAGCGGTACGTGCGGCCGCACAGCAGCGACGTCGTCTTGCCATCCACCGGCATGCCCACGAGCGACCCCAGCGCGCGGCCCTCCGTGTTGAGGATGAGCTCCACCTTCTCCTCGGACGGACCGGTGGCGAAGCGCTGGCGCAACAGCTCGCGCGCGGTGCGGCGGGTGGACTCCGGCACGTCGCGGTCCACGGTGAGCTTGTGGTGCTCCATCAGCCGGCGCAGCGCCCACATGCGGCGGAAGAGGGCCGCCGGAAGCTGCGGGTTGCGCACGAGGAAGCGGCGCACGCCCGTGTCCGAGGCGAAGGCGGCTCGGGCCACCAGGGCCTCCAGGCCCACGGGGTTGCGGTGGTGCCGGGCGATGAGGCGCGCATGCGCCAGGCCCACGCGCGGGTTCTCCAGCGCGGCCTTGATGACGGCGGGCACCGGGTCGAAGCACAGCGCGGACAGCTCCGGGTCCTCCGCGCCGTGCGCCATCGCGACCCGCTGGTCCTCGGGCAGCGCGTGCAGGCGCGTCTCGAAGAGCTTGCGGTAGTTGCCCAGCACGGCCTCGGGGACCTCCTCCTCGGGCGCGGCGTCCTCGTCACCGGCCTCCGCGTCCGGCAGCGGCTCCGTGTCGCGGGCCTCCGTGTCGCGGGCCTCGCGGGGTGGGGCGATGGGCTCGGGCGCCGCGGGTTCCTGGCGAACGGTGTTCACGGGCGCCTCCGCGCCCGGCAGCAGCGCGCCCTGCGCCACGAGCCGCGCGAGGATGTCCTGCAGCCGCTCCTGGGGCAGCCCCGTGAGCGCGGGCAGGTCCCGGGCCCGCGTGTGCCCGTCCAGGCGCGACAGCACGAAGCCCTCCTCCGCGTTCAGGGGAAGGCGCCGCAGGTCCACCGTGGGGTTCAGCTTGGGCGTCCAGTCGTTCATGCGCGGCCCCGAGTCTTTCACGACACGCGCACATCGCGCCTCCTGGCGCCCGGGCTGTCGGCACCGGATTGTTCCGGAGCCGGCCGAAAACGACTTGCTGCGTCGAGCCCGCCCGGCTGCCTCCCAGCCAACGGGTCCGCCCGGGTTGCCGGGACGTGAGGGGCGACCGGTGTCGCGAATGTCCCCCTGAATGTCGGTGCGGGTTGACGGGAGGCAGGGGTCTGGACACAACTTCACTTCATGTCCGATCGCATCCAGACCTATGGCGAGTTCTGGCCGTTCTACCTGCGCGAGCACTCGCGGGTGTCGACACGCTGGCTGCACTTCACCGGGACCAGCCTGGGGGTGTGCCTGGGCGTGACGGCCGCCGCCACCGGGCGCGGTGCGCTCGTTCCCGCCGCGCTGGTGGCCGCCTATGGCTTCGCGTGGTTCAGCCACTTCAAGGTCGAGAACAACCGTCCGGCGAGCTTCAAGTACCCGCTCTGGTCGTTCTTCTCCGACCTGCGCATGGCGGGGCTGATGGCCGTGGGCCAGCTCGCGCCGCACCTGGAGCGCGCCTGGGCTGGAAGGCCCGTGCCGGTCCCGGTGGCCTCGGCGCAGGCCGAGGTCCGGTAGTCGTTTCGCTTCTCGCCCGCGTGACGCCTCAGCCCTCTTCCTTCGGAGGAGGGCCCCGGAAGGCGTCCAGCTTCCTGGGGGCCTCCAGCTTCACGGCCTTGCCCTCGCGCGAGGAGCGGTAGAGCGCTTCGATGATGCGCACGTCGGCGAGGCCTTCTTCTCCCGGCGTGTGCGGCACGGTGTTCTCCTGCACGCAGCGCGCGAAGTGGTCCATCTCCCGCGCGAACTGGCTGGGCTGTCCGAAGCTTCGCTCCGTGGTGTCGTCCGCCTTGGGGAAGGCCTTGGACTTCGTGGCGATGCGCAGGCGCAGGCCGCTGTAGGAGAAGCCGGGGTCCATGGCCGCCCAACCGTCCGTGCCCATCAGCCGCAGGTCCTTCGTCTCGTGCGTGCTGTAGCTGCTGGTGCAGTGCGCCTGGAAGCCGGAGGGGAAGCGCAGGTGGAAGGCGAAGGTCTCCTCCACCTCCTTGAAGCGCGCATCCCCGGGCGTGCTGTGGCTGAAGCCCTGCACTTCGATGGGCTCCTCGCCGCTCAGGTAGCGCGCGGCGCTGAGGCAGTAGATGCCCACGTCCGGCAGCGCGCCGCCGCCCGCCATCGCCTTCTTGTGACGCCACTGATTGGGGTCGCCCTGGTTCTGTCCATTGTTGGCGGTGAAGAGCTTGAGCGTGCCCAGCTCCTTGTCGCGCGCCATCTGGATGAGCGCGCGGTGGTGCGGCTCGTACTGGAGCCGGTAGGCGATGCCCAGCTTGCGGTCCGCCTTCTTGCACGCGTCGATCATCTGCTGGCACTCGGCCGGGGTGTTGGCCATGGGCTTCTCGCAGAAGACGTGCTTGCCGGCCTGCGCGGCGCGCACGGTGTACTCCGCGTGCATGTGATTGGGCAGGACGATGTAGACGGCCTGGACGTCCGGGTTGTCCTTGAGCTGATCAAACGACTTGTAGTCGTAGAGGCCCTTGTCCGGGACGCCGTACTCCTTCGCGACGGCCTGCGCCTTGGCGCGGTCCCCGCTGACCAGCGCCACCAGCTTGTTGCGCTTCGACTGTCCGAAGGCGGGGAGGATCTCCTCCAATGACAGATGACCCAGGCCGACGACGGCCCAGCCCACGCGCTCGGCGTCCGGCTGCGGATTGGGGAGGGGAGGGCGCTCGCGTTCGGTGGGCGCGAAGAGGGGCGGCAGCGTCACCTTGGGCGACGACGGCGGGGCCGCGGCGGCGAGCACCGGCGGCATCCACGCGCCCGCGGTGATGAGTCCGCCCGTGGCGCCCAACATGCGCCTGCGGGTCCACAGCCGGGATGCGTCGTCCATTGCGGGCCTCCTCAAGTCCCGCGCGGCTCGCGCGGGGACCACCGAGGAAGGCTGCATAGTCGGAAGCCAGGGTCCCCGGTCCGGAGGGAGCCTTGGCTCGCGAGCTACTCAACAGGACGGCAGGGCGTGCTGTTGGGCAGAAGAAGCAACGTGAGCCCGGGTGTCCGGCAAGGCCTGGCCCATTGCGCCGCCGGAAGGTCGCCTCAGTATTCGCCCGCGCTGCTCACCAGCGTCTCATCCGTGATGCCGAAGTAGAACGGCACGGGCAGGGTGTCGGCCGGGCGTTGGTCGCCGGGTGCGCCGGGGGCCTCGGAGAGGTCGAAGCGCATGTCCGTCACGCGCAGCTTCACGCGGGTGCCCTCGGGGACGGAGACCTCCAGCAGGAGGCCTTCGGGCGGTGGGGCCCAGAACACCAGCACTCCGCCCGCTTCACGTTCTCTCAGGTGGACGACGGCCTCGGGCTCCAGCCGGTGGCCAGCGAGCGACAGGCCTCGCAGGGGCGTGCCCGCGCCAAGCTGGAGCTGGAGCGCCTGTCGATGCGACGTCACCCGCAGCGCGAGCCGGCGCAGCCCGTCTTGCGTCTCGTCGCGCTCCACCCGGACGTCCGGCGCTGGCAGGGGCAGCGGGGGCGCGGGGGCCACGCTCAGGTCCTTCGGATACATGGGCAGGTAGTCGCCCAGACGGCGTGCCCTGGCTTCGCCGCCGAGGACGCGTGAGACCCAGGCGTCCGGCTGGACGTCACTGGAGAACCAGTATGCCTCGCCGCTCGTGGCGTCGACGACGTAGGCGAGGCTGCTGGGGCGCGGGGTGTCCGCGTCGAAGCGCTCCCGGACCACGCCCACGCCCAGCAGCACGCAGGCCAGCGCGAAGGCCAGGGGCGCCACCGTCCGGCCCAGGCGCACGGGCTCCGCGACCGCCTGCGCCAGGAGCAGCGCCAGCCAGGGCGCGAGCACCACCGTCACCGCCATCACCCGCGCGAGCGTCAGGGCGATGTAGAGCTGGGGCACCAGCGGCGCCCACAACAGCAGGCCGGGGATGGCGCTCGCGGCCAACACCAGACGGGTGCTCACGGAGGGAATCTCCCCCGCCTGGCGCCACCGCCACCCGAGGCCGGCCGCGCCGAAAATGACCGGCCAGATGAACAGGTAGCTGAGTCCGCTCACCGTGAACGCGCTGACGAGTCCCAGCACCGTCCACACGAGGAGCGCGCCGGCCGCGAGGTCCGCCCGCAGCACCCTGCGCGCCCTGCTGCGCACCCTGTACAGGAAGAGGGCCTGGATGCCGGCCACCGTCGCGAGCGTCAGCGCCAGCAATCCCAGGATGAAGAGCGGGCCCTGGTAGGCGTCGCGTTGCGGCAGGGCCTCCAGGCCCCCATCGATGCGCCGCACGAGCCCCCACGTGAAGTGGATCACCGCCGCGCTCCCCGCCGTCGTCGCGAACACCACGCTCAGGCCCGTCATCGCGCTGGATGCGCGCAGCACGCGCCGCCGCAGGCCCACGGCGAGGGCGCCCCCGCAGGCGAGCAGCGCCAGCAGCGCCAGGGGCACCGCCCAGGACGACGCGTGGCGGACGAGCCAGGGCCCGACGTTGAAGTAGATGGCGTTGCCCGTGGAGGTGGGCTCCAGCGAGGCCTGTCCCAGGCGCCGCGCGAGCGCGAGCATCACCTCGCCGTGATTCTGGAGGCTGTCGATATCCAGGTGGGCGACGTCGTCCAGGCGCGAGTGGTAGCGCATGAACCCGTCGATGAAGCCGAAGTTGAGGCCCGGCGTGCCCTGCTTCAGGAAGACGGTGAAGTCCGTGTCACTGGGCAGCCGCCGGTAGGCTTCATCGAAGAGCGAGCTTGCCTGGACCGGCGCCCCCGAACGCGCCAGGTGTTCGATGAGCCAGCGGCTGTCGGGACCCGGCTGGAACATCAGCGACGGGCCGCGCGAGCCCCGGGCCTCGAAGTTGAGGACGACGGCGACCTGCTTCGCCAGCGGGTGCTGGAGCGCGAAGGCCCGGGCGCCCACGAGCCCCGCCTCCTCCGCGTCCGTGAAGACGAAGAGGAGGTCATTGCGGAGCGGAGGACCGGTGCGCAGCGCGCGCAGCGTTTCGAGCATCGCCGCCACCGAGGCCCCGTCATCCGCGGCCCCGGGCGAGGTGGGCACGGAGTCGTAGTGGGCGACGATGGCGACGGCCCTGCCGCCCTCCACGCCCTTCAGGTGCGCCAGGACGTTGTGCACCGTGGCGCCCGGGATGGAGCGGCCCGGGCCCACGTCCGGGTTGAGGGCGGTGGTCGCCTGGACCTCCGGCGTCACCCCCGCTTCGCGCAGGACGCGCAGCAGGTACTCGCGCACCTCGCGGTGTGCCTTTGAACCGACGGGGTGCGGAACCGCCGCGATGTGCTCCAGGTGCGCGCGGGCCCGCCCGGCGGAGAACACCTCCACGGGCGCCGAGGCCGGCAGGGCCGTGGGGGCCGAGGCGAAGTGCAGGGCGAACGCGACGGTGAGCCCGATGAGGGCCACGGCCGACAGGGTGGCGAGGCGCGTGCTCACAGGCGCGCGACCTTACCGGTTTCCCCTCTGGCCCGCAGCGCGGATCCGCGACGGTGGATCCGCGCCGCGACTCCAGTTGCTTCACGTCAGGCGCTGACGCCGACGCCAATAGGGCAGCTCACGCCCGTGCCCCCGACGCCGCAGTAACCACCCGGGTTCTTGTCCAGGTACTGCTGGTGGTAGTCCTCGGCGTAATAGAAGGCCGGCGCCGGCAGGAGCTCCGTCGTGATGTCGCCCAGGCCCTTGGCGTGCAGCGCCGCCTGGAACGTGCGCTGCGTCTCCTCCGCGACGCGCTTCTGGGCGTCGTTCGCGTAGTAGATGCCGGAGCGGTACTGGGTGCCTGCGTCGTTGCCCTGGCGCATGCCCTGCGTCGGGTCGTGGTTCTCCCAGAACACCTTCAGCAGTTGCGCGTAGGAGACCTTCTTCGGGTCGTACACCACGCGCACCACCTCGTTGTGGCCGGTGAGCCCCGAGCAGACCTCCTCGTACGTGGGGTTCGGCGTCAGCCCGCCCGCGTAGCCCAC
>SECN01000236.1 GCA_004173515.1 Myxococcaceae bacterium | reverse complement strand
TGGCCGCGCGCAGCCTCGTGGCCAACGCGCTGCTCGCCGGCACGCCCGCGCCGTACGACACCGTGAAGGCCCGCGCGCTGTTCCTGTCGCGCCTCTTCAAGGTGGAGTTCATCTACCGGGTGGGCGCGACGTTCGACACCATCTTCGCCGAGTGCGTGGAGCGGCTCGTGCGCATGGGCCTGGTCATCCACGAGGGCGACACGCTCAAGCAGGCGCCGGAAGCGCACGCGCAGCCGGAGCTGGAGTTCCTGGCGGACCTGCTGCGCGACTTCCTGGAGGCCTACCTGCTGGCGGCGATGACCCTGCCCGACGTGGCCTCGGGCGCCGCCACCGACCGCAAGTCCTTCGTCAAGCTGGCGCTGGAGACGGGGCGCGTCGAGTACAACGCCGGGCGCATCACCGCCTCCGAGTCGCTGGCGAAGACGACGCTCGAGAACGCGGTGGAGTACCTGCTGGATCAGCGCATCCTCGTGGAAGAGGACAAGAAGCTGAAGCTGGGGGACCCCGCCACGGCGGCCACCCTGCCCAAGAAGAACCCGCTCGCGGACGACATCCGCGGCTACCTGCACCGGGCCTGAGCCTGGGCCCAAAGCACCCCGAAGCGAACGCGGCACCCCACCCTCCGTCCCTGACGGAGGGGCAGGAGACGACACGGTGGATGAAGGCTTGCCTCCCAGCGACCCGCAGCCGGTAGGGCCCACCGCGCCACCGCCCCTCAAGCCGCCCCACCCGCTGCTCGCGGCGGCGCTGGCCTTCGGCCTGTTCCTGACCCTGGGGGCCACCACCCAGTTGCTCAATCCCGCCTTCGGCGTGTGGTTCACGGAGGTGTTCATCTTCCTGGGCCTCGCGTGGGTGATGCTGCGCCGCGCGGGGCTGCGGCCCGCCGGGTACACCGGCCTTGCGCCCCTCGAGGGAAAGCCCGCCCTGTTCGGCTTCCTGCTGGGCGTGGCCAACTTCTTCGCCGTGGTGGTGCCCCTGCAGTTCATGGCGCAGAAGGTGGCGCCCCCGTGGCTGCGGGAGATGTTCGACGCCTCGCGCCTCTTCGAGGGCCAGACACCCGTGGAGCTGGCGCTGCTGCTGGGCGGCGTGTCCGTGGCCGCCCCGCTGTGCGAGGAGTTCTTCTTCCGCGGCCTCTTCCAGCGCGCCCTGACGCCTGCCGCTCCGGCGTCGCCCTGGCGCGCGTTGATCATCACGTCGGTGGTGTTCAGCGCCTTCCACCTGGATCCGGTGGGCTTCCTGGCGCGCGCGGAGCTGGGGATGCTCTTCGGCTGGCTGCTGCTGCGCACCGGTTCGCTCTGGCCGAGCATCGCGGCGCACGCGGCCAACAACATGGTGTCGTCGGTGCTGTTCCTCGTCGCCACGCATTCGGGGTTGGCGAAGGACTCGGCGCCGGACGACGTGACGGACTGGCGGGCGGTGCTGGGGCTGGCGCTCGTGGGGTGGACGGCGCTGCTGGGCCTGCGCGCCGCGTCCCGGCACGCCCCTTCCGTCTGGGGGCGTGGCACCCCACCGGACGATGAAGCGGTGCGCGCCACGAAGCCCGTGCCGCTGTTCGCCGTGCAGTTGCTGCCGTGGGTCGCGGCCGCGACGCTGTCGCTGGGGGTCCTGGGCGTGGTGGATGGACGGGGCGTGTCGCTGAGCGTCTATGACGTCCAGCACCCCGTCCCCCCCCTGGGCAAGGACGCGGACCCGGGGCTCCAGGCGGAGCGCAAGGCCCTGCAGCAGTTGCGCAAGTCCGTCCGCAAGGGCGAGATGCCCATGGAGCTCTACGAAGAAGAGCGGCTCCGGCAGTCCAAGGCCCATGCGCCCGAGTTCACGGGCGCGCCCCCCTGACCGCGCACCGCCGGATGTCGCCAGGGGGCCACCTCCACGACACGGGCGCCCTTCACTCCCAGCGCGCCCATGGGTCCCGGGACGAAGCTCCCGGGGGCGCTGGTCTTGGCGGACCCCAGCCCCTATCGTCCTGCACCGCGATGCTGACCGCCGACATGCTGCATGCGTCCCTGGGTGATCCACTCCTGGACGTGATGAACTTCCTGAACGAGATCGCGATGCGCTACCCGGAGGCGATCTCCTTCGCTCCGGGCAGGCCGAACGAGAAGTTCTACGACCCCCAGCAGATCGCCACCTACCTGGACGCCTACCGGCGTTACCTGCGCGAGGAACGGGGGTTCGACGACGCGCGGATCACCAGCCTCCTGTTCCAGTACGGCCGGACCAATGGCCACATCGGGGAGTTGCTGGCGCGGATGCTGGAGAAGGACGAGGGCATCCACGTCCCCGTTGAGTCCATCGTCGTCACCGTGGGCTGCCAGGAGGCGACGTTCATCACCCTGCGCGCGCTGTTCTCGCGGCCCACGGATGTCCTGCTGGTGGGCATGCCCTGCTACATCGGGGTCACCGGCGCGGCGCGGCTCCTGGACATCGAGGTCGCCCCCGTGCCCGAGCGCGCGGACGGGCTGGACCTGGACGCCTTGGAAGCGAAGGTGCGGGAGCTCCGCGCTCAGGGCAAGCAGCCCCGGGCGCTCTACCTCGTCGCGGACTTCGCCAACCCGTCCGGCCGGAGCCTCCCGGAGCCCGCGCGCCATCGCCTGTTGGAGCTGGCCACGCGTGAGAAGTTCCTCATCATCGAGGACAACCCCTACGGGTTCTTCTCCCGCGAGGGCCCCCGGAAGCCCACCCTCAAGGCGCTCGACGACCGGCAGCAGGTCATCTACCTGGGCTCGTTCTCGAAGTCCGCCTTCCCCGGCCTGCGCCTGGGCTACGCCGTGGCGGATCAGCGGGTCACCGACGCGGCGGGCAAGCAGCAGCTGCTGTCGGATGCGTTCTCCAAGATCAAGAGCCTGCTGACGGTGAACACGTCCGCGCTCAGCCAGGCCGTCGTCGGAGGCATGCTGGTGCTGAATGAAGGCGGGTTGCTGGAGGCGAACCAGGAGGCGATCCGCTTCTACAAGACGAACATGGACGCGACGCTCCAGGCGCTCGAGCGTCACTTCCCGAAGGGCGAGGCCTGGGCGCGCGACGTGACGTGGAACGTGCCGGACGGGGGCTTCTTCCTCGTCATGAAGCTACCCATCGAGGCGGACGAAGCGCTGCTGGAGGAGTCCGCGCGCAACTTCCACGTCCTCTGGACGCCCATGCGCTACTTCTACCTGGGCACCGGGGGCGAGCACGAACTGCGGCTGTCCTGCAGCTACCTCACCCCCGAGCGCATCGAGGAGGGCATCGCCCGTCTGGCCCGCCACCTCCAGAAGGCCGTGCTGGAGCGACAGCCCGCGCGGCAGACCCGCGCGGGCTAAAAGCGGACCCGCCGTCAGTCCGCCTTGTACGACGTGACGTGGAACACCGGCCCCACCATCGCGGCGGTGACGGTGTCCCGCTGCACGCTGCCCTCGGCGGAGATGCGCTGACCGTCCTTCTTGATCTTCCGGTCGCCGCCCGCGAGCTGGTACGTCTTGCCGTCGTCGGCCTTCAGGACCCACACCCCGCCTTCGAGGTCCTGGTACTGCACCGTGCCGGAGACCTTCATGCATCCTCCCGCTTGAGCATCGCGCGGGCGATGACGAGGCACACCACCGTGTTGAAGCCCAGCCACGGCTTCGCCAGGAAGGTGAAGGGCATCCACGCCAGCGCCGGAGCGCCCACCCACGCCGCGTAGGCCAGGAAGCCCGCGAAGCCCAGGGCCAGACCGCCCACCGCCGGACGGAAGCCCCGCCAGGTGATGGCCGGCAGCGAGAGCACCAGCGGGATCAGCGCGCTGTAGAACAGCGGGCTCACCGTGGCGCGGCCGAAGATGATCCGCTGCCAGTCCGGGATGGGCAGCGAGGCCACGTTCACCACGTCACCGGCCGCGCCCGAGGCGCCCGTGAACCACGTGCGCAGGAAGAAGAAGCCCACCGTGGACAGGACCAGCGGCACGAAGAACGCCGGGCGGAAGAGGACGTTGAGGAAGCCCGGACGCTCGCGGCCACGCAGGGTCAGCAGCACCACCGCCAGCAGCGCCGCGGCCCAGCCCAGCGAAGGCCAGCGCGGCCCGCCGCCCGTGAACGCCTTCAGCGACGCGTTGGCGTTGAGGACGCCGTGGCCATACTGCTCGGACCAGGCCTGGTCCCCCGTCGCCTTCGCGCCGGCATAGAGCGCCTGCTCCACCTCGTCCGGGCTCTTCGCGCCCGCGCCGTAGAGCATCGCGGCGACCGCGGCCACGTGCGGGGCGGCCATGCTGGTGCCCTGGTACCAGGCGTAGACGGACTGCGACGGATCGCGCGGGTCGATGGTGTTCTGCAGGATGCCGCCCGTTTCGCCGCGGCTCTTGTCACCACCGGGCGCCGCGATGTCCAGCTCCTTGCCGTAGGACGAGTACGGAGCCAGCGAGCCGCTCGGCCCCACCGCGCTCACCGCCACCGCGCCCGGGTACGCCGCCGGGAACTCCACCCGGCCCCGCCCGGTGTTGCCCGCCGCGGCCACCACGGTGACGCCCTTCTTGCGCGCGTACTCCACCGCGCTGGCCATGACCTGCGAGTACAGGCCACCGCCCAGCGACATGTTGATGACCTTCGCGTCGTGGTCCGCCGCGAAGCGGATGGCGTCCGCGATGTCCGCCGACGTGCCGCTGCCGAAGTGGTTGAGCACCTTGAGGGGCATCAGCGTCGCGTCGAAGGCCACGCCCGCCACGCCCTCGCCGTTGTTGGTGGCCTGCGCGATGGTGCCCGCCACGTGCGTACCGTGGCCGTGGTCGTCGTTGGCGTGCTCGTCGTCGTTGACGAAGTCGTAGCCCTTCACGAACGACACGCCCTTCAGGTCCGGCACCTGCTTGAAGTCGTCGTGGTCCTCGTAGGCGATGCCCGTGTCGATGACCGCCACCACCACGCCCTTGCCCCGGTTGCCGTCCCAGGCCCTGGGCATGTCGATCATCCGCAGGTTCCACTGGGACTCGTATCGCGGATCATTGGGCACGTAGCTGCTGCGCAGTTGCATCAGCGGCTCGGCGGACTCCACCGCCGGGTTCTGCCGGATGCGCTGGAGCACGTCCTCCACGCCGTCCACGCCCACCGCCAGCGTGACGCCCGTCCGGGGGCCTTCCAGGGAGTTGAACTCCAGGTCCACGCCCCAGGCCTGCTCCCAGGCGTCGAACTCCGCCTTGGTGGTGCCGTCCTTGAAGTCCACCACGATGGCGCCGGACACCACGTCACCCGAGCCCGTCGCCACGGCCTCCGCCACCTCCGCCTGGGCCGCCATGTCCGGCCCGGCCGGAACCTCCGGCTCCCGCGACGCGGAAGCACACGCCGAGGCCGACAGGGCCAGCGTCGCGAGAACCACGTTCCATCGCTTCATCCGCATCGGGACACTCCTTGAACGAAGACGCCTCGAAGACCCACTACGAACGCACGGCGGGACGATTGGGTCTGTCCCACCAGTCTGTTCGCCCCCCGGCCGGCCGTGCAAGGCGGCGGGGATGAAGAAATGTGAAGAAGTCCGCAGGTTTGCACGCCTGCCCTACCCGCCCGACAGCCGCTGGAGCCACGCGGCCGCCGCCCGGCCCACCTGGGGAAGATTGCGGTGGAACGTCGCTCCGGCATCGTCGATGACCTCTAAATCCCCTCCGGCCTCGGCGACAGCGGCGGCCAGCGCCGCCCGGGGCAGGCGGGTGTCCTCCGCCCCGACAATCACCAGCAGGGGACATGACAATCGCACGAGCGACAGCGGGTCCACATCCGGCGCCACCAGACACAGTCCGCCCACGGCCGGGTGACGCTCCTGGAGCGCCAGCGCCACGCGCGCGCCCCCATGCAGCGCCGCCACCGCCAACGCGGACGTGCCCGCGTTCTCCAGCGCCACCCGCATGGCGGCCTCCGCGTCCTCCACCAGCGCGCCCCCGGTGCCCCGGACGCCCTGGCTGGCCCCCACGCCCCGGTGGTTGAAGCGCAGGGTGGGAAAGCCCGCCCGCGCCACCGCGAAGGCCACCTCCGCCGCCAGGACGTGGTCCATGCCACCCCCCTCCTCCGGCCGGGGCGGGAGGATGAGCAGCGGCGGAGCGCGCTGGCCCCGGTGCACCGTGCCCTCCATCACCTCCGGACCCGACCCCACGGGGATGAGCGTGGAGCGCTCCAGGAACTGACCTTTCTGGACCATGTCACCACCTTAATCCGCCCCTTCCGAAGGAGCGGGCCCGTCTTCGGGTCCATGCCTCCTGTGAATGGAGCGCTGCGCGCCGCGTCACACACATTCCGCGACCCCCTCGCAACTTTTGGGCGGTTGAGGTGAGAATGGATCAACGCCTCAAGCTTTCCTTCCCCCCTTCAAAGAATCCGCAGGAGCGTCAAGCCATGGGAACCATCGGGAGCGGTCGTAACAGCATCAACAACGCCACGCGCACCACGCCGACCACGCCGACGGCCACCCCGGCCCCGGTGGCGAAGCCCGCTCCGACCGCGACGGCCAAGCCGGCCAACCAGGTGAAGGACGGCTTCGACGCGCGCGCGACGAACAGCGCGGTCCGCACGGCGGCGCCCGCGAGCGTCTTCACCGCGCCGGCCGGCTCCAAGGACAAGGTTTTCGACGGCAAGCTGGTGGGCGCCGGTGGCCAGACGTTCGACGCCAGCACCCCGCTGAGCCAGGTCCCGGCCTACACGCCCAAGGACGGCGTGAAGACCGAAGGCACCCTCATCTACGTCAACGGCATGATGACGGACATGGCGGGCCAGAAGGAGACGCTGCAGGCCATCGCGGACAAGACGGGCCAGAAGACCATCGGCATCCACAACTCCACCGAGGGCTTCTTCAAGGACCTGGGCCAGTGCGTCACGGACAAGATGGACAAGGGCAAGAACCCGGCCGTGGACACGCTGGCGGACTCGCTCTACACGGAGCTGAAGGCCGGCCGTGACGTGCACCTGATGGCGCACAGCCAGGGCGGTCTCATCACCTCGCGCGCGCTCAACGACGTGGCCAAGCGGCTGCGCATCGAAGACGGGCTGTCCCCCGCGCAGGTCGAGGCGAAGCTGGGCAAGGTCTCCGTGGAGACCTTCGGCGCGGCCGCGGCGACCTACCCGAACGGCCCGAAGTACGTGCACTACGTGAACGACAAGGACCCCGTGCCGGGCCTGTTCGGTCTGGGCACCAGCGGCAAGGGTCCCCTGGACCTCATCCGCAACGCGGGCAAGGACGCGAAGATCCACTACTTCTCCGAGAAGAGCATCTTCTCCGGCGCGCACAACATCAACGACACCTACCTGAACCAGCGCGTCCCGTTCGACCAGGCGCGCGAGGGTAAGTTCTAGTCAAGCGACGGTGTGATATGACTGCACGTATGACGCTCGATGAAGCCCAGCGACTGGTGCAGTCATTCACGAGGGCCCACGGAGACACGGAAGGCTCCGGGCTCAATGCGAAGGGATTTGGCGGCGCCGCTCTTGGCGAAGCGCAGATCTACTTCGAGCACTCGAAGGACTCGGGGGCGCTGAAGTGCAGCGCCCTCATCTACCGCTTCCGCGATGCGCCCCGTCCGGGCGTCATCGACGGTTTCCGCGCCGAGGAGAAGTCCGGCACGGACACCGGTGGCGGCAAGGTGGACTACGAGACCGAGAACAAGAGCCTCTTCCTGAGCCGCACGTACGGCGTCCTGCCGGCGGAGCAGCAGTTCAAGGAAGACCTCGACCGGCTCGTGGAAGCCAGCCTCAACTGGGGCGAGGAAGTCTTCAATCGCGTCGCGGATCGCACCGTTCCCGCGAAGTGACGTGCCCATGAGCCGCTCCCTTTCCACCGGCCTGCAGTGGCTGCTGTCCACCATCGGCATGGCGCGTCCAGCGCCGGCCGCTGGGGGCCCGATGACGCGGGATGCGGCCCGTCAGCTGGTGAAGTGGTACCTGCAGACGCAGGGCGCGGGCATCACGGAAGGCCTCAACGAACAGGGCCTGGGCGGCATGATGAACGGCGAGGGCCAGTTCGCCTTCGAGCACATCGAGTCGCCCCCCTCCCTCAAGGCCAGCGCCCTCATCTACCGGTTCCGCGAGCCGCCCAAGCCCGGCATCATCGAGGGCTTCCGGCAGCAGCAGGAGGAGGGCACGGACACCGGCGGCGGCACCGTGGACTTCGAGCCCGGAAGCGGCAGCCTCTTCCTGAGCCGCACGTACACGGTGATGCCCGATGGCCGCGAGTTCACCCGCGACCTGGACCGCCTGGGCAAGGCCAGCATCGTCTGGGGCAAGGACGTGTTGGACCGCGTGGCCCACAAGGTCTTCGGGACCTGAAGCCCCGCTGAAGCCTCCCGCGCGGCCCTGGGAGGCGCCCCGGAACGGGCGCCCCCGGTGGGTGGCGGGGCGGCGCGCTACACCGCCTGCATCACGTAGAACTTCAGGTACTTGCCCTCCGGGAACTGGAGGCGCACGGGATGGTCGGGCGGCTGGTACCGCTCCTCCACCAGCGCCAGGTCCACGCCGGCCTTGAAGCCCGCCTCGCGCACGGCGCCCATGAACATGTCCCCGTTCACGCGCGCGGAGCACGACGCCGTGGCCAGCAGGCCTCCGGGACGCAAGAGCGCCAGGGCCTGCCGGTTGAGGGACGCGTACCCGTCGATGGCCGCCTCCACCGCGCGCTGGCTCTTCGCGAAGGCGGGCGGGTCCAGGATGATGAGGTCGAAGGTGCGGCCCTCCTCCTTGAACGACTGGATGAGGGCGAAGACGTCCGCCGCGAGGAAGTCGTGCTTCTCCGCCGGCAGCCCGTTGCGCGTGAAGTTCTCGCGCGCCAGGGCGATGGCCTCCGGATCCTGATCCACGGAGAAGACGCTCTTGGCGCCGCCCAGCGCCGCGTTCACGGAGAAGCCTCCGCTGAAGCAGAAGCAGTTGAGCACGTCCCTGCCCTGCCCCAGCCGGCGGATGAGGTGGCGGTTCTCCCGCTGATCCAGGAAGAAGCCCGTTTTCTGTCCGCGCCACGCGTCCACCATGAACACGGCGCCGCGCTCGCGGATGGGGATGAGCTCCGGCGCCTCCTCGCCCCAGAGCATGCGCCCGGTGCCGCGCCCGTCGTCCTCTTCCACGTCGTCGCGGCCCACCTCGTCGCGGCCGATGATGCCCTTGAGGCCGGGCACGCCCGCCTTCAGCGCCTCCACGATGAGGGGCCGGTAGGGGGTGAGCCCCGCCGAGTACAGCTTCATCACCGCCCAGCCCGCGTACAGGTCCACCACCACGCCGGGCAGGCCGTCACCCTCGCCGTGGATGAGGCGGTAGCTGTCGGTGTCCTTCAGGTCGATGAGCGACGTGCGCGCGGCCAGCGAGCGCTGCACGCGCTGGGTGATGAAGCGCGAGTCCACCGTCTCACGCGAGTCGCGCGTGAGCACGCGCACCGCGATGGCCGAGTGCGGATCATAGTACCCGCGCGCGACGAACTTCCCGTTCTCCGTCAGGTCCACCACGCTGCCAGCGGGGATCCGCGGCGGGTGCTCCAGCGCCTTGCGGAACACCCACGGGTGGCCCGCGCGCAGGTGACGCCCCAGGCCCCGGGCCAGCTCCAGCTTCACGACATTCACGTTGAGACTCCTCGACTGCGGGACGGCCGGCGGCGGGAGAGGAGGGCACGCGCCAGCTCCTCGAATCCCCGCCCCTCGGGCGCCCGGGTAATGAAGGCCGGGGGCGCGTCGATGCGATTGAGCACCGCGCGCACGTTGGCCACGCCCACGCCCAGCTTGAACGCCTGGAACATCGGAGCGTCGTTGAAAGAATCCCCCGCGTAGACGTACCGGCCGTCCGCGGGCTCCAGCTTCTCGCCCCACGCCACGCGCGCGAAGCGGCGGGACGCGGAGAGCTTGTCGAACCGGCCCAGCCAGCAGTTGACGTGCACCGACGAGCGCACCGCCGTCACGCCCCGGGCGCGCAGCAGCGTTTCGATGGCGGACGCCCCGCTGTCTCCCAGCCGGGCCTCCTCGTTGTAGTCCACCGCGAGGTCCACTTCCGTGTAGCGGCTGTCCACCGACAGCCGCGCCCCGGGCACCTGGGCCAGCACGCTTCGCACCTCCGCCTCCAGGCGCGCTCGGTTCGCCTCACGCTGGCCTGGAGGCTCCAGGTACACCTTGCGCAGCTCGCCCTTCTTGCCCTTGAGGAAGAACAGCCCGCCGTTCTCCACGATGACGCCGTCCACCGGAAGCTGGCGGGCCCACGCCTCGCCCCACCCTGCCGGACGGCCACTCACCAGCACCACGCGCAGGCCGGAGCCGGACAACTGCTCAAGCGCCCGGGCCTTGCGCAGGAACGCGTCCATTGTCGCGTCGCGGCCGTAGAGCGCCTGGGCGCTGACCGCGGCCTCCGCGAGCGCCTTGGCCGACGCGACCGGATCCTTCTTCGACTGCATCAGGGCACGCTCCAGCCGCACGCCGCACGCGGCCCACACCTCGCGGTCGTGGAGGATGAGCAACTGCCGCTGGTTCACCGCGGACAGGCTCCGCACCAGCGCGTCCAGGGCCTCGGCCACCGTCAGCAGCTCTCGCTGGTCCGGCGCGGTCTGGGTGGCGAGCGCGCCCACCTCCGCGCGGGCCTCGACGATCTTCCGTTTGTCCTGCGCGCGCAGGTTCCGGTACGCGGCGGTGCGGCCGAAGGCGTCCAGCTCCGTCTGGAGCTGCTGCGCGTTCCACAGCACCTCCTCCGGCTTCGCGTCGCGCACCTTGCCGAAGCGCGCCGCCACGATGCGCGACAGGTCGGAGGTGATGGCCCGCACGGTGACGGCCGCCTTCACCTCCGCCTCGTAGCCCGGGACGACCTGGGCGCGGGACACCTCGCCGAAGGCGCTCGCGGACTCGAAGACGAGCTGGCTCATCTGCTCGCGGTAGTCGGCGCGGAAACGTTGGATTTCGGCCAACAGCTGCCAGCGGTCGCTCACCACGGACGGGTTGCGCATGGCCTCACCCAGTTGGGTGATGCTCTGGGCGAGCTTCCCCATGGCGTCCTGGAGCAGGCCGGGCACGTCGCCGGGGCCCGGGCGGGACGGGGGCGGTGCCGAGGGTGGAGCGCCGGGGAACTGTTCCCGGATGACGTTGAGCAGCACGTTGACGTCCATCACCGTGTCGCGGATGACGGGCGCCATCTCCTCCCACAGCGACAGGTCGGGGCTGGCGTCGACGACGGGCGTCTCGTACTTCACCAGGTCCAGGTCGCTCAGCCGTGAGATGGCCTGGGCCGCGGCGAGATACACCGCTCGCAGCCGCGCGGAAAAGGCGCGGTCGGGCAGCGACTGGAGGATTTCTTCGAGCCTCGGGGTGAGGGAGGCCGGCGGGGGACTCTCGGCGGCAGCGGACACGTTGCCCCCACTCTATCCCTCGACATCGCGTCCGGGGAGTTCTAGCAAGCATCCCGGGCCAGAAGGACGGCCGGGGAGCCGACTCAAGATGATCCAGGTCTGTCTGTGGGAGGACGGCAAGGCGGTTTCAGGCGGGGAGGAGCTGCTCGACCGGCCGGGCCCCAAGTGGATCGACGTCCTGGATCCGGACGCGGAGGTGATGGGGCGACTGGCCGAGCGCTTCCAGCTCCACCGGCTCGCGGTGGAGGACTGCCTGCACCTGGACCAGCGGCCCAAGCTGGAGGAGTACCCACACCACCAGTTCATCGTGCTCCAGGGCTTCAGTTGCAACGGCAAGGACGTCACCGAGCTGACGCTGCACGAACAGCACTACTTCCTCGCCTCCGACTGGTTGATCAGCGTGCACCAGCTGCGGCTGCCCGGCCATGACGCCATCATCCGGCGCGTGAAGGACGACCCGGCGGGCACGCTGGGCCGGGGCGTGGACGTCATCCTCTACCTGCTCGCGGACTCGCTCGTGGACGCGCAGTTCCCCATCATGGACGACTTCGGTGACGAGCTGGACGACCTGGAGGACGCCATCTTCGCGCAGCCGGAGCCGGAGCACCTGCAGCGCATCTTCCAGCTCAAGCGCGCCCTGGTGACGCTGCGCCGGGTGCTGTCCCCCCAGCGGGACGTGGTGGGCATGCTGTCGCGCCGGGGCATCCCGCAGATCCAGGAGAAGACGACGCTGTACTTCCGCGACGTGTACGACCACCTGGTGCGGCTGTACGAGCAGATCGACTCCGGCCGCGACGTGGTGGGCAACGTGATGGACGGCTACCTGTCCATGGTGGCCAACCGCACCAACGACATCAGCAAGCAGCTCACCATCTTCGCCACCCTCTTCCTGCCGCTGTCCTTCATCGTCGGATTCTTCGGGCAGAACTTCGACGAACTGTCCGGCAAGGGTTGGTACTACGCCATGTGGGCGACGATGGTGGGCTTCCCACTGGGGCTGGTCGGCTGGTTCAAGTACAAGAAGTGGCTCTGAACGCCGCACCCTGAACGCACTTCCTGGGAGGACACATGCTGACCGTCGCCGTGGATGGGATTCCGCTCCACTACCGGGATGTGGGCCAGGGGCTGCCGGTGTTGCTGCTGCACGCCTTCCCGCTGGACGGCTCCGCGTTCGACAAGCAGGTGGCGGCGCTGTCCGGGCGCTACCGGTTCATCGTCCCGGACCTGCGCGGCTTCGGACAGAGCCGGCTGGGAGAAGGCCCCACCGAGATGCGCCACATGGCGAAGGACGCGCTCGCGCTGCTGGATGCGTTGAACATCGAAGCGGCGGTGGTCGGGGGCGTTTCCATGGGCGGCTACGTGGCCATGGCGATCCTGCGCGAGGACGCCGGCCGGGTGCGCGCGCTGGTGCTGGTGGACACGAAGTGCACCGTGGACGACGCCGCCGGCAAGGAGACGCGTGAGACCTCGGCGAAGAAGGCCCTGTCCGAGGGCACGCCGGCCGTCATCCAGGGACTGGTCCCCAAGCTGGTGCACGCGGGGCCGGACTCGCCCGTGGGCCGCGAGGTGACGGCGATGGGCCTTGCCGCGTCCCCCCAGGCGCTCGCCGCCGGGCAGCGGGGCCTTGCGCTGCGGCCGGACAGCAGGGACATCCTGGCGCGCTTCGCGGGGCCCACGCTGGTGGTGGTGGGCGAGCACGACACCGTCGCGCCCCTGGCCAGCGCTCAGCAGATGGTGGACCTGGTGCAGGGGTCGCGGCTGGAGGTCATCGCCAACGCCGCGCACCTGCCCAACCAGGAGCAACCCGAAGCCTTCAACGCGGTGCTGGACGCGTTCCTCGCGTCGCTGGCCTGACCGCCGTCTCCCTCCCTCGTCCTGAAACAGGAAGCGCGCCATGAGCAAGCCCCCCGCCCCGGAACCCATGTACCTGCCGGACGTCGAGTCCCACGCATCCGACGACGCCTACGGACGGATGATCGCCATGGCCCGGGCCTCGGGCATGCCGCCGCCGCAGATCTGGCACCTGTTCGCCTTCAAGCCGCGCATGACGGAGGCGCTGTCCGCCTTCACGCACGAGGTGATGCGGGGACCGTCGCCGCTGTCGGCCGGCCTGCGGGAGCTCATCGCCGCCTACACGTCGCGGCGCAACGCCTGTGTGTTTTGACTGGGTTCTCACGCCGCGGTCGCGGCGGAATTGCTGGGCAGCACGGAGCGCGTCCAGGCGGTGCTGGACGATGTGGCGACGGCCCCCATCCCGGAGGCCGAGAAGGCGCTGTTCGCCTTCGTGGACAAACTCAACGACGCGCCCGGAGACGTGCGCCGCGAGGACGTGGAGCGACTGAAGGCAGCCGGCTGGTCGGACGAGGCCGTCTACGACGCGGTCTCCGTGTGTGCGCTCTTCAACTTCTACAATCGGTGGATTGACGGCACGGGCGTCCACGGCCTTTCGCCCGACATGTACACGAAGTCCGCGAAGCGGATGGCGGCGGGCGGCTACCTGCCC
>SECN01000235.1 GCA_004173515.1 Myxococcaceae bacterium | reverse complement strand
CGTCATCCCCATCCCCCACGCCCCCGCCTTCGTGGAGGGCGTGCTGCACCTGCGGGGCGCCATGCTGCCAGTGGTGGATCTGCGGCGGCGCTTGCTGGGGCAGGAGGCCCCGGAGACCAAGCGCACGCGGCTGCTCGTGTGCCGGCTGGGGACGCGGCGCGTGGCGGTGCGGGTGGACCGGGTCGCGGAGGTGATGCGGCTGCGCAAGGGCGACATCAAGCCCGCGCCCGCGCTGATGGCCGCGGGCCGCACCCCGTTCATCGTGGGCGTGTGTGGACCGCCGGAGCGGCTGCGGTTGCTGTTGGATTTGAAGGCGCTCCTGCGCGCGGAGCTGGACCGGGAGTCGCGAGGACCGACGGCGGGTTGAGCCCGGCGCTTTCGCCCCGTGTCGCGGTGATTAAGAGCAGGTCCTCATGCGAGACCTGAGCGGACATCGGACGGCGCTGGGCTTCCTCTACCTCTTCGTGCACGCGCTGACGCTGCTCGGTGCGGCGGGGCTCGCCTTCGCCACGTGGGCCCTGGCCCACATCGCCACCGGTCGCGCCACGCGTCATCCGGTCTGGGACAGGCTGCCCGTCCAGTTGATGGTCGGCTTCACGCTGCTCGTCCTGGTGCTGGCCATCGCGGGGCTCTGCGTGGGCCTGGCGCTGGTGCGCGGCGAACCGGTGTCCAGGGGACTGGCGCTGGTGCTCTCCCTCCTGGCGCTGATGAACTTCCCGGTGGGCACGGTGATGGGGGTCTACTCGCTCTGGTTCTTCAACCAGGAGGGCTGGGACCGGGAGCCGGAGCCGACGGCATGGGCGAGCTGAGCGGGCATCGCACGGTGCCGGGCTTCCTCTTGTCGGCGTCCCTTCGCTGATGCGGGTGCGCTTCGGCACGCTCGCCTGGCGCGTCGGTCGGGTGGGCGACTTCGCCTGGGACGCACACGCTCACGCGCTGGCCTGGGAGGGACCGCCCGTCCACGCCGCGACGGGATGCGTCGCTCGTCGGTCTGCTGTCGTCGGCGGCGAGGCTCCGCGCGGGAGGGGCCTGCCGCGCCTGGTGCCCCGTGGCCCGGGCCTGGGTGTGGGTTCCCCTGGGGATGGCTGTCCGTCTTCCCGCAGGGACCCTGCGCGCTCGGGCGTTCCCGCCGGGAGGGGTGGGCTCCGGAATCCGGGGGGCTTGAGGGACCAGGGGCCTGTCGGGTGGAGGTGGGGATCTACACCCCGGGATTCTTCGGGCAGGATGGGGGCCCACGCAGGCCCTTGCCCCGGGGGAGTACGGCGGATGAGCGACGCGGTGCAGTCCCTGGCGGGACAGGAAGAGGTCCGGTACCGGGCGCTTCAGGCCGTGGACCCGGGGGAGTACAGCGGATGAGCGACGCGGTGCAGTCCCTGGCGGGACAGGAAGAGGTCCGGTACCGGGCGCTTCAGGCCGTGGATCCGCGCGCGCCCGGAGCCCTGGAGACCTTCACCGAGGGACTGCACGACGAGAGCTGGCGTGTGCGGCACGCGGCGGCGGAAGGGCTGCGGCGCCTGCCGGACGCGGAGGGTGTCGCCGCGCGGCTCATCTCCGTGCTGGGCGAGCGGGGCGAGACGGGCGCGCGCAACGCGGCGGCCGAAGCGCTGGCCGGCATGGGCACGGTGGCGCTGCGCCCGGTGGTGCACCTGCTGGAGCACGAGGATCCGGATCAGCGAAAGCTCGCGGTGGACATCCTGGGCCACCTGGGCCGCGCGGAGGTGGAGGACGTGCTGCTGCGCTCCCTCTCCGACGTGGACCTCAACGTGCGCGTCTCCGCGGCCGAGGCCCTGGGGCGCATCGGCGGCGAGGCCGCGGTGCGGGCGCTGGAGGCCCTGCTGGACGCGGACACGTCGCTGCTGCGGCTGGCCGCGATGGAGGGACTGGCGGCGCTGCGCAAGGCCCCGCCCACGGCCCGGGTGATGGCGCTGGCGGACGAACCGCTCCTGCAGCGCAGCGCCCTGCGCCTGTTGGGGCTGTGCCCACCGGGCGCGTCCACGGAGCGCATCTGCCGGGCCCTGGACTCGTCGGTGCGCTCGGTGCGCGAGGCGGCCCTGGTCGCGCTGGGCACGCAGGCGACGGGGCTGGGGCCCTATGAGCGCAACGAACTGGATGCCGTGGCGCGCTCGGTGCTGTCCCGCATCCCGGAGATGACGGCGCGGGTGGCGCAGGCGCTGGACGTGGAGGACGTGCGGATCCGGGCCGGTGCGCTGGTGGCCGCCGGAGCCCTGGGCGAGGCGTCGTTGGCGCTGGCGGTGGCGGAGGTGGCGCGCGAGGACCGGCTGCTGCGCGAGGTGCTCTTCACGCTGGGACAGCTGGGCGCGGATGGCCGCCGGCTGCTCTTGAAGAACATGGGCGCGCTGTCGCTGCCCGCGCGCACCGTGGCGGCCGAGGCGCTGGTGCTGCTGGTGGACGCCACGTCGGTGCCGGAGCTGTGCGCGCTGCTGGAGTGGGCGGAGGACGACCTGCGCGCGGTGGTGGTGCGGGCGCTGGGGCGCACGCGCTCTCCGGAGGCGCTGCTGCCCCTGGTGGGCCTGCTCGCGGATGCGTCGCTGTCGGGGACGGCGACGCGGGCCCTGGATCAGCTCATCGCGGTGCATCCGCTGGCGGCCCTGGCCGCGCTGGAGACCGCGGTGGAGCAGCGCACCACGCCGGTGGCGGTCGCGGTGCTGGGCCGGCTGGGCGGGGTGAAGGTGCTGCCCCTCTTGCGGCGGCTGGCGCGCGACGTGGAATCGTCGTGGCGCGCGGCGGCGGTGGAGGCGGCGAGCCGGGTGAGCGGCGAGGCGGGCCTGGAGCTGGCGCGAGGCGCGCTGGCGGATGAGTCCGCGCCGGTGCGCATCGCCGCCGTGCGGGCGCTGGGCCGTCAGGGCGGGCAGGAGGCCGGAAGCTTCCTGGGGCTCGCGTTGAAGGACGAGGACCGCGCCGTGCGCCTGGCCGCGGTGGAGGCGGTGGGCGCGGGCGGCGCGACGGAGCGCGCGTTGGACCTGGAGGCGCTGGTGCGCCACGGCGACGGTGCGCTCGCGGTGCTGGCGGTGCGGGCCCTGGCGAAGCTGGGCAAGGTGGGCTCCGGCATGCTGTGGGATGCGCTGGGCCACCCCGACACGGAGGTGGTGAAGGCGGCGCTGGCGGCGCTGACGTCGGCGGAGGGCGCCACGGACGGCGCGGCGCTGGCGGTGTCGCTGGTCGGGCATCCCCGGTGGGACGTGCGGGCGGCGGCGGCGCGGGTGCTGGGAGACCTGGGACGGCCCGAGTGCCTGCCCGTGCTCCAGCACGCCTTGTCGGTGGAGCACGACGCGCTGGCCCGCAAGGCGTTGGTGGACGCGGTGGCACGGTTGTCGGGGCGTTGAGGGAAAGCCGCGCATGCCACGCTTCGACGAAGGCCGTCCGGAGATGACCCTGGAGGAGTTCCGGCTCCTGCGCGACCACGTCTATGCCCACTGCGGCATCCTCATCCACGAGGACATGAAGTTCGTGATGGAGCGCCGGCTGTGGCCCCGGCTGGAAGCGCTGGGCCTCACGGACTTCGGCGCCTACCACCGCTACCTGCGCTACGACGCCCAGCGCATCGCGGAGCTGGAAGCGGCGGTCGAATCCCTCACCACGCACGAGACGTACTTCTTCCGCGAACCCGCGCAGCTCAAGGCCTTCTGCGAGGAACTGCTCCCACTCCTGGAGAAGAAGAACGCGCGCACCCGGCGGCTGCGGCTGTGGTCGGCGGGGTGTTCCTCCGGAGAGGAGGCGTACACGGTGGCGATGCTGCTGAAGGACAGCGGCCGCTTCGATGACTGGGACGTGGAGGTGCACGGCACGGACCTGTCGCGCCGCGTGCTCGCGGTGGCCCGCCGCGCCGAGTACGGGCCCAGCGCCCTGCGCGCGACGCCGCCGGACTTGATGGAGCGCTTCTTCGTGCCCGCGGGCGTCAACCGCGTGCGCGTGCGCGACGACGTGAGGGCGTGGGTGAGCTTCGGCCACCACAACCTGGCGGACGAAGCGACGAGCCAGCTGGTGCCGCGCACCGACGTCGTCTTCTGTCGCAACGTGATGATCTACTTCGACCAGGCCATGCGCCGTCGGGTGCTGGGCGTCATCCGCGACCGGCTCTGTCCCGGAGGCTACCTGCTGCTGGGCCACGCGGAGAACCTGCTCAGCCTGGGCGCGGACTTCGAGCTGGTGCACCTGAAGGGCGACCTCGTGTACCGCCGGCCGGAGCTGCCCGCCGGGGAGGGCCGCTGATGGGACGCCCGCTCACGGTGCTCGTCATCGACGACTCGGCCACCAACCGCCGCACGCTCACCACGCTCCTGGAGTCCTCCGCCGAGGTGAGGGTGCTGGACTGGGCGGGCGATGGCGAGGAGGGGCTGCGCAAGGTCCTGGACCTGAAGCCGGACGTGGTGACGCTGGACCTGGAGATGCCGAGGCTGGGAGGGCACACCTTCCTGCGGCTCCTGATGAGCGCCTCGCCCACGCCCGTCATCGTCATCTCCAGCTACGCGCACAAGTCGGACGTGTTCAAGGCGCTGGAGCTGGGCGCGTTCGACTTCATCGCCAAGCCGCCCCGGACCACGCCGGAGGCGCTGGAGATTTTGCGGCGCGAGTTGTTGGACAAGGTGTTCGCGGCCCGCCACGTGAAATCGGGAGGACGCCATGGCACCGCGCTGCGCAGCGCCGTCCTGTCGGGGGATGCGCCCCAGGTCATCGCCGTGGGGGCGTCCACGGGCGGGCCTCCGGCGGTGCAGCGGCTGCTGGAGGGGCTGGCCAGCGAGCCGGCCGTGAGCGTGCTGGTGGGCCAGCACATGCCCTCGCAGTTCACCCGGGCCTTCGCGGAGCGGTTGGACCGCATCGGTCCCTTCACGGTGACGGAGGCGTGCGACGGCGACGTGGTGGCGCCGGGCCACGTCTACATCGCGCCGGGCGGACGGCACCTGGTGCTGACGGAGCGCGGGGGGCGGATGGAGCTGCGCACGCCGGGGCCGGTGACCGCGGACAAGTACGCACCGTCGGTCGACCGGCTCTTCGAGAGCGCGGCGGAGGTGCTGGGCTCGCGCGCGGTGGCGGTGGTGCTGACGGGCATGGGCGCGGACGGGGCGCAGGGCGTGCGCTGCGTGCGGCGCGAGGGCGGAGAGACCTGGGCGGAGTCCGAGGACACGGCGGTGGTGTTCGGCATGCCCAAGGAGGCCATCGCCACGGGGGCGGTGACGCGGGTGCTGACCCTGGACGTCATGGGGACGGAGCTGGCCGCGCTGGTGCGCAGGCGGAGGCAGTCGTCCGGGCAGTGAATCGGTGGTTGCCGGACAGGGCCGCGCACATTCCCGGGACGGGCGGCGCGCGGGTGTTAGGCTGTCGGGCATGTCGGAGCAGCAGATCCGCGCGCTGGTGGTGGACGACTCGCAGGCCATGCGCCGCAGCATCATGTACGCGCTCCAGCGGCTCACGGGCGTCGTCTGCGTGGAGGCCGAGGACGGGGTGGCGGGGCTGAAGATGCTCACCACCCAGGGCCGCTTCGACCTGGTGCTGACGGACATCAACATGCCGCTGATGGACGGGCTGAAGCTCATCAGCCACATCCGCAAGGCGCCAGAGCACCGGGGCGTGCCCATCGTCGTCGTGACGACGGAGGGCGCGGAGGCGGACCGGGCGCGGGCCATGGCCCTGGGCGCGAGCGCCTACCTGGTCAAGCCCGTGCAGGCCCGGGTGGTGTTGGAGACGGTGAAGGAACTGCTGAAGCTCACTTGAGCTTCGGGGGCCCACGCACGCATGGAACCGGCGCTGGACGTCGAGGGGTTGGAGAAGACGTACGGCGCGGTGCAGGCGGTGCGGGGGCTGACGTTCCAGGTGGCCCCGGGCGAGGTGCTGGGACTCGTCGGTCCCAATGGCGCGGGCAAGACGTCCACGCTGCGCTGCCTCGCCGGCATCCTGCCGCCCTCCGTGGGCCGCGTGCGGGTGGCGGGGCACGACCTGGCGGTGGCGCCGGTGGACGCGAAGCGGGCGCTGGCCTTCCTGCCGGATGAGCCTCGCTTCTTCGAGTACCTCACCGTCTGGGAGCACCTGAACTTCACCGCGCGCCTCTACGGCGTGGAGGACTGGGAGGAGCGGGGCCGCGCGCTGCTGGAGGAGATGGAGCTGACGGGCCGGGAGAAGTCGCTGCCGGGTGAGCTGTCGCGGGGCATGAAGCAGAAGCTGTCCATCGCGTGCGGCTTCCTGCACCAGCCCCGGCTCATCCTGCTGGACGAACCGCTGACGGGGTTGGATCCGCTGGGCATCCGCCGGATGAAGGCGTCGCTCAAGCGTCGCGCGGAGGAGGGCACCGCGCTGGTGCTGTCCTCGCACCTGCTGCCGCTGGTGGAGGAGCTGTGCCACCGGCTGCTCATCATCGCCGGAGGCCGCGCGGTGGCGCTGGGCTCGCTGCCGGAGATCCGCGAGCAGCTGGCCGGCGCGGAAGGCAACGGCGCGTCGCTGGAGGACCTGTTCGTGCGGATCACCAGCGCGGCCACGGAGGAGCAGGGTGCGTCCGCGGGGCCGGGGCCCGGGGTCCCGTGAGCTTCTCGCGGGCGGTGGCGTTCCTGTGGGTGCGGACCTGGCGCAACCGGCTGGTGCGTCAGGTGCAGCGGCTGAAGCGCCCTCGCTACCTCCTGGGCGCGCTGGTGGGCCTCGCGTACCTGTATTCGCTCGTGGGTCGCAGCGTGTTCGTGCAGGGCACGGGCCGCGCGGTGTCCTCGAACGCGCGCATGTTCGCGGAGTTCTCACTGGAGGTGTCGGTGCTGGGCACGCTGGTGACGGCATGGGTGCTGGGCGCGGACCGGCCGGCGCTGACCTTCACGCAGACGGAGGTGCAGTACCTCTTCCCGGCGCCCGTCACGCGCAAGGCGCTGTTGCACTACAAGCTGCTGCGAGGCCTCTTGAGCGCGGCGCTGGCGGCGCTGGCGGCGACAATCTTCGTGGGACGCTTCACCAGTCCCCGCCCGGAGCTCTTCTTCCTGGGCGCGGCGCTGGCCATGGGGACGCTGTACCTGCACGGCACCGCGGCGTCCTTCGTGCGCGCGTGGCTGGCGTCCCGGGGCCCCTGGGGAAGCGCCGTGCGCTGGACGCTGGTGGGGCTGCTGCTGGTGGCGGTGATGTGGACGCTCGTGACCACGCTGGAGGAGAACCCGTGGCCGGAGAACCCCGCGGCGCCCTTCGTCGTGCGCGGGTGGCTGCGCGACGTGCTGGACGCGCCCGGGCCCCGGGCCCTGCTGTGGCCGGGCCGCGCGCTGGTGGCCCCCTCCATGGCGCGCAGCACCCAGGACTTCCTGCGCTACCTGCCCGCGTCGCTCGCGCTGCTCGTGGCGCACTACGCCTGGGTGATGGCCGTGGAGGTGCCCTTCGAGGAATCGGCGGTGGCCGGGGCGGACGCTCGGACGCGCCAGCAGGCCCGCAGGGGCAACCGGGCCGCGCGCGGCGGGAGCATCCGCGTGGGTCGGGTGCCCTTCGCGCTCAAGGCCCGGGGGCGTCCGGAGATGGCGCTCGTGTGGAAGAACCTCATCGCCCGCAGGCGCCTGGGCGGTGGGCTGGTGATGCTGCTGGGCTTCGTGGTGATTGGCGCGCTGGTGGCGCTGGTGCTGGGTGACACGCGGATGCTCTCCAACACGCGCGAGCTGTTGGGCCCCATGTGCCTGATGGTCGCGGTGGCGATGGCCGTCATCGGTCCGAGCGCGTTCCGGACCGACCTGCGCATGGACCTGCCGAAGCTGGAGCTGTTGCGCGCCCTGCCGCTCACGGGGCGGCAGGTGGTGGGCGCGGAGCTGGCGGCATCCGCGCTGACGCTGGGCGCGGCGCAGTGGGTGATGTTGGGGGTGGCGCTGGTGCTGGGCGTGGGAACGGACGACGACACGCTCGCGCCATGGTCCACGCCGGTGGTGCTGGGCCTCGTGTCGGTGTTGCCGGCGCTGGGGCTCGCGGGGCTGTTCGTCCAGAACGCGGCGGTGGTGCTGCTGCCCGCGTGGATTCCGGCGGACTCGGAGCGGGCGCGCGGGGTGGAGGCCCTGGGCCAGCGGCTGCTCACGCTGGTGGGCACGCTGGTGGTGACGGTCTTGGGACTGTTGCCTGCCGCCGTGGTGGCCCTCCTCGTGGGCTATCCGCTGTTCACTGTCGTGGGCCGGTGGTCGGTGCCGCTCGCGGGGCTGGTGGCGGCGGGGGCACTCTTCGCGGAGGTGGCGCTGGGCGTCGCCGTCCTGGGCCGTGCCTTCGAGCGGCTGGACGTGTCCGAGGAACAGTCGAACGAAGGTTGAACGCGAGCACGAAGGGAGCACCCCATGAAGGTCGGCTTCATCGGATTGGGAAACATGGGCGCGCCGATGGCGAAGAGCCTGCTCGGCGCGGGCCATGACGTCACCGTCTGGAACCGCACCGCCTCCAAGGCGCAGCCGCTGCAACAGCAGGGCGCCCGCGTGGCGAAGACGCCCGGGGACGCGGCGCGTGACGCGGAGGTCGTCGTGTCGATGCTGGCGGACGACCCCGCCGCCGAAGCCGCCGCGCTGGGCCCGGACGGCATCGTGGGAGCCCTGCCGAAGGGCGCCATCCACGTCTCCTCCAGCACCATCTCCGTCGCGCTGTCGGAGCGGCTGACGAAGGCGCACGCGGATGCGGGCCAGGGCTACGTCTCCGCCCCTGTCTTCGGCCGTCCGGAGGCCGCCGAGGGAAAGCAGCTCTGGGTCATCACCGCGGGCCCCAGGGCCCACGTGGAGCGCGTGCGCCCGCTGCTCACGGCGCTGGGCCGTGGCCTCACGGAGCTGGGCGAGAAGCCCTCGTCCGCCAACGTGGTGAAGCTGTCGGGCAACTTCCTCATCGCGTCGATGATGGAGGCCCTGTCGGAGGCGTTCGCGCTGGCGGAGAAGTCCGGCGTGGAGCGCGCCGCGTTCCTGGACGTCTTCAAGTCCGTCTTCGCCCGCTCGCCCATCTTCGAGAACTACGCGGGCGCCATCGCGAAGGGGACCACCGCCCCCGCGGGCTTCGCGCTGCGCCTGGGCCTCAAGGACGTGACGCTGGCGCTCGAAGCGGGCCGCGCCGCCGAGGTGCCGCTGCCCCTGGCGAGCCTCCTGCGAGACCACTTCCTCACCGGCGTCGCGCAGGGGCGCGGGGACGAGGACTGGTCCGCGCTGGGCGAGCTCGCGAGGGACCGCGCGGGCCTCAAGAAGAAGCCCTGAGAAGGTGAAGGGCCTCCACGGGCATGAAACCCGGGAGGCCCTTCGTGCTTCACGCCATCGCGGCGGAACTCAGAACTGCGCGGAGCCCGGCACGCGAGGGTAGGGGATGGCGTCGCGGATGTTCTGCAGGCCGCAGATGTAGACGATGAGCCGCTCGAACCCGAGCCCGAAGCCCGCGTGCGGCATCCTTGCCCCACTCCGGCGCGTACTCGAACTTCTTCTTCGCCTTCTGGAGGATGGAGATGGCGTCCGTGTAGTCGATGCGCTCGAAGCTGGAGCCGATGAACTTCTCCATCCGCTCCGTGACGCCCTTCTGCTGGCGCTCCTCGAAGAACTTCATGTCCGGCGCGCACTCGTTGAGCACGGCCTTGAACACGTACTTGAGGAACCGCTCCGCCAGCGCCGCGTCCTCGTTGAGGTCCGCGAAGGCGATCTCCGGTTCAATCATCCAGAACTCGGCCAGGTGCCGCGTGGTGTTGCTGTTCTCCGCGCGGAACGTGGGGCCGAACGTGTACACCTTCGACATGGCCAGGCAGTACGCCTCCACGTTCAGCTGCCCGGACACGGTGAGGTAGGCCTCCTTGCCGAAGAAGTCCTTGCCCCAGTCGATCTTCCCGTCCGGACCGCGCGGCGGGTTGGACGCATCCAGCGTGGACACGCGGAACATCTGGCCCGCGCCCTCCGCGTCGCTCGCGGTGATGATGGGCGTGTTGACCCAGCAGAAACCCTCTTCGTGGAAGAAGCGGTGCACCGCCTGCATGGCGGAGTTGCGCACGCGGGTGATGGCCCCGAAGGTGTTCGTGCGCACGCGCAGGTGCGCCACATCCCGCAGGTACTCCAGCGTGTGCTGCTTGGGTGAGATGGGATAGGTGTCCGGGTCGTCCACCAGCCCTAGCACCTGCACCTCGTCCGCCTGGATCTCGAACGCCTGCCCCTTGCCCTGGGACTGCACCAGGGTGCCCCTGGCGATGACGGAGGCGCCCGCGGTGAGCCGGAGGATCTCCTGCTCATAGTTGGGCAGCGAATTGGGTGCGACGACCTGGATGGGGTCGAAGACCGACCCGTCGCTCACGTTGACGAAGCTGATGCCCGCCTTGGAGTCGCGGCGCGTCCGCACCCAGCCGCGCACCTCCACCTTCGAGCCCGCCTCGACCGAGCCCGCAAGGGCCCTCTTCACACTCACGACCTGCATGGTGCTCTCCCTCTGCGCCAGACCGGGAAGGCGAGTTAGTCGTGCCCGGGCCGGAGGGCAAGCACCGAGCGAGGTCAGCCCCCCGGGACAGCGCACCCACATGGGGGGCCTCCGGTCAGGTTCCAGGACTTGCTGGCCGTCCGGGGAGGCAGGCCGCACGGGGGCGGACGGTCCAGGCCTTCGACGCGGCAAGACTTGTTGCCCGCATGTCGCACCTCCCGCTAAGAGACTGGAAAGCCATGGCGATGAACGAGCGTTACGAGCCGCAGTCGATTGAAGGAAAGTGGCAGACCCGCTGGGACCAGGAGGGCATCTTCCGGGCAGGCAGGCGCCCGGATGCGCCCAAGAAGTACATCCTGGAGATGCTGCCGTACCCCAGTGGCCAGATGCACATGGGGCACGTGCGCAACTACCTCATCGGGGATGTCTACGCGCGCTACTACCTGATGCGCGGCTTCGACGTGCTGCACCCCATGGGCTGGGACGCCTTCGGCCTGCCGGCGGAGAACGCGGCCATCAAGGACGGCGTCCACCCGGCCATCCGCACCCGCGAGAACATCGAATCGTTCAAGGCGGAGATCAAGACGCTCGGCTACAGCTACGACTGGTCGCGCGAGGTGAACACCAGCGCGCCCGAGTACTACCGCTGGAACCAGTGGTTCTTCCTCCAGATGCTGGAGCGGGGGCTCGTCTATCGCCGCTTCAGCAAGGTGAACTGGTGTACGGGCTGCCTCACCGTCATCGCCAACGAGCAGGTGAAGGACGGCACCTGCGAGCGCTGCGACTCGCCGGTGCTGGACAAGGAGATGCCCGAGTGGGCGTTCCGCATCACGAAGTACTCGCAGGACCTGCTCGACGCGCTGGACACCCTCAAGGAATGGCCGGACAGCATCATCGCCCGCCAGCGCAACTGGATTGGCCGCTCGGATGGCGCGGAGGTGGACTTCCGCGTGCAGGGGCATGACGCGGCCCTGCGCGTCTTCACCACCCGCGTGGACACGCTCTTCGGCTGCACCTACGTGGTGCTGGCGCCGGACCACAAGCTCGTGGCCCAGGTGACGACGCCGGACCAGCGCGCGAACGTCGAAGCGTTCGCCAAACGCATGGCGGCGCAGAACAAGACGGAGCGGCTGGGCGAGGACACGGAGAAGGAAGGCGTCTTCACCGGGGCGCACGCGCTGCACCCGTTCACCGGTCAGCCGGTGCCCATCTGGATCGCCAACTTCGTGGTGAGCGACTACGGCACCGGCGCGGTGATGAGCGTGCCGGCGCACGACGAGCGCGACTTCGCCTTCGCGCGCAAGTACGCGCTGCCCGTGCGCGTGGTCATCCAGCCGCCAGGGCAAGGCCACGGTGACGTACCGCCAGCGCGACTGGGGCTTCAGCCGCCAGCGCTACTGGGGCACGCCCATCCCCATCGTCTACTGCGAGAAGTGCGACCCGGAGCGCAAGGGCCTCCCCGTTCCGTTGGAGCAGCTCCCGGTGCGCCTGCCGGAAATCGATACGCAGGAGGTGCTCACCGGCAAGGGCGAGCCGCCGCTCGCGAAGGTCGCGTCCTTCGTCAACACGACGTGCCCGAAGTGCGGCGGTCCCGCGCGCCGGGAGACGGAGACGATGGACACGTTCGTCGACTCCTGCTGGTACTTCGCGCGCTACCTGTCGCCGCACTTCGACACCGCGCCCTTCGACCCGAAGGAGGCGCAGCGGTGGCTGCCGGTGGACGTGTACGTGGGCGGCCCCGAGCACGGCACGATGCACCTGCTCTACTTCCGGTTCTGGACCCGGATCATGAAGCTGCTCGGCCTGTCGCCGGTGGACGAGCCCGTCAAGCGGCTCATCACCCAGGGCATCGTCAACGGCGCCGACGGTCGCAAGATGAGCAAGCGCTTCGGCAATGGCGTGGCCCCCAACATCATCGTGCAGAAGTACGGCGCGGACACGGCGCGCACCTACGTGCTCTTCGCGGGCCCGCCGGAGCGCGACTTCGACTGGTCCCCGGATCAGGTGGAGGGCGTCGCCCGCTTCCTCAAGCGCGTGTGGGCGCTCGGCGCCACGCACCAGGCCAGCGTGGCGGACGTCACGTACGACGGCCCCTACGAGGGCAAGGCGCTGGAGACGCGCCGCGCGGCGCACAAGTGCCTCAAGCGCGTGAGCGAGGCCATTGAACGCCTGTCGTTCAACACCGCTGTCGCCGGCATCATGGAATGCGTGAACGCGCTCTACGCCGTGGGCACGCCGGAGACGCAGGCGGAGAAGGCGGCCATGGCGGAGGCGATGCGGCTGCTCGCGCGCATCCTCACCCCGTTCGCGCCGCACATCGCGGACGAGCTGGCGGAGGCCTACGGCGCCAAGGCCGTCACCGTGTCGGAAGCCTGGCCGGAGTTCGACCCGGCGCTGGTGGTGGACGACGTGATTCCGTACGCCGTGCAGGTGAACGGCAAGCTGCGCGCGGAGGTGCGCGTGGCCGCGGACGCGAGCGAGGCGGACGTGCGCGCGGCGGCGGAGGCGGAGGAGAAGGTCAAGTCCGCGCTCGAGGGCAAGACGCTGCGCAAGTTCGTCTTCGTCCCCAAGCGGCTGGTGAACTTCGTCGTCGGCTGACGCCAGGGGCTGAAGCCGGGAAGGGAGGGGCGGTGCCCGCGGAAGTGCTCGTCATGTGCTCCGCCTGCGGGCGCCCCCAGACGGCGGCCCGGCGCCGCTGCGCCTTCTGCAACGCGGTGTTGCCGGAGGCGCCCCTGCCGCCCCAGGGGCCCGTGTCTCCACCGCCCTCGCGCATCGCCCCGCTGGCGTTGGACCTGGGCAACGGGCGCGGCCTGTCCATGGACGCGGAGCGGTTGACGTTCCTGGGGCGCGTCGGGGGCCCGCCGCTCGACGTGGCGTGGACGCGGGTGCGCAGGCTGGAGTGGCACACGCGGCCCTATGTGGAAGCGCTGGGCCTGCTCGCGTTCGCGCTGCTGGGCCTCTGGACGCCGGCACAGGCCCTCCGGGTGATGGCCTTCGCGGCCGGAGTCGTGGGCCTGCTGCTCGCGGTCCTGTACCGCCACCAGGGCCTGACGGTGGAGCTGGAGGACGGCGCGCGGTTGCAGTGGCCGCTGGGCATGGCGCTCCGGGGCTCCGCGCGGGAGGCCCGCCTGGAGGCGGCGCGGGTGGCGCTGCGGGAAGCTGGGCGCGCGCGAGGCGTGCCGGTGTCCGGCCCCGACGCTTGACGGAGGATCGCGGGCGGGTAGGGTGCGCGCCCATGTGGGCGACCTGGAGTGCGGGGAGTGCGTGCCGGTGGGCCCGGACGGGTGTGGCGGCGGTGGCGGTGATGGCGTCCGGGTGCGGCTACCGCTTCAGCCCGTGGGGCTCGGCGCTGCCGGAGGGGGTGGGCCAGGTGTGCGCGCCCATCTTCGTCAACGAGACGCCGGAGCCCGCGCTGGAGAACCTCTTCACGCGCTACCTGCGCCAGCAGCTCGTCCAGGCGGGCCGGCTGGCCAGCGCTCCGGGCTGCACGTCCACGATTGAAGGGGCGGTGCTCAACGTCTGGGCATCCCCGACCATCGTCGCCAACAACTACCGCGTCTTCACGACCGTGCGCCTGCGCCTCGTGAAGGAGGGGCAGTTGCTGTCGGAGACCGTGGTGTCGGGCACGGAGGACTACCTGCAGGGCAGGGGCACCGTCCTGGAAGCAGAGGCCAACCGTCAGGCGGCGTTGGCACGCCTGGCGGAAACGCTCATGCGGGACGGGTACGACCGACTGGCCAGCACCTGGTGAGGACCGGGAGACCCGGTCCTCGACCCGGGGCGGGGTACGACTAGGCCGACTTCTTCGCGGCGGCCTTGGCCAGCCGGGAGATGCGGCGCGAGGCGGTGCGCTTGTGGAGGACGCCCTTGCTGGCCGCCTTGTTGAGGGTCTTGGAAGCCGCCTTGAGAGCGTCCGTCGTCTTCGTGCCGTCCTTGGAGGCAATGGCCTCGCGGGCGGACTTGACGGCGTCCTTCACCGACGACCGGACATTCACGTTCCGGGCGCGGCGCTTCAGGGACTGGCGGTGACGCTTCTCTGCAGACTTGGTGTTCGCCAAGGCAATGCTCCAGCGGAAGGCAAGACAAGGAAAAAGAGGGGCCGTCCTTACTTCGACGCCCCCGTTGCGTCAAGGCACGCGTGCAAACGCGATCAGGATTTCCGGTTCCGGAAGGCCTCGGACGGCACTCGCGAGGGGCCTGACGCCACCCGCGGGGGAGAATCAAACCGACGGGGGCGTGTATTCCCACGCGAGCCCTGCGGGGTCCTGGAACCGAAGGCCCTCCTCGGGGCCCGAAACGATGCTGTGGGGGTGGTGGGCTTGTAGCAGGTCCTTCAGCCGGGCGACGGCGGCCGGCGAGGGCGCCTCCAGGATCAGCCCGACCCGGGCCGGGCCCGGAGCCGCCGGGGCACCCGGCGTGAAGACGAGCCCCAGGCCCGCGCCCGTGTAGGCCGCCGTGCCGTCCGGGGAACGGGTGGCGGTCCATCCCAGCCAGGAGGCCACCGGGTCCCAGAAGGCCCGCTGGGCCGCCACGTCCGGCACCGGCAGGCGCAGGGTGGCCACGGACGCGCGGGGCAGGTGGGTGGGCGGGGGCAGCAGCTTCTCTTGGGCCTTGGCGGCCTGCCAGTGGCGCTCCATGTGCTCCAGGGTCGCGCCGCCGAAGGGCACCTCCTCTTCGTTCAGTCGCGCCTCGATGTACTGGAACCGGGTGACGAAGCGCCGCGAGGCCATGCGCAGCGCGTCCTCCGCCGGCGTCTTCACGAAGCGGGCGAGGTTCGCGAGCGAGAACAGGACGTCCCCCAGCTCGTGCTCGATGGCGTCCCGGCCGCCGGCCGCGATGGCCTCGTCCAACTCGCGCAGCTCCTCGTCCAGCTTGCCGCGCACCCCGGCCAGGTCGGGCCAGTCGAAGCCCAGGCGGCTGGCCTTCTCCGTGAGGCGCTCGGCGCGCAGCAGGGAGGGGGCCGCGGTGGGCACACCGTCCAGCACCGAGCCCGCGCGCCCCGTCTTCTTCTTGCGCTCGTCCGCCTTCAGCTTCGCCCAGTTGGAGAGCACCTGTTCGGCACCCACCACGTGCTCGGTGCCGAACACATGCGGGTGCCGGCTGGTGATCTTGTCGCTGATGGCCGCGCAGACGTCCGCCATCGTGAACTCGCCCAGCTCCGCCGCGAGCTGCGCGTGGAAGACGATCTGGAAGAGCAGGTCCCCCAGCTCTTCACACAGGGGGCGCCAGGGGCCACCGTCGGAGACGCGGTCCATCTCGTCCAGGACCTCGAATGCCTCCTCGGTGAGGTAGGGGCGCAGCGAGCGCAGGTCCTGTTCGCGGTCCCAGGGGCAGCCGCCCTCGGCCCGCAGCCGCTGCATGATCCCCACCAGTCGTTCCAGCTCTGATCCAGGCGCCGCCATGCGTTTCACTCCCGTGCAGTCCCCCGCCGGGCGCTCCTGTAGCACGTGGGAGCAGGGAGGAGACGGGGAGTCATGATTTCGTCCCGTCCCCGCTGTCGCCTATCATCGGCCGCTCGGATGCTCCGCTCGTTCCTCGGCCTGTGTTGTTGCCTCGTGCTGCTTGTCCCCGCGCGTGCCCCTGCGTTGATGCAGGACGCGCCCACGCGCATCCAGGAAACCTACCTGGAAGATCCGCAGGAGGCCGACCCCGGGGACGCCACCGTCCACGACGACCCCGAACCGGAGCCCGAGGAAGAGGTGGTGGACGAACCGGATCCGGAGCCCCGACGTGCCACGGGCAAGGGCCGCGTCGTCACCCCGCCGCCCAAGCCCGTGGTGCCCGCCGCGCCGGTGGAGCCCGAACCCGTCGTCGTCGCGCCGCGCCCCGGCCCCACGCCGGTGATGGCCCCCAAGGTGGTGGACGCGGACCTGCTGGCGGTGTGGGAGCGCTGGAAGCAGGCCCGCTCGCGCAACGACAAGCCCGCCGCGCAGACCGCCCAGCAGGAGCTGCTCAAGCTGCGCGAGGAGATCCTCGCCACGGACCTGGAGCCCCTGAGCGTGGGCTTCCTGCGCGAGGCCGAGGTCCGCCGCCGCGCCGGGGACCTCACCGGGACGCTCGCGCTGCTGGACGTGGCGGTGACCCTGTCGCCGGGGCTGCCCTCGGCGCACTTCGCCCGGGCGGAGGCGTACGCGGTGGAGGATCCGCTGAACATCCCCCGCTACGTGAGCGCCTGGAAGACGGCCCTGGTGACGCTGGCGAAGGACGCGCGCTACCGGAGGCCCGCGCTCACGGACCTGGGCGCGGTGGCGCTCGCGGCGTGGGCGGCCACGGCGGTGGCGGTGGTGGCCGTGCTCTTCCTGCGGCGGATCCGCTACGCGCTGCATGACTTCCACCACCTGTTCCCCCGGGCGGTGGCGCGCTGGCAGTCGGCCCTGCTGGGGCTGCTGCTGCTGGCGCTGCCCGCCGTGCTGGGCGTAGGGCTGGTGCCGCAACTGCTGCTGCTCTTCGCCGTCGTCGCGCTGTACCTGGGCCGCGCCGAGCGCTGGGTGGCCGCGGTGCTGCTCATGGGCCTGGGCGTGATGCCGCTGGGCGCGGGGGCGCTGGCGCGCTTCACCGTCTTCGCCGGCACGCCCGCGGAGGACGTCTACCTGCTGGAGCGCGGCGGCCTGTCCGCGGACGGCGCGGCGGCCCGGGTGCGTGCGCGCGCCGAGGCCCGCACGGCCCGCTTCCAGGAACTGGGCGCGCTCGCCTTCTATGAATCCCGCCGGGGCCTGCTGGAGGAGGCGAGGGCGGACTTCAAGGCCGCCTCCGCCCTTCGCGGCGGGGACGCGCGACTGCTCACGCGCTTTGGCAACGTGCTGGTGGGCCTGGGAGACGCGGAGGGCGCGCTGCCCCTCTACAACCAGGCCGCGCAGGCGGATCCGAGGATGGCGGCGCCGCACTACAACCTCGCGCAGGTGTACCGGCGCCGGGCCCGGCAGGTGCCGGACGAACAGTTGAGCAAGGAGCTGGAGCGCGCCACGACGGCGAGCGCCACCGCGCAGTCGCTGGACGAAGCGCTCCTGCGCCGCGAACCTCCCCCGGAGGACCGCCCCCTGCTCAACCTGCTGCTGCTGTCGCCGTCGATTCCGGAGGGCGACTGGATGGACCTGGCCGATGGCGAGGCGGAGGGCGCGCGCGTGGAGGCCCAGGTGGGCCGCTGGCTGTCGCACGCCCTGCCGCAGGGCCCGGTGGGCTGGGCGCTGACGGCGGTGCTCGCGGCGCTCCTGGCCCTGGCGGGCGAAGCAGGTTCGTGGATGAAGGCGTCGCGCGACTGCGACCGGTGCGGCCGGGCGGTGTGCCAGCGCTGCGACAAGGACCTGGGCGTGGGCGGCACCCTGTGCGGCCAGTGCGTCCACGTCTACGCGCGCAAGAGCCAGGTGCCCAAGGAGGTCCGCTCGCGCAAGCAGCAGGAGGTGGACCGCCACCAGGCCTGGACGAAGCGGGTGACGTACGGGCTGGGCGGACTGGTGTCCGGCGCGGGCCATGTCAGCACGGGCCTGCCGGTGCGCGGGGCCCTCTACGCGTTCGTGTTCAGCTTCTGCCTGGCCGCGCTGGTGCTCCACCGCGGCCTCGTCCGCACCCCGTACGGAGACGCGCCGCTGTACCTCAAGCTCGTGCCCGCCGGACTGGTGCTCTTCTTCGTCTACCTGCTGACGCTGCGCGGCCTGCGCCGCCTCCAGCGAGGGGAGGCCTGAACCATGTCCCTCAAGGGCACCCTCAAGGATTTCGGCATCGGGGACATCCTGCAGCTCATCGGGCAGCAGCAGAAGACGGGCACGCTCCACTTCCGCGACAAGGACCAGGAGGTGCGCGTCGGCTTCCAGGACGGCCACATCATCAAGGCCGAGGGCCTCACCCGGAAGCGCAAGGAGCTCATCGGCACCATGCTGGTGCGCGCGGAGATCATCACGGAGACGCAGCTGGAGGCGGCGCTGGAGGTGCAGAAGCGCACCCTCAAGCGGCTGGGCGACGTGCTGGTGATGAGCCATGCGCTCACCGCCGAGCGCTTCCAGCAGATGGCCCAGCTCCAGGTGACGGAGACGCTCTACCGCCTCTTCACCTGGAAGGCGGGCACCTACGAGTTCATCCAGGAGCCGGTGGAGCCGGGCCCCGAAGGCATCACCCCGCTGCGCGCGGAGACGGTGCTGATGGAGGGCTTCCGGATGGTGGACGAGTGGCCCGTCATCCGGAAGCGCATCCACCGCGACGACATGACCTTCGAGCGCGTCAAGGCGCTGCCCGTGCCCCGCCCCCACGCCGACGAGGGCGGGGAGCTGGGCGCCATCGGGCCCTCGGAGCGTCACGTCTACGAGGAGATCGCCCAGGGGCGCGACCTGCGCAAGCTCGTGGACCTGTGCTGCCTGGGTGAGTTCGAGACCTGCAAGGCGCTCTACAACCTGGTCAAGGGCGACTACGTGCGCGTCATCGACCCGGAAGGGCGCGCCCCCGTCCCGGAGGACACCCGCCTCGTCGCCCGGGTGGCGGGCCCCGTGGGCCGCGTCCTGGTGACCATGGCCGTCCTGGTGGCCCTGGCCTTCATCGCCTCCCGGTGGGTGGGGGGAGGCCGGCAGGAGGCCGGCGCCACCGTCCTGGGCGATCCCGCCGCCCAGCGTCAGATTGCCCAGGCGCAGCGCGTCCGCATCGAAGCCGCGCTGGAGGTGTTCCATCTGGAGAAGGGAACCCTGCCGGAACGGCTGGATGCATTGGTGGATGCCGGATTGTTGAGTCCGGAGGAACTGCGCTACCCGTGGCGGGAGCAGTATTATTACCGTCGGCTGGCCGCCCGGCAGTTCATCCTCCTACCGCCCGTGCGCTAGCCTGCTTCCAGAAGCCGTCCTTCAGGTCCACCGGGCACGGGTGGGGGGGCGGCGTTACGTTGACGGCGAGCGACCACTGAACGAGGACAAACGCGCATTGCGAAACCCCGCCACGCTGGATGTGCCCGCTGCTCGCGCAGAATCCACGCCAACCTCCGCCAAGGTGGACGTCCGTGACAACGAGACGACCCTGGCCCTGTGCGGAAATCAGAACGAGAATCTCAAGCTGATGGAGCGGCGCCTGGGCGTCCGGGTGGGGCAGCGCGGCACGGAACTGCTCCTGTCGGGCCCCGCGGACGCCGTCGCCTTCGCGGTGCGCCTCGTGGAGAACCTCGAGGAGATGATCCGCGCCGGCCGCACCGTCTACCGTGAGGACGTGGAGCAGGCCATCAAGGTCCTGGGCCGCGGCACGGAGTCGCTGCAGGAGGTCATGCTCGGCACGGTGCTCAAGAGCACCGGCAACCGGCAGATCGCCCCCAAGAGCATCGCCCAGAAGCGCTACGTGGACGCCATCCGCGCCCACGACATCGTCTTCGGCGTGGGCCCCGCCGGCACCGGCAAGACGTACCTGGCCATGGCCATGGCGGTCGCCTTCCTCCAGGAGCGCAAGGTCAAGCGCATCATCCTGGCCCGCCCCGCCGTGGAGGCCGGTGAGAAGCTCGGCTTCCTGCCCGGCGACATGGCGGAGAAGGTGAACCCCTACCTGCGCCCGCTCTACGACGCACTGCACGACATGATGGCCGTGGAGCGCGCCCAGACGCTGGTGGAGCAGGGGGTCGTGGAGGTGGCGCCGCTCGCGTTCATGCGCGGCCGCACCCTCAACGATGCCTTCGTCATCCTCGACGAGGCGCAGAACACCACCGTCGAGCAGATGAAGATGTTCCTCACCCGCCTGGGCTACAACAGCAAGGCGGTCATCACCGGCGACGTGACGCAGGTGGACCTGCCCACGGGCAAGATGTCCGGCCTGAACCACGCGCGCTCGGTGCTCAAGAACATCGACGGCATCCACTTCTCGGAGTTCTCCGACGTGGACGTCGTGCGCCACCCGCTGGTGCAGGAAGTCATCCGCGCCTACGAGCGCTCGGAGAACGCCCAGAAGGCATCCCAGGCCGCGCGCGAAGCGCCGTCCGACGGTTCCCAGGCGTGACGTTCCGCCTCCACCCCCGTCCCCAGGCTCGCGCCGGGGTTGGGGGTGGAGTCGCTGGACGGCCTACATCCCGGCCTGTTCGCCCACTGTCATTTTTTGCAGAGCGAACTGGCGTCCGGGCGGCGGCTGTCCCACCCTCACGAATTTTCCGCGTCGCTGCTGCCTTCTATGGAGCCTTTGACGCCTTTCCCGGGTGAGGAGTCCCCCCATGGCCGATCCTGAATCACCCGCCCCCGAGCCCAGTCCGCTGGACGCGCTCGCGGTGCGCCTGGGGCTCGGACGTGGAGATTGGGGCCGGCGCATCGTCCAGGGCCTCTTGCTGCTGGTGGTGTCGGTGGGCGCGGGCTTCGTCATCTCCCCGGGCCTCTACAGCCAGCAGATCCCCGCGCTGACGGAAGACAACCTGGGCAAGCCCTTCCGGGCCAACTCGCCCGCGGGCTTCAAGGCCGCGCGCGACTACGACATCGTGCATCAGGCCATGACGCAGCAGCGCCGCCGCGAGGCCCGCAGCGCGGTGCGCCCGGTGTACGACCTGAACCCCGCCGTGGTGGGCAACCTGCGCGCGTCCGTGAGGGCCGCCTTCGCCTCCGCCCGCGAGCACCTGGAAGAGGAGAAGGAAGCCCGCGCCGAGGAGGCCACGCCGGAGGAGGGCAGCTCGAAGCGCCGCCGTCCCGTGCCCCCCACCCCGGAGGCCCTGGAGCGCCAGCGCCGCGACCGCGAGGAGATGCAGGCCCTGTTCCAGGAGCAGCTCTTCGGCCAGCGGGATGCGGGCCTGGAGGGCGAGGACTTCCAGGCGCTCGTCGCCAACGGTTTCTCCGGGGAGTCGGAGGCCGCCACGCTGGTGCTGCTCGACCGCGCCTACCGCGCCGACCGGGGCCCGGTGTACGTGGCCGGCTCGCGCGACGAACTGGTGCGCGAGGCCCCCCAGGGCCTCACCGTGCGCGACGTGCAGCACAAGAACGAGGAGTCGCTGCCCGCCGCCGCCACGCAGGTGGTGGACATGCGGGAGGCGCACCAGGAACTGGACCGCTTCGCCTCCGTGCCGGGCAACGTGCTGCCGGAGTCCCCCGCCGTCCAGCGCCGCGCGGTGCTGAGAATCGCCAAGCGGCTGGTGCGCCCCAGCCTGACCATCAACATCGCGGAGACGGACCTGCGCCGCAGGCTCGCGGGCGACGCGGTGAAGGACGCGGTCATCTCCATCAAGAAGGGCCAGCGCGTCATCGGCGACGGAGAGCTCGTCAACGAAACGCACCTGGTGATGCTGCGCGGCATGCGCGCGCAGACGGACCGGCTGGACCTGTTGCAGCTCCAGGTGGGCGGCACGGGCCTGGTGTCCCTGCTGGTGGTGGCCTTCTACGGCTTCTGCCGCGCGGCCTTCCGGCGCTTCCGTCCCACGCGCAAGGACGGCGTGCTGCTGGGCCTGTTGCTGGTGGGCCTGCTGGGCCTGCTCCAGGTCTGGGTGTCCATCGCGGACGCGGTGCAGGACCGGTACACGGCGCTGCCGATTGAGGCCTTCTATTACGCCTTCCCGGTGGCGGCGGGCGCGATGCTGGTGCGCTTCATCCTCACGCAGGAACTGGCGCTGTTCTTCGCCATGGTGTTCGCGTGCCTGGCGGGCGTGATGCTGGGCAACTCGCTGGCGTTCGGGCCACGTTCGGCTACGCGTCGGACATCAAGCTGCTGGAGCTGGCGAACCTGAACCACCCGGCGCTCAAGGAGCTCATCGTCCAGGCGCCCGGCACGTACCACCACTCCATCATCATCGGGACGCTGGTGGAGAACGCGGCGGAGACCATCGGCGCGAACCCGCTGCTGGCGCGCTCGTGCGCGTACTACCACGACATCGGCAAGGGTCGGAATCCGCTCTACTTCGGGGAGAACCAGAAGGGGGAGAACCGGCACGACGGGCTCGCGCCCGCGATGAGCGCGGTCATCATCAAGCGCCACGTGACGGAGGGCCTGGAGATGGCCCGGCAGTACCGCCTGCCCAAGCTGGTGGCGGACGCCATCCCCCAGCACCACGGCACGCGCACGGTGGGCTTCTTCTTCCACAAGGCCCTCAAGGAGCAGGAGGGCAAGGAAGGCGCGCCGCCCATCGATGAGAGCATCTACCGCTACCCGGGGCCCAAGCCCCAGTTCCGCGAGGCGGCGCTGGTGATGATCGCCGACGCGGTGGAGGCCTCCACGCGCTCCATGCCGGACCCCACCAGCGCGAAGCTCCACGCGCAGGTGCAGAAGATCATCAACATCATCTTCTCCGAAGGTCAGCTGGACGAGTGTGACTTGACGCTCAAGGACCTGAACCTCATCTCTCAGTCCTTCCTGCACACGCTGGAAGGCATCTACCACACGCGTCCGGTGTACCCGGCGGGTGCGATGGGTGGGGGCAAGTCGGGCTCGCCGCTGATGATGGCGCCGGCCCCGGTGAAGCCTGAAGCGAAGGACACGAAGGTGAGAACGGCGGGCATGTCATGAGCCGCAAGGTGGAGGGCGTGAAGCTTCGCAAGGGCAAGGTGATTCCCCGGGACGACGGCAAGCGCATCGAGGAGTTCGTCGGTGTGGCCAGCACGGAGACGCAGTCCGCGTCGGTGGCGCGCATGCGGGCGCCCCCGGGGTGGAGCGAACCCGCGCAGACGCCGGAGTTCGACGAGGTGGTGCTCGTCCTCACGGGCGAGCTGACCCTCGTCGTGGACGGCAAGCGCGAGCGCATCGGCGCGGGCGAGGTGGGGCTCGTGCCGCGCGGCAAGCGCGTCGTGTACCGCAACGACTCGCAGGGCGCGTGTGACTACTGGTCCATCTGCGCGCCCGCGTTCCGCGTGGAGCTGGCGCACATCGAGAAGCCGGAGCCGAAGCCCAAGGCCCGTGACGGTGCAGGTGGCGCACGGGCAGGGCGAGGACTACGAGCGCCTGCTCACCACCTGGAGCCGCGACTACCTGAAGCAACTGGGGCTCTCCAACTGCGAGCTGTCGCTGTCGCTCGTGGGGGATCGGGCCATCCGCCGGCTCAACCGCACCTGGCGCCAGAAGGACAAGGCCACGGACGTGCTGTCCTTCCCCGCGGGAGACCAACCCAAGGGGACGCCGGGCCCGCGCCCGCTGGGCGACGTGGTCATCTCCCTGGACACGGCGAAGCGGCAGGCCAAGGAGTACGGCCGCACGCTGGAGTCGGAGATGGGCCGCTACCTCGCGCACGGCCTGTTGCACCTGCTGGGGCACGACCATGAGAAGCCGCGCGACGCCAAGCGCATGGCGGCCCTGGAGGAGCAGCTGCTGGGCGAGCGCGGGATGGTGGCGGACTCGCTGACCATCGACTCGCGCGCCCGTCGGGCCAAGCTCATCTGAAGCCCGCTCCGGGGCCTTCCGGGGCCCCGGGGCGTCCCTCGGGCGGCCGACACCCCTGCGTCCCCGCCGTTGAGTCGGGGGCGCTGCGTGATAGGTAGGTGGGGCCCGCCCTTCCGTGTGTTGGATGGAACGATGCCCCGCCTGTCGTCGCTCGTACTTTCAAGCCTGCTTGGCCTCCTGTTGCTCACGTCTCCCGCGCGCGCTGCCTCGGTGCCGCCGTGGGGCACGGGCGAGAGCCGGGGCGAGGACCTGTCCATCTGGCTGGTGACGTTCAGCCCCGGGGACGACGTCTTCGCGTGGTGGGGCCACGGCTCGCTGGTGGTGGAGGACCGCGCCCGGCAGATGCAGCGCCTCTACAACTACGGGATGTACTCCTTCGACGACCAGACGGTGGTGCGCTTCGCCAAGGGCCGCCTGGAGTTCTGGGTGGGGGAGTCGAGCGTCAACGGCACCTTCCGCCTCTACAAGTCGCTCAATCGCGACGTGCGCGTGCAGGAGCTCAACCTCACGCCGGAGCAGCGCGTGAAGGTGGCGAAGCGGCTGGCGGACAACGTGCTGCCGGAGAACCGCGAGTACCTGTACGAGCACTACAGCGACAACTGCGTGACGGAGCCTGCTGCTCGACTTCATGATGAACGACTCCATCGACAAGCCCATCACCCGCCGCGAGGAGGCCTTCCTCCCGGACGAGCTGGAGCAGCAGGTGGCGGAGCTGAAGGTGCCCGGCGCGGACGGTCAGCCGGTGTCGCTGGTGGAGAAGCAGTGGAACTACTACCTGTCGCCGCGTTCCCGCCCGCCCGCGACGCCGCCGAACTTCGGCCCGTGGATTTTCGCCCTGGGCGTCCTGCTGGGCGCAAGCGCGCTGGGGCTCGCCGTGTGGGAGCGCCGGGGCAGCCGCGCGGCGCGCATCCTCCTGGGCGTGGAGAACATGGTCGTGGGCCTGGTGCTGGGCATCCCGGGGCTGGCGCTCGTGGTGATGTGGATCGGCACGGACCACGTCGTCACGCACCACAACGAGAACCTGTTCCTCGCGAACCCGGTGACGCTGCTGGCGGTGCCGTATGGCCTGCGCCTGACCTGGAACAGCGTGAAGGCCCGGGCGCGGCTCAAGTGGGTGTGGGGCCTGCTCGCGGCCACGGGCGCGCTGGGCATGGTGCTGAAGGTGCTGCCCTGGTTCGACCAGGACAACTGGCGCCTCATCGCGCTCATCCTGCCCATCTCCTTGGGCATGGCCGGCGCCTTCTGGTTGGATCGGCTCCGCGCCCGCGCGGCGGTCAGGGAAACCCCCGCCACCCGTGAGGGCGCACAGGTGCCCTCGCTCAAGGCCTCCTGAAGCAGCACGACGTTTCGAAAACCTCCCAACACCGAAGGACGACGAACACCATGGCGAACGATTCGATGGAGAAGATCCACGCCCTGAAGGAGCGCCTCAACGCGCTCCGGGGGCATCTTTGACCTGGACCGCAAGCGGTCCCGCATCGCACTGATTGAACGTGAATCCACGCAGCCCGGCTTCTGGGACGACAACACCAAGGCCCAGGGGCTGTTGAAGGAGAAGTCCACGCTGGAGGCCAGCGTGGGCGCCTTCGACAAGACGATGCGCGGGCTGGACGACGCGCAGACGCTGCTGGAGCTGGCGGCGGAGATGAACGACGAGGCGAGCGCGCTGGAGGCGGAAGGCTCGCTCGGGGCGCTGGACGCGGAGGTCGCGAAGCTGGAACTCGCGCGGATGCTCTCCGGGCCGCAGGACCACAGCAACTGCTTCATGGACATCAACCCGGGCGCGGGCGGCACGGACTCCATGGACTGGGCCGCCATGCTGATGCGCATGTACACGCGCTACGGCGAGACGAAGGGCTGGAAGGTCGAGATCAGCGACGCGCTGCCGGGTGAAGAGGCGGGCTTCAAGAACGTCTCGCTGCGCATCGAGGGCGAGAACGCCTACGGCTACCTCAAGGCGGAGGTGGGCGTGCACCGGCTCGTGCGCATCAGCCCCTTCGACGCCAACGCGCGCCGGCAGACGGCCTTCGCTTCCGTGGACGTGTACCCGGAGGTCGACGACAGCATCCACATCGATCTGCCAGAGAAGGACTACGAGCTGAAGTTCATCCGAGGCAGCGGCGCGGGTGGCCAGAAGGTCAACAAGACGTCGTCCACGGCGCAGCTGCGGCACCTGCCCACGGGCATCATGATCACCTGCCAGACGGAGCGCTCGCAGTCGGCCAACAAGGACATGGCCTTCCAGAT
>SECN01000234.1 GCA_004173515.1 Myxococcaceae bacterium | reverse complement strand
GGAGGGCGGCCACGGCGCTCATGCGTCCTCCTTCGCCACCAGCTGCGCGCCCCACTTCTTCGCCGCCTCCAGGAAGTCATCCGACAGCTTCGTGCCCTGGATGGCGCGAGACAGCGACAGGGCCCCGTACATGAGCGCGACGGCCACCAGGGCCTTCTCCCGGTGGCGGGCGTGGGGGCCCAGCAGCTCCGCGAACGACCGCACGAACTGCTGCAACTCCGACTCCAGCGCGCCCCGGTAGGGCTCCCCGGAGCGCGCCACGTCGGCGGTGATGCTGGGCAGGGGACAGGTGGGCGTGACGGCGTCGCGGTGCTTGCGCGACAGGTAGCGCTCCAGCACCTTCAGCGCGGGCGCGTCGGGCGCGTCCTCCTTCGCCTTGTGCAGCAGCTTGTTCCACACCGCGCGGGCGGTGCCCCGGAGCGTCTCCGTGAACAGGTGCTCCTTCGACTCGAAGTGCCCGTAGAAGCCCCCCACCGTGAGCCCCGCCCCCTTCATCACGTCCATGATGGAGCTGGCCTGGATGCCCCGCTCCAGCAACAGCGTGGCGGCGGACGCGAGGATGGCGTCGTGCGACTTCTGCTTCTGTTCCGTCTTCTGGGTCATTGGGATGATGGTCGTAATATTTCAACCATCATCCGTCAAGGAGATGTGAGGCGAGCAGGCGGGCTTCAGGGCTTCTTCTTGCGCGAGCCGTCCTCGTAGAAGGTGTCGTCCTCCACGAGCCCTCCGCCGTCCGGGTTCCAGCGCTTGCGCGCGGTGACGCGGTCCTTGCTCCACTGTGAGTCCTCCACGAGGACGCCGTTGTCCGCCCAGACCTGGCGCTGGCCCTCGGACCGGCCCTGGACGTAGTGCTCGCGCGTCTCCACGCCGCCGTCCGGGAAGAAGGACTCCGTCACGCCGTCGGGCTCGAAGCGGTACTTGCTGTCGTCCAGGGCCAGGGCCTGCCGCTGGCGCAGCGACCCGTCGTCGTTGAACTGGGATTCCACCGCGCGCTCGCCGGTGACGACGAACTCGCTCTTGCGCTCGCCGTTCTGGAAGTACTCCACGCGCTTGAGCTTCTGGCGGTTCTTCCAGGTGGTGACGAGCTTCTTGGAGCCGTCCTTGAAGTACTCCGTCTCATCGCCCTCCATCTGCCCCTTCGCGTACGTGGTGGCGTGGCGGATGATGCCGTCCGCGTACTCGCTGCTCACGCCGTCGCGCAGGCCGGCGGCGTAGGCGGTGGTGTTGGTGCGCTGGCCCTTGGAATCAAACGTCTCCGTCATGCCTTCGCGCAGGCCGTTCTTCAGGGGGCTGATGGAGCGCTTCTGGCCGTTCGCGTGGAAGAACACGAGCGGAGAGGGGCCCTTCCAGACGCAGTCCCTGAGGCCCGCCTCGCGCGAGGACTGGAGGCCGCACCCGGCGCCCGTCAGCCGCCCGGTCTCGTCGTAGTCCGCGTAGGTGCTCTTCGCGTCCTCCGGCTGCCGGTCGTAGCGATGGGCCACCTTGCCGTTGGGGTGGTAGCGCTGGCCTTCACCGCGCTCGTTGTCGTCGGCGTAGGTCGAGGTCTCCACCAGCCGGCCGTCCTCGTAGCGCTTGAAGCCGCCCTGTCGCTTGTCGGCCTTGTATTCCTGTTCGATGGCCCGACCGTCGGACCAGCGGCGCACCTCCCAGCCGTCCTTCTTGCCGTCGCGGTACGAGACGGTGTGCGTCTCCTTCTTCGTGTCGCGGTCCACGCAGCGCACCGTGCCGGTGAGCTTCGCGGTCGAGTTGCCGTTGTCCAGGTTGATGGACTCGCCCTTGAACGAGCAGTCCTCCACGGCCCAGGCGGGGAGGGCGGAAAGCGAGGCGGAGAGCACGACGAGGCGTAGGACGGGAGGCGCGCGCATGGGGGTGTCCACGAAAGGAGACGAAAGGTTTCACGCCCACCCTAGCCTCGCGGGCCGGGGTGCAGGAACCGTGTGGGGTGGTGGTTCAGGGTTTCTGGCTCGCCGAAGGGACGGTCGAAAGACAACGGGCCGGGCACGCTCGCAGCGCACCCGGCCCGGTCGTCATGGCGTTCGCTTTGGATCAGCGCGTGGCGACGGCCGGCTGCTCGGGCTTCGCGACGACGGAGTCCTTCGCGGCGGTGATGGCGGCGTCGATGTCCAGCTTGCCGCCGGTGATGACCTTGCCCTTGAGGTCCGAGTCCTGCGCCACCGTCTTGAGGATGAGGTCGCGCACCTGCACGGCCGTCAGGTCCGGGTTCTCCGCGAACATGCGCGCGGCGGTGGCGGCCACCGTCGGCGTGGCCATGGAGGTGCCGCTCATCTCCTCCCACTGGTTGCCCGGCACGGTGCTGAGCACGTCCTCGCCCACCGCGGCCAGGTCCACGACCTTGTCGCCGTGCGACGAGAAGCGCGCCAGCTTGTCGTTGTTCTTGTCCATCGACGCCACGGTGATGACGTTGGGCAGGTCGATGTTGGCGGGCATGTCCGCCACGTTGTTCATGTTGCTGCCGTTGCCGTTCGCCGTGGCCGCGACCAGCAGGATGTCCGCGTCCGCCAGCTTCTGCACCGCCGCGGTCCAGCGCTTCTGGTCCGCGGGGGCGCGGTACGTGTCACCGAAGCTCGCGTTGGCGGCGCGGATGTTCACGCCGTGCTCCGTCTTCAGGTTGACCAGGTAGTCCACCGAGCGCTCGAAGTTGGTGAGCAGGTCGGCGCCGTCGTACAGGCCGCCCACGCTCAGCACCTTGGCCTTGCCGGCCGCGATGCCGGTGTTGCCCTCGCCGTTGTCCTCGGCCGCGATGATGCCCGCCACGTGCGTGCCGTGGTCCGTGCCCTCGCCCTTGAACGGGTTGCCGTCACCGAAGCCCACGTTGAAGCCGTGGATGTCGTCCTTGACGCCGTTGCCGTCGTTGTCGATGCCGTCCCCGTCGATTTCACCGGGGTTGGTCCACATCGCGTCGTCCAGGTCCGTGTGCTTGAAGTCCACGCCCCCGTCGATGACCGCGATGACCGGGTCTCCGGACGGCTTGGGCTTCGGCTGCGACGGGTCCACCTTCTTCGCGTCGAGGACCTTGTTCGCGTCCGGCTTCACCGCGACGTTGGACGAACCGAAGGCGAAGGCCGACGCCGGCACGCCAGCGCCCGGCGTCGCGGGACGGCCCGTGGGGCGGTCCACGAAGTTGGAGGGACGCGCACCCCGGGTCTCGAAGCCGTCACGCACCGTGAGGGGCTTCTGCTTCGGGGCTTCCGCGCGGGAGGTCTCACCGGTCCGGGCAGTGGGGGCGACGGAAGCGGGCGACTTGCGGTTGATTTCCATGGTGTTCCTCCGTGGGGGGATGCGGAGCGGCCACTGACTCCCACATTGTCGCCTGTCCCTTTTTAAAGTTTCGTTGCATTTGTTTTCCGGGTGCACCTGGGCGGAATCCGGGCGTTGGAGAAGTGGAAATTCCACGGAGGACGCATGGGCCAGGAGCAGTGGACCGCGTATGAGGCCGTGGCCGCCGAGCCCCGCGTGAGCGCCACCGCCGTGCGGACGGTGGGCAGCAAGGGCCATGACGGCTTCTCGCTGGCGCTGGTCACGGACGGACCGGCGTAGCGTCCCGCACCAGCTCCTCCCAGAGCGTCTTCACGCTCCTGCGCAGCCAGACGTGCGCGGGGTCGCGGTCGAAGCGGGGATGCCACGCCTGGGCGACGACGAAGGAGCCGGTCTCCAGCGGAACTGCGCGCACGCGCAGGGGCATCAGCGCCGCCGCGGAGCGCGCGAACACCGAGGGCACCACGGCGATGGCCTCCGTTCGCGCGACGAGCGCCGCCGCCGCGAGCAGGTTGGGCACCACGCCCGTCACCCGGCGGACGTGGCCCTTGCGCTCCAGCAGCGCGTCCAGCGGGTTGCGCGTCATGCCGCGCCGGGAGGCCACGACGTACTCGGCGCGGGCGAAGCGCTCCAACGTCAGCCTGCCCCGGGCCAGCGGGGATTTGCGCGCGACGAGGACGGCGAAGGAGTCCTCGCCCAGCCGCTGCACGCGGATCTCCGGGCCCAGCGCGCCCTGCACGCCGATGTCCAGGTCCACGTCGCCGTCGCGCAGCGCCTCCACGTCCTCCGTGCCTTCCGCCACGAAGCGCAGCGTGAGCCCGGGGGCCTCTTCACGCGCCCGCTGGTAGAGCGCGGCGCCCAGCAGCGGGATGATGCCGTCGTTCACCCGCACCGTCAGCGTGCGCGTCAGCTGCTCGGGAGGCATGGGCGTGCCGGGCGCGAGCAGGGCGGTGGCCTCCCGCACCACCGCGCGCACCTGCTCCTGGAGCGCCAGCGCGCGCGGCGTGGGGACCAGCCCGCGCCCCGCGCGCACGAGCACGGGGTCGCCCAGGGCCGTGCGGATGCGGGTGAGCGTGCGGCTCATGGCCGGCGCGCTCAGGTGGAGCCGCTCGGCGGCGCGCGCCACGCTGCCTTCGCGCAGGAGGGCATCGAGCGCCACGAGCAGGTTGAGGTCCAGGTCCGCCATCCGCCGGATACTAGCCGTGGGCCTCCCGCGCGGTGCGCACGGCGAGCAGGCAGTCCTCGTCGTCCCAGGGCAGGGGAATGGTGAGGTAGCCGTGCTCCGGCCGCGCCAGGTGCGCCGCGAACTCCGGGCTCATCTTCACGTTGTCCGCGACGAGGATGGCGCCGGGCCCCAGCTTCGACTCCAGCAGGCGGAGCACGGGCAGGTAGAGCGGCTTGGCGCCGTCGAAGAGCACCAGGTCCAGGTCGTCCGGCACGCCGGTGCGCAGCGTCTCGAGCGCGTCGCCTTCGCGGAACTCCACCAGGTCCACGAGGCCCGCGGTGGTGAGGTGCTCGCGGGCGCGCCGCACCTTCGTGGGCTCGAACTCCGTGGTGATGAGCCGGCCGCCGCCGTTGTCGCGCAGCGCGGAGGCCAGGTGGAGCGTGGAGATGCCGAAGGACGTGCCGAACTCCACCACCGTCTTCGCGCGCCGCGCGCGCGTCAGGGCATAGAGCAGCCGGCCCAGCTCCTCCGACACCGGCAGGTACGCGTCCGACACCTGCGCGTAGAACGTCCGGTAGTCCTGGTGCAGCGCCTTCGTGCGGGCCTCCGGCGACAGGGACCGGTAGGGCGCGAGCACGGCGGCGTCCGTCTTCTTCGCGTCGGCGAAGAGGTGGGCGAGCAGGTTGGCGACGGGGGGCGATTGGAGGGTCGTGGTCATGTCCCTACCGTGCGCCTGGGGGCCGCCAACGACCAGTGCACCGGACGCACGGGGTTCGTGCGCCCGGTGCAGGCAACGACTACCAGACCTTCACGCGCGCATCGGGCTTCAGGTACAGGCCCTGGCCGGGCTTCACGTCGAACGCCTGGTACCACGCGTCCACGTTGCGCACGGTGGCGGTGCGGTACGGGCCGGGGGAATGGCCATCCGTCACCAGCAGGCGGCGCAGCAGGGGTTCGCGGAACTTGTTGCGCCACACCTGGCCGAAGCCCAGGAAGAAGCGCTGCTCGCCGGTGAAGCCGTCCTTCGTGGCCGCGGGCTTGTCCCCCAGCGACATCACGTAGGCGTCATGGGAGATGGAGACCCCGGCCACGTCGGCGATGTTCTCACCCAGCGTCAGCTCGCCGTTCACCGTCATGTCGGGCAGCGGGCGGTAGGCGTTGTACTGGGCGGCGAGCGCCTTGCCCGCGGCCTTGAAGCGCTCCAGGTCCTTGGGCGTCCACCAGTTGGCCAGCTTCCCCTTCGCGTCGAACTGAGCGCCCACGTCGTCGAAGCTGTGGATGATTTCATGGCCGATGACGGAGCCGATGCCGCCGTAGTTCACGGCCGGGTCGGCGTTCGGGTCGAAGAACGGCGGCTGGAGGATGGAGGCCGGGAAGATGATGGAGTTCTGCTGCGGCGAGTTGAGGGCGTTGACCTCCTGCGGCGTCATGAACCATTCCTTGCGGTCCACGGCCTTGCCCAGCTTGGCGACATTGCGGTGGTACTCGAAGAGGTCCGCGCGCTCGGCGTTGCCGAAGGCGTCGCCCTTGACGATCTCCAGCGCGGAGTAGTCACGCCAGGAGTCCGGGTGGCCGATGCCCACCTGCACCGTGCCCAGCTTCTCCTGGGCGCGCGCCTTGGTCTCCGGCGACATCCACTCCAGCGCGTCGATGTGGCGGCCCAGCGCGGCCAGGATGTTGCGGACCATCACGTCCGCCTCGGCCTTGGCTTGGGGCGGGAAGTGCTTCGCCACGTAGCGCTTGCCCACGGCCTCGCCCATGGCGTGGTTGGTGGAGTCCACGCCGCGCTTCCAGCGCTCGCGCAGTTGCTGCGCGCCGGAGAGCACCTTGCCGTTGAACTCGAAGCCCGCGTCGACGAACGCCTTGGGCAGCACGGCCGTCTTGCGCGCGATGGCGTGGAAGGTCAGGTAGTCCTTCCACGTCTGGAGCGGCTCGCTGCCCACGAGGCGCGAGATGCCGGTCAGCGCGCTCGGCTGCCAGACGATGAACTCCTGCTGCTGGGCGAGCCCCGCGCTCGCGAACCACGCGGCCCAGTCCATGCCGGGGGCCTTCTTCGCGAAGTCCGCCTGCTTCCAGGGGTTGTTCACCTTGGCCACGTCCTGCGTGTCCTGGGCGGACCAGTGGGCCTTGGCCAGCTTCTTCTCCAGCTCGAAGATGGCGCGGGCCTTCGCGTCGCTGTCGGCGATGCCCGCGTTCTTCAACTGCGCGGCGATGTGCTGCTGGTACTTCTCCCGCACCTCCTTGAAGCGCGGCGAGTCCACCAGGTAGAAGTCGCGGTCCGGCAGGCCCAGGCCGCCCTGGAGCAGGTACGCGGCATAGCGGGAAGGCTCGTTCAGGTCCTCCGCCACCCAGAAGCCGAAGAGGCGCTCGGTGGTGGTCTGCCCGGTGTTGAGCGCGTCCACGTCCGCGCGCAGGGTGGTGCCCAGCAGCGTGGACAGGTCCTTGCGGGTGGCGACCGCGGTGATGCGCTCCAGCTCCGGCTTCAGCGGGGTGATGCCCTTGGCCTCGATGCCCGCCTCGTCCATGAAGCTTGCGAAGTAGTCCCCCAGCTTGCGGTCCTCGCTGCCCGGGGCGGCGTCCGACTTCGCGGCGGACTCCAGCAGCTCGCGCGTCTGCTTCGAAGCCTCCTCCGCCAGCTTCGTGAACATGCCCATCGAGGAGCGGTCCGCGGGGATCTCCGTGGTGTCCTGCCACTTGCCGTTGACGTAGCGGTAGAAGTCGTCACCCGGCGCCACGGACGTGTCCATGCCCGGCGTGTCGATGCCGAAGGTGCCGTACACCGGCTTCGCGGGTGCGGCGGGCGCGGGCGGCGTCGGGACGGAGGGGGCCTGCGTGGACGCGGTCGGCATCGGGGCCTTCTCGGCGGGCGCGGAGGATGTGCAGGCGGTGATGAGCGCGGACGCGCAGACGCCGAACGTCATGCGCGCGGCGCCCAAGGGCGGTCTGGAACGGGACGTCATGAATGCTGCTCCTGGATGGGCCCCCAACGGGCTGGCGCACTCTGGCGCACGGGGGGGCGCCGCCAACAGCGCAAACGGCGGTTTCATCCCGGGCCTGGGCTTGCGCGGCAGGTCCACCCTTCAGGGCCCAGAGGTCCAGGCTCAGCAGGGCCATTCCGGCCAGCCCCGCCGGCAGCAGCGCGCGAGGGGCGCTCCAGCCCACGAGCGCCTGCGGTTCGAAGGGGTCCCACCGGAGCGCGGCGGAGGGGCCCGCCATCAACGCATAGAGGCGGACCTGGAGCCTGGCAGTGCCAGGGGGGACCTCCAGGGCCTGTACCTCATCCGACAGGATCCGGGACGCAAGCCCGAGCGCGCCGTCCCCGCCTGGAACCTGGGTTCAGTTGCGCTTCGCCAGGGCACCCCGGGGCGTGACGTCCGCGCGGCCCGCGCGCACCAGTCCGCCACCGACGAGCAGCAGGCCCAGGCCGAAGGCGAGAAACCCCAGGTCCCACGCGAGCTGCCCCGGACCGGTGCGGACGTGGTGCACGCCGAGGAGCTGATGGTCGATGAGCCCCTCCACGACGTTGAACAGGCCCCAGCCTCCCAGCAGGCTTCCCACGAAGGTGCGCGTGGACCAGGGGACGTCCGTGCGCTGGCCCGCGCGCCATAGCAACAGCAGCCCACTGAAGGTCGCAAGCCAGGTGAAGGCGTGGAAGAGCCCGTCCCAGAACATGTTCACCTTGGCGTTCACCAGGGTGTCCGGGGGCAGGTGGCTGGAGAGCATGTTGTGCCATTGGAGGATCTGGTGCAGGAGGATGCCGTCGACGAAGCCTCCCAGCCCCACGCCCAGCAGCACGCTCGCGCAGAGCAGGGGGCCCCGGTGCATCTGGCTCATCGCTCGTCCTCCCCCCGCCCCATGAAGTGCAGCCGGGTCGCGACGCAGAGGATGACCGCGAAGGGCAGCACGGTGATGGCCAGCCGGCCCCAGAAGTGCTCGTTGAAGATGCCGGCCTCCACGGCGGGACGGCAGGTCTCGCACGCGAACACCGTGCTGCTCGTGAGCAGCGAGCCATGAAGTGTGAGCGCATCCAGCCTTCGCATGCCGTTCCCTTTCGTGAGCCCTCGCGAAGGCGGACGCTAGCCGTGCCGTGAGAAGGGACCGAAGCCCCCTCATGGAGGGCGTCCGCTTTCGGGCACCTCCCCTGTCCCGGGCGCCAGGGCTCGCGGCGCGACGTCGGTTCCAGGGGGCACAGCCGGTGTGTTAACGCTGCCCCCGCCCATGCCCACCGGTGTCTCGCAACGGACCCGCTTCCTGCTGTTCGCCCTCGCGGGGGGCGTCCTGGCGCTGTTGCTCGCGCACCACCCGGTCCTGCTGTCGGGCCTGCGCCTGGTCCAGGGCGACGAGGGCGACGTGCGCTTCAACCACTACGTGCTGGAGCACGGGTGGCGGTTCATCTCCGGAGACGCCCTGCACGCGCGCTTCTGGGACCCGCCGATGTTCCACCCCGAGCCCAACACCGCCGCGTACTCGGACGTGCTGCTGGGGGTCGCGCCCTTCTACTGGTTGTGGCGCCTGCTGGGCTTGGGCGAGGACGTGTCCTGGCAGGCGTGGAGCCTGACGATGTCCGCGCTCAACTACGCCGCGGCGGTGTGGCTGCTCATGCGTGGGTTTGGCCTGCGCGCGGGGCCGGCGGTGGTGGGCGCGGTGCTCTTCACGGCGGGCGCGCCGCGCATCAACCAGCTCAACCACCCGCAGCTCACGGGCCAGTTCTTCGCGCTGCTCGCCCTGGGCGCGGTGCTGGTGCTGCTCCGGCCGGAGACGGACCGGCGGCGCGGGGTGGCGTGGTCCGCGCTGCTCGTGGGCGCGTTCGTGGCGCAGCTCTACGCGGGCTTCTACTGGGGCTGGTTCCTCTTCTTCTTCCTGCTGCTCGGCTTGCTCGTCGGGCTCGCCTTCGCGGACACGCGCGGGGTGCTCCTGGCGGCGCTGCGCCGTCATCTCCCGGCGCTCGCGGGCTTCGGCGTCGTGGGCCTCGTCGTGCTGGCCCCGCTCGTGCTGCATGCGCGTCAGGCCGTCGGCACGGTGGGGCTTCGCGACTTCTCCGAGGTCTCCCCCATGGTGCCCCGCGTCTGGAGCTGGTTCTACGTGGGCCCGCAAAGCTGGCTGTATGGCTGGACGCACGGGTTCCGTCGCTTCCAGCGGCTGCCGCTGGGCTGGGAACACCAACTGGGCATGGGCTTCGTGACGACCGTCCTGGCGGCGATGGGGCTGTGGCAGGCCAGGGCGCGGACGGCGGTGCGGGTGCTGCTCGTCATGGCGCTCGCCACCGTGCTGCTCGTCTCATACTACCGAGGAGGGCTGGTCCCCTGGTGGCTCGTCTTCAAGGCCGTGCCCGGCGCGGCGGCCATCCGGGCCCTGGCGCGCATCGGCGTGTGGATGTTGATCCCCGCCAGCGTGGGACTGGCCCTCTGCCTCCAGCGGCAGGTCCAGCAGGGGCGCGCGGCGCTGGCGGCGGGACTGGGCGCGCTGTGCCTGCTGGAGCAGGGACTGAGCATCTCCGTCTACGACCGGTTCGAGTCCCGCGCGGACGTGGACGCGGTGGCCTCCCGCGTGGGGCCGGAGTGCCAGAGCTTCCTCTACGCGCCCACCTCCGGCGACGGGGCGGAGTGGAAGTACCAGCTCGACGGCGTGTGGGCTTCCGTCACGCGCGGCGTGCCCACGGTGAACGGGTATTCGGGCAACGCGCCCCGGGGCTGGAGGCTCACGGACGCGCGCCGCTACGACGAAGCGTCCGCCGAGCGCGTCGACCGCGAGCTGGCGTCGTGGAGGGCTTCGCGCGCCCTTCCGCCCGGGGGCGTCTGCGTCATCGCGGTGCCGGCGCGGCGGTAGGACGCCGCGCCCGCGCGGTGCTCAGGTCCAGCGGCGGAAGATGAGCGACGTGTTGATGCCGCCGAAGGCGAAGTTGTGCCTCCAGCGCGCCGCAGGCCCCCAGCGTGTGGCCCATGTAGCTCTTGAGCGATGACAGGGCGACCTTCTCCCCGAACACCGCCAGCGTGGCCGCGCTCTCCGCCGCGTCCCCGGTGTCCGTCGCGGTGCCGTGCGCGTTGACGTACGGGATGGCGGAGGCCGGCACTCCCGCGTCCTCCAGCGCCAGCCGCATCGCCTGCGCCATGGTGTCCGCGTTGGGCTGGGTGACGTGGCGGCCATCGCTGTTGGTGCCGTACCCCAGCACCTCCGCATGGATGGTCGCGCCTCGCGCGCGGGCGTGCTCCAGGTCCTCCAGCACCAGCGTGCACGCGCCCTCGCCCAGCACCAGTCCGTCGCGCTCGGCGTGGAAGGGGCGGGGGGACAGGTGGGGCGCTTCGTTGTGCTTCGTGCTGGTGGCGAAGAGCGTGTCGAAGACGGCGGCGCCCGTGGCGTCCAGCTCCTCCGAGCCGCCTGCGAGCATCGCCACCTGACGGCCCAGCTTGATGGCCTCGTACGCGTAGCCGATGCCCTGGCTGCCGGAGGTGCACGCGCTGGAGGTGGTGATGATGCGCCCGGTGATGCCGAAGAACACGCCGATGTTCACCGCCGCCGTATGGGACATCATCCGCAGGTACGTGGTCGCGGTGATGCCCTCCGTCGTCTTGTGGGTGATCATCTTGCCGAAGTCGCCCATGTTCTCCGGCGTCCCCGCGGAGGAGCCGTAGGCGATGCCCATCCGGCCGCTCTTCACCAGGGCATCACCCAGCAGGCCCGCGTCCAGCAGCGCCAGCTCGCTGGCCCGCGTCGCCATCAGCGCCACGCGGCCCATGGTGCGCGTCGTCTTGCGCGAATACGTGGACGACGGCAGCTCGAACGGCGCGGCGGGCGCGCCCAGCCGCGTGTGCAGACCTTCGTACTGCTTCCAGGACTCCATCACCTGGACGGCGTTCTTCCGGGCGCGCAGCCGCGCCTCCACCGTCGCCCAGTCATGCCCCAGGGGGCTCAGGGCACCCACGCCGGTGACGACCACGCGCTTCATCCGACCATCCCTCCGTTCACGGAAATGACCTGACGCGTGATGTAGCCGGCGTCCTCGGCCATGAGGAAGCTCACCGCGGCGGCGACCTCCTCGGGCCTTCCCACCCGGCGCGCGGGGATGAGCTTCAGCGCCTCTTCCAATATCTGCGGATCCACCATCTCCGTGTCGATGAGGCCCGGGGCCACGCAGTTGACGGTGATGTCCCGCTTGGCCAGCTCCACCGCCAGCGCCTTCGTCGCGCCGATGATGCCCGCCTTGGCGGCGCTGTAGTTCACCTGGCCCCGGTTGCCCATGATGCCGGACACCGACGCCAGCGTGACGATGCGGCCCGGCTTGCGGCGGCGCACCAGCGGCATCGTGAGCGGGTTGAGCACGTTGTAGAAGGCGTCCAGGTTGGTGTGGATGACGCTGTCCCATTCCTCTGGCGTCATGGACGGGAAGGCGTTGTCGCGCGCGATGCCCGCGTTGCACACCACGCCGTAGTAGCAGCCGTGGGCCTCCACGTCCGCGAGCAGCGTGGCCTGCGTCGCGGCGCGATCCGAAACGTCGAACTGGAGCACGCGCGACTCGCGCCCTGTGTCCCGCACCCGCGCCGCCACGACGTCCGCTTCCTCGCGCCGGCTGCGGCAGTGCACCACGACGTCGAAGCCATCGCGTGCGAGGCGCAGCGCGATGGCGCGGCCGATGCCCCGGCTGGAGCCCGTCACCAGCACCGTCTTGTCACCCATCCGTGTCGCTCCTCTTCACGTCATGCCCGGCTTGAGGCTCGAACACCGTCAGCGCCGCCGTGGCCACCGTCTGCGTCCCCAGGGTGATGGTGCAGTCGAACTGGCCCAACCCGTTGTCCGCGGAGAACTGCCGGAGCACCCCGATGCGCAGGCACTCCCCCGGCTTGAAGGCGGGGCGCTGGCATTCATAGCGCCGGGTGCCCAGCAGGAAGCCCACCTTCGGCGCCTCGCCGCGCTGCCGCGCCTGCCAGCCCGCCCAGGCGGCCACGGCCTGGGCCATGTACTCGATGCCCACCCAGCCGCCCACGGAGCCGTCGACGCAGAAGAGGCTGTCCTCGCGCACGGTGACCTCCGCGAGCAGCGTCTCCGCGTCGGCTTCCAGCACGCGGTCGAGCAGCCGCATGCGCCCGCCGTGGGGCACCAGCTCCGCGATGGGCACATCGATGGGGGGACGCATCAGCCGCGCTCCAGCACGAGGGCCGCGTTGCTGCCCCCGAAGGCGAACGAGTTGCTCAACACCGCGCGCACCGGTCGCCCCAGCGCTTCGCCCGGCTTCACCAGCGACAGCGCGGGCAGGGCGGGGTCCGCCGCGCCATCCCAGAAGTGCGCGGGCAGCCGTCCCTCCGGGTTGTCGGTGAGCGTGAGCCACGCGAAGGCCGCCTCCAGCGCGCCCGCGGCCCCCAGCGTGTGGCCGGTGAGCGGCTTGGTGGAGCTGGCCTTCACGTCCGGGCCCAGCAGCGCGTGCACCGCGCGGCTCTCCATGGCGTCGTTCTGCGGCGTCGCGGTGCCGTGCAGGTTCACATAGTCCACGCCGTCGGGCGCGAGTCCCGCGCGCGTGAGGGCTTCGCGGATGGCGGCGATGGCGCCCCGGCCCCCGGGCTCCGGCGCGGAGATGTGGTGCGCGTCGGAGGACTCGCCCCAGCCGGACAGGCGCACCGGCCCCGGCTCGCGCGTCATCAGGAACAGCGCCGCGGCCTCGCCGATGTTGATGCCGTGGCGGTGGACGCTCATCGGGTTGCAGCGCTCCTCGCTCACCGACTCCAGCGCGCGGAAGCCCGCCACGGTGAAGCGGCACAGCGAATCCACGCCGCCCGTCAACACCGCGTCCACGGTGCCCGCGCGCAGCAGCCGCGCCGCGCTGGCCAGGGCCTTGGCGCTGGAGGAGCACGCGGTGGAGATGACATACGCGGGCCCGGCGAGTCCCAGCACGTGGGCGAGCGCGCTCGCGGGGGCGCCCAGCTCCTGCTGCTCCAGGTGGAAGGTCGCGGGAAGCTGTCCCGTGGCGTGAAGCCCGGCGATGGCGCCTTCGCCCTCGCCGATGCCGGAGGTGCTGGTGCCCAGCACGACGGCCACGCGCTCCGGACCGAACCGGGCGATGGCCGCATCGACGGCGGGACGGACTTCCGCGAGCGCCGTCAAGAGGAGCGCGTTGTTGCGGCTGTGCCAGGCCGAGGGCAGCGCGTCCTGGGCCTGGAGCGGCGCGGTGACGAGCCCCAGGTGCAGCGCGCGGTCCGCGTACCCGCCATGGGGCGCGACGCCGGAGGGGGTGGGCGCGAACAGGGCGCGCGCCACCTCGCGCTTCCCGGAGCCCAGGGCACAGACGAGGCCGAGCTGGTGGAGGAAGACGGGGGGCATCATGGAGAAGGTCACTCGTCCGCGGTGCGCGATTCGATGGTGAGCCGGTAGTGCTCGGAGAGGTTGGTGAGCTGCGTGCGCCCTTCCCAGCGCGGCTCGCCATCGTAGCGCACCGTCACCCATTCCCTGCCGTTCTTCGACAGGACGCGTCGCCCGGGCCCATCCTCCAGCGTCCAGCCGGAGGGCAGGGCGGCGCGCACGGCGTCGGCCGGCCAGTAGACGAGCTGCACGTCCCGCAGCACCGGCGCGGACTGGAACCGGTCAGGCAGGCGCGGGTCGCGCTCCTCGTCCAGCGTGGTGCCGTTCCAGCGCAGCGTGATGAGCCGCTGTCCCATGGCGAAGCCGGCCAGCTGCATCAGCGCCGGGTCCACCTCCAGCAGGGCCTCCAGCGAGCGGGGCCCTCCGGGATCCGACTCGTGCGCGAACTCCAGCCGCTGCGTCAGGCTCACCGTGGCACCCAGGGCGGCGGGCGCGAGGCGCAGCTCGGGCAGCGGTTCTCCGGGCGCGGCGGGCGGCGGCCGGGGCGTGGTGACGCAGGCGACGAGGCCCGCGACGAGCAGGACGCAGAGGGCTAGGCGCACACGGCCTCGAGGACGCTGAGGCGCCGCTTGCTCTCCGCGACGTAGGGGTTGTTCGTGTCCCACGCGTAGCCGGCGAGGATGGCGGAGATCATCCGCCGCACGTCCGGGGACGGGTTCGGGTGGAAGATGACCTGCTGGAAGCCGCCCGCGTACCAGGACTCCACGAAGGTGCGGAAGGTGTCCACGCCCGCCTTGAGCGGCTTCGCGTAGTCCTTCTCCCAGTCCACCGTCTCTCCCGCATGCGCGCGGCGGATGCAGTGGAACTCGCCCGCGTTGCCCAAGAGCGCGAAGCCCGGGCCCCACAGCGACTTCACGTTGGCCGCGTAGCCGGTGAGCTTGCGCGCGGGCGTGTCCCAGACGGCGTCCTTCAGGAGGTTCGCGAGCGACGGCGTCTCCTTCACGATGGCCTGGAGCCGCTCGGTGTCCTCACCCTTGTACTGCTCCAGGTATTCCATCTTCGCGACAACGCCCAACGAGCAGCGGCCGTCGGAGAAGGGGATGGTCCAGTACCAGACGTGCACGTGTTCGGGGTGCACCGTCACGCGGATCTTGTTGCGGTCGAAGCTGCCCGGCGGTGTGCGGTCCTGGACGTGGGTGAAGATGGCGCCGCGCTTGGGGAAGTTCGACGGCGTCTCCAGATCCAACAGACGCGGCAGCACGCGGCCGAAGCCGCTCGCATCCAGGAGGAAGCGCGCGCGCACGCGGTACGTCTCACCGTCGGGGCCGCGCGCCGTCACCTCGGGCTGCTCACCGGTCGTGTCCACGGAGAGGACCTCGTGGCGGTAGCGCACCGTGGCGCCCTGGCGCTCGGCGCCCCTGGCGAGCACGTGGTCGAAGTGCGCGCGCTGCACCTGGAAGGTGGTGCCCCAGCCGGGGGAGAACTTGTCGCGGAAATCGAAGTCCGTGTACTTGTCGCCGCGCACGAAGGCCGCGCCGTTCTTGTACTGGAAGCCCGCCTCCACCACGTCCTGGAGCATGCCGGCCGCCTCGATGTACTCCATGCTCTGGGGCAGCAGGCTCTCGCCGATGGAGAAGCGGGGGAACTGCTCGCGCTCCAGCACGAGGACGTCACGGCCCTGCTTGCGCAGCAGGCCCGCCGCGACGGAGCCCGCGGGTCCCGCGCCGATGATGAGGATGTCCGCCGATTCAGTTTTCAAGGTGTGGCTTTCCCAGGAGGAAGTCGGAAGCAGGGGGTGAGGATCCAGATGGTGACCTCGCCCAGCAGCATGGCGAGGCCGAAGGAGCGCAGGGCGGGCGTGGCCGACAGGCCCAACAGGCCGAAGGACAGCAGCGTGCTCACGCCGGCCAGCGCCACCGCGAGCCACGCGGAGCCGTCACCGGGGTGCTCCAGGAGGAAGATGCCGTAGTCCACGCCCATGCCCAAGAGCAGCACCAGCCCCAGCACGGTGAAGAGCTGCAAGGGCGCTCCTGCCCAACCGAAGAGGGCGAGCGTGATGAGCGTGCCCAGCACGGACGGAATCCACGCGCGCCACGCCTGACGCCCGAAGCGGGCCACCAGCGTGAGCAGCACCGCGAGATAGCCCGCGAGGATGAGCCCGCCCATGATGCGCCGGTAGCGGCCGAGCAGCCCGGAGATCTCCGCTGTCTTGTCCACCCAGCGGATGCCCTCCAGGCCGCGCGCGACCTCCTCCAGCTTCGGCAGCTGCTTCGGGTCGTTGAGGCCGCGCAGCATCAGGACGCTGTACTGCCGCGCGCCCAGCGTCCCCAACCACTGCTGCCGGATGGCGGAGGCGACAGGGCCGGAGAGGAAGCGCGAGGGCGTGAGCGGTTCGTCCGCGAACGTGGCGCGCGTGGGGGCCTCGCCGGTGGACTCGCTGACGGCGGCCACGGCCTGCGCTTCGGCGCGGGCGCTCAGGGCCGCGTCCTCGCGCTGCTGCGCTTGCGATGGGAGCCAGTCGGACACGGCGCGGTAGCCCGCGAACACCTGCTGCGAGACGAGCGTGTCCAGGTGCTGCTTCAGCGTCGCCTCGCGGGCGAGCACCTGTTCGTCGCTGTCTCCCTCCACCAGGAAGAACTGCGCGGGGCTGGGCAGTCCCAACAGCCGTCCCAGCTCGCGCTGATCCGCGATGAGGTTCGCGGGGGCGCCCTGCAACTGGCGCAGGTCGTCCCGGGGCTCCAGCTTCCAGAGGCCCACGGCCACGAGCACGGCGAGCACCGCGCCCGTCAGCCACCAGCGAACCAGCACACCACGGTGAGGAACGCGGCGGTGAGGCCGGCGGCGGAGAACACCGCCATCTGCCGCAGGCCGGGGAAGGGCGCGACGCCCAGCGCCAGGTACGCCACCACGCTGGTGATGAGCGCCAGCGCCATGCCCGGCAACAGCGAGCGCATCACCGGCCCGCGCTCGGACGGCGCCTTGCCCTGACGCGCGGCGAAGTAGTGGAAGCCGTAGTCCTCCGCGACGCCCACGAGGCTGGAGCCGAACACCAGCGTGAGCAGGTGCACCCGGTCGAAGACGAGCGCCGTGACGGTCAGCGCCACGGCGCAGCCCAGCGTGAGCGACACGCCCACGAGCAGGATGGGCCGCAGCGAGCGGAAGGTGAGCCACACCAGGAGGAGCACCGCCGCCAGCGAGCCGAAGCCGATGGTGGACATCTCCCAGCTCGCCTGCGCTGCCGCGGCCTCCGCGTACAAGGGCACGCCCGCGGCCACCAGCCGGCCTCCGGGGACGGCGGCCTCCACCCGGGCGCGGGCCTGCTCCACCACGGCGGTGACGCGGGAGCCATCTCCCAGCGCGAAGGCGGAGACCTTGCTCTTCCAGGTGAGGAGCACCCACTCACGGCCCTCGCCGGACAACCACAGCCGCCCGTCGCGAGGCCGCGCGGAGGTCTCCGCCGCACGCGCCTGCCACCAGTCCGGCCACAGGCCCAGCGGATCCGCGTTCCAGTCCGTCATCCGCGCGCCCGCGGGCTGGTACAGCTTCATCAGCGCCGTGCCGCCCAGCTCCTGGGGCGTCGCGCCCGTGAGCCACTGGCGCTGCGCGGGCGTGAGCAGCCGGTCCCGATAGGGCCGGTAGAAGTCCACCGCCTGATCCAGCGCGGAGGTGTCCACCACGGCGGGTTCCAGCACGTCGGAGGCCTGCTCCAGGACGCGCGTGGCCTCGTCCGCGGCCTTCCGCGCGGAGGCCCAGTCCTGCGCGCCCACCAGCAGCACCACCTGCCGGCCGGCTTCGTCCGCGAGCTTGCGCGTGGCGGCGTCCACCTCCGGCGCCTGCTCGTCCTCCGGCAGGAGCGCGAGCACGTCGGTGTCCAGGTGGGCCGAGCGCCAGAAGGACACCTGGTGCACGCCCACGGCGAGCACCACCAGCGCCCAGAGGATGGCGAGCTTATTGGCCAAGGCGTCCGGCTTCCGTGGCATCCGGCGGCGGCGTCTGGGCCAGCTTGTCGAAGAGGATGACGCTGGAGTCTCCGCGCGTCTCGTCCATCTTCACCTGCCGCACGTACGCGTCGCCCTCCAACTGGATGTGCTTGAAGACGCGCGCGAGCCCCGCGTCCGTGGGCGTCAGCTCCAGCCGCCAGCCGGTGGGGCCCACCAGCGCGCCCTCCACCTTGAAGCGCTTCTGCAACGTGGACACGTCGCCCGCGAGCAGCGCGAAGAGCAGCTCGTTCACCGCCGCCAGCGCCGGCTCCTTCGTGGAGTCCAGGTGGTAGGCCGCGCCGCCCTGGCCCTGTTCGGCGCTCAGCGACTTGCGCGTGAGCGTCAGCGTGGAGGCGAACGGCGTGCGCGTGTTCCACAGCACGCCCTGGTCGCGGGCGAGGAGGAAGTCGCCCTTCGACACCAGTGGCTTCTTGAAGCCCGCCACGGTCTTCCTCTGTTCGAACTGGCCGCGCACCAGCGGCGCATCCACCAGCCGGGCGCGAACGTCCTTCACGAGGTCGCTGGCGTGGGCGCTCACGGACAGGAGCGCGCAGGCGAGCACGAACAGGGTCTTCATTCCGGCCTCACTCCCAGCTTGGTCCAGAGGATTTCAGGGCAGACGAACTGCATCTCCCCCGTCGCCAGGGACACCGCCACCTGGATGGTGTGGGCCTGGTTCACCTTGCGCCCGGTGGCCGCGTCGCGCAGCACATAGTCGAATCTCAGCCGGTTCTCCCATTCGGTGAGCTCGACGCGCACGATGATCTTCTGCTTGTAGGAGATGGGGGACACGTACTTGAGCCGCATGTCCACCACGGGCCAGCCGTAGCCGGACTCGCGCATCTGCGGGTAGTCGTAGTCGAAGCGGCGCATGAGCGCGCAGCGCGCCATCTCCAGGTACTTCACGTAGTGGCCGTGCCAGACGATCTCCATCATGTCGAGGTCGTGGAACGGCGGATCGATTTCGATTTCGCAGCTCAGGTCAGGCTTCATGCAGCCTCCACTCCCGACGGCGCAGGGCCGTGAGCAGCCCCTGGAGTTCGCCATCCAGGGCGCGGTCCTCCACCAGCAGGGGAATGCGCGCTTCCAGGTCCGCGTGCATGGCCGCCAGCGCGGGGCCGGGCCTTGCCTCCGCGTCCACGCGCTGCCGCAGGGTGACGCCCTGGCGGGCGGCGATGAGCATGGCCGCCACCACCTGTTCGGTCAGCTCCAGCACGCGCAGGCAGTCGCGCGCGGCGATGGTGCCCATGCTGACCTTGTCCTGGTTGTGGCACTCCGTGGAGCGGGAGAACACGGACGCGGGCATCGTCTGCTTGAGCGCCTCCGCCGTCCACGCGGAGACGCTGATCTGCGCCGCCTTGAGGCCGTGGTTGATGGCGGCGCGGGGGCCCGTGGCCGCGGAGAGGTTCGCGGGCAGCCCGTGGTTGTAGCGGGGGTCCACCAGCAGCGCGAGCTGACGGTCCAGCAGGTCCGCCACGTTGGCCACCGCCGTCTTCAGGCTGTCCATGGCGAAGGCGATGTGGCCGCCGTAGAAGTGGCCGCCGTGCAGCACGCGCTCTCCGTCCGGGTCGATGAGCGGGTTGTCGTTGGCGCTGTTCAGCTCGTTCTCGATGAGCGTGCGGAAGAAGGGCAGCGCGTCCTCCAACACGCCGATGACGTGCGGCGCGCACCGCAGCGAATACCTGTCCTGCAGCCGCTGCTCGTTGCGCGACGGCCGGTCCGTGACGAGGTCCGCGCGCAGCCGGGCCGCCACGCGCTGCTGGCCCGCGTGCGGCTTGGCCGCGAAGAGCGTCTCGTCGTAGTGGTGCGCGTTGCCGGCGCTCGCCAGCACGTTGAACGCGGTCAGCCGCGTGGCCAGCCGGGACAGGTACTCCGCCCGCTCCCACGCCAGACACGCCAGGGCGGTCATCACGGCGGTGCCGTTCATGAT
>SECN01000016.1 GCA_004173515.1 Myxococcaceae bacterium | reverse complement strand
CTGGCGGCGCGGGTGGCGGACCGTCCCGGGCACCTGCTGCTCATCCAGTCGCTGCGACGAGCCCTTCGTGGCAGCGCGGCCCGGCTGCTGCCCCTCATGGGCGGCGAGTCGCTGCGCCCGTGGGCCTGCTGTGCGATGGCGGCCCTGCAAGAACGTGACGCGCGGGCGCTCCAGCACGCGCTGCCAGCGCTGCTGAAGGCGTGTGATGAACGGGTGTTGGAGCAATTCGTGCCCGCCCTTCGGGACGAGGCAGGAGAGGCCCATCCCTGGATGGGGAAGGGATGTGAGGAGAAGGTGCTGGAGCGATTCGCGCCGGCAGTCCAAGTCCCGGACGAGGCACGGGAGGCCCGCCCCTGCATGGAAGCGCGTTGCCTCGCGCCCACCGCCGAGGACCCCGTGGCATTTGGAGAGGCATTCCACCCCGATGCGCAGGCCCTTTCTGTGAAGCCGGACCGTGGAGCGCCCCAGGCTCCAGCCGTCCTGGGATTCAACCCCGGCGAGCCTGTCGAGAAGGGCGCCGGAGGGGCTGTGCAGGGCTCCACCTTGGGAAACCTGTCCGGCTGTCGGACAGGTTGGGACGCTTCGTCCGCGGGGGAGGGACTTCCAGCCCGAGCCCCTCCCCACCTGCGTTCGTGGACGAGCCTGGGGAGCCATGCGCAACGGGGACCGACCGCTTCACGATGCCCGGAGCCACTCCCCACCCACTACCAGACTGGTGGACGGTGCGCCCCTGGCTCCTCCTGGTCCTACGCCCCAGTCCTGCGCGGACACAGCCGCCCGCCTCTTCTCGCGTCCATGATGCTCAGCACCCCTTCCCCTGAGGAAGCGCGCCTGGGTCGATTGAACTCGGATGCATCCAACCGAGCCGCGCTTCCGCACCGGATTCGTCAACGAACTTCCGGCGACCTGGCTGCTTGGAAGGGGGCATGGGGCGAAAGCCGGGCCCCTCATCCACCGACGCGTCGCTCAATTCATGCTCACTTCCATGCGTGGCAACTGAAGACGAGGGGGGCGAGCGCGCCCTTCACCTTGTAGGAGAAGGAGTGGCCGTCTTCCTCGGCCGAGGCGTACTCCAGGTCGGTCTGGGCCTGGAGCCATTTCATCGTCGCTGGCAGGTCCTTGCAGGGGTCGGCGAACTTCGCGGCGAAGCGTTTCTCGAAGGCATCCATCTTCGCGCGGCCCTCGACCACCTGTCGGGTCAGGGCGTCCACCTGCTCCTGGGTGCGGATCTCCCGCGTCTCTGGAGCGCCCACCCAGTTGCTTCCGTCGGCGAAGCGCGCTTCGACGGCCAGCCGCAAGGTGCGGGCGGACGTCGTGTCCAGCGGGGCCTGGAGCGTCTGCCTTTCGCGCGGATCCGCTGGGATGGGGAGCGCCATGACGCGCTTCAACACCTTGCCTCCGGCATCCAGCTCCACCAGGGCGGCCTCCGTGGGCCGGGGAATGATCCGTTCGAGCCACACATCCACCGTCAGGGGCTCCTTGTCGCCCACGAGGACCTCATAGGGCTCCCGCAGGAACAGCACCTTTCGCGCGTAGGAGAGGGTCTCCGGAAGCGTGTCCGAACAGCTCACCGTCAGCTTCACGGGGACGTCGCGCTCCAGCGCGGGTTTGCCCTGGCAGGACAGGCGGACGCGCAGGGTGCGCTCCAGGGCCGTCCGGGCACTGGTGCAGCCCTGGACGACGTCCTGGGTCTTCCAGAGCGGAAGATCCAGGACGAAGCGCTCCGCCGTGCGGTCCGTGGCGGCGGGTCGCAGTGTCAGGGCCTTGAAACCCGCGTCGCTGCTCAACTCCACCTTCTCCAGGGCACTGTGGCAGTCCGCCTCCAGGATGAGTCGCGGATGGACCTGGAGGGTCGTGTAGCCACCCCCGTCCACCCCTTCGAGTCGGCCCTTCACCACATGGGCGGTCGTCTCCTGCTCGGTCTTGAGGACAGGTTGGTTCCGCGCTTCGTTGGCGGACTGCGCGAGCCGCACGAAGTAGAGGTTCATCTGCTGCGAGGTCAGTCGAGACAGCTGTTCCTTCGGGATGGGCACGATGGGAAAGGGATTGTCGGGGACTGGCTCCCGACTCTGGAGGAAGACGGAAGGAGGCCCCTTCTTCTTCGGATCCTTCGACGCCACGTTCAGCTCCAGGTACTCCCCCGGCTGGGGCGTCAACGCGTCCTGCAGGTCTGCCTCGTTGAGCTGGGGCAAGGGGGTGCGGGAGGTGAAGCCCCGCATGGGCATGGAGATGCGCAGCAGCGTCATCCCGGTCTGGAGCCCCGCCTTGTCGGCGATGCCCTTCTTGACCACCTGGGTGACGGTGACCGTCTCTCCGTCGGAACGGGCGGAGTAGCCCGCGGACTTCACCGTGACGGTGAACGGCACCGCCGCGAGCAACCCTGCACCGGTGAACACAGACAGCAGTGACGACAGGAACATCCAGGAGACTCCGAGCAGGGCCAATGGCTGGCGTGAAGGCGGGCCCCTGTCATTCTTGGTCGTTCCATCGATTTCTGGAAGAAAAGCGCGCCGGGCGCCGGGGATGGCGCGCTGCATGAGAGGGGGAGTTCGTGGGAGCCATTGGCGTCAGCGCGGGCTCCGTCGAGCAGGATCAGCAGGTCGCCGAAGCAGGCGCCGCCGCGTTCACCGGTTGAGGCCACCGGGCCCCGGGACCGTCATCCCAGGGCCTGTCCGGCTTCGGTCCGACGCGCGCCCGTGCCGGACGGCTGGAACGCGAACCCGAAGAAGCCCGCCGCCAGCACGATGTGCACCACCGAGTTGGGGAGGATGCCCGGCAGCCGGGAGAGGATGCCCTCGTGCCATGCGATGATTTCGATGGGGAACAGGCCCACGTGCACGAGGCCATTGCCCACGAGCAGCGCCCGCATCGTCGGTGAGTCGGGGTGGCGCCGGACGAGGAAGGCCATCACCGCGAGGCACAGCAGCAGCACGCCCACCTCGCGCACCCAGATGCGCGTCGCGGGTCCGGCCGCGACGCCCTTGCCTTCGAGCAGCAGGTCCGGGAGCAGCGTGGCGAAGAGCCCCACTCCCAGGGCGATGCAGCCCGTCACCGTGAACCAGGTCGTTCGTGTCATGGCGCCCACGGTGCGCGATGCGAGGGGGCGCGCTCAATGACCTCCCCAGGTCATCGCGCCCATGGGGCGGTCCGCTATGCTCGCGCGATGACCGGCCAGCTCTTCCCCGCGCTCCTGCGGTACTGGCGCCAGCGGCGCGGCCTCTCGCAGCTGGAGCTTTCGCTGGAGACGGACGTCTCGGCGCGGCACATCAGCTACCTGGAGTCGAACCGCGCGCGCCCTGGCGAGGAGATGGTGCTGCGCCTGTTGTCGGTGCTCGGCGCGCCGCTGCGGGCCCAGAACCAGGCGCTGGTGGCCGCCGGCTACGAGCCCCGCTTCCCCGAGCCCGCGCTGACGGCCCTCGCCCCGGAGCTGGACGCCGCCCTCGCACAGATGATGCGCCAGCATGAGCCCTTTCCGCTGGTGGTCCTCTCGCTCGACGGCACCGTCGTTCGAAGCAACGAGGCCGCGACCCGCGTGTTCAGCGCCTTCCTCGCGGAGCCCCAGGCCATGCCGGCGACCCCCGACATGTTCACGCTGCTGTTCGACCCGCGCCTGCTGCGTTCCTTCATCGTGGACTGGGAGACGCTGGCGCGAGGCATGACCTTCCGGCTGCACCGGGAGCGGTTGCTGACCGGCGACGCCCGCCTCAATGACACCCTGGAGCGCGTGCTGGCCTTCCCGGGCGTGCCGAAGACCTGGCGGCAGCCGGACTTCTCGCAGGAGCCCCAGCCCCTGGTGCGCGTGGAGCTGTCCCGGGAAGGGCTGCGCGTCGCGTTCCTGGTGACCGTGACCGTGTTCTCCGCGCCGCAGCAGGTCACGCTCGACGAGCTGCGCATCGAGAGCTGCTTCCCGCTCGATGAGCGGACGCGCGAGGTCTGTCTTCAACTCGCCGGGCGCTGAAGAGGAGCCGCACTGTGTCCCGGTCCCGGATGCCCTTGTCCGGAAGGCCCCATGCCTTCCGGACGGTGCGGGACGGCTTCCGCCCGGTGTCCGCCGTTCACGTTGCTGCTGTGGAGGACTCGCCGTGGACCCGCGGCCGCGCGCGGGTGACACCCGCAATGCCAGTCAAGTTGAACTTCAGGAAGGCCCACCGGCTGGCACCCGCGTCATCCTTGATGAGCAGCGAGGTGGCCGAGCCGTGGTTGGAGGCCGCGTTGGATTCATGGACGGAGGCATCCTCCGTGGCCGTCAACGTCGTGAGCGCCTGCCGCTGTGCGCGGTGAGGAGCGGCCTCGTCTTCCTGCTCCGCCCCGCGGCCCGCGAGCGTCAGGGGCAGCCTGTGAGCCACCACCGCAGGGCGTTGGACCCCTGCGTCATTGCCCGTGTCTCCATGTCCATTTGTTTCAATCCTCTTTTTTAGTAAAATCAGCTTAAACTGAAATCACCCCGTGTTCGTGTGGCCTTCCTCGCGGGAGGGCGACGCCGGCATGGCGGAAAGGGGGACGACATGCGGCTCGATATTTTTTCGGAGATGCAGCACCCAAAGGAGCTCTGGACCGGCCCGGACCACGAGCATCGGCTCATCCAGGAGACGCTGGAGGAGGCGCGGCTGGCGGACGAGATGGGCTATGGCGTCTGGTGGCAGGTGGAGCACCACGCCGCCGTGGAGTTCAGCTACAGCTCCGCGCCGGAGATCATGCTCACGGCCATCGCCACGAGCACGAAGAACCTCCACGTGGGGCACTCGTCGGTGCTGGCGCCGACGCGCTTCAACCACCCCATCCGCATCGCGGAGCGCTCGGCCTTCATCGACCACCTGAGCGGCGGGCGCTTCCAACTGGGGCTTGCGCGCAGCACCATCCCGGAGTGGCGCACCTTCAACATCGAAGGCGACACCACGCGTGGCCAGATGCAGCAGTCCTTCGAGCTGCTTGAGCCGGTGGGCGAGTTCGTCAACAACCAGGTCGCCTTCTTCACCTTCGTCCACTGCGCGGACAGCGAGCGCGAGGCGATGGAGAACGGCGCCGCGAAGGCCGCGGCCTGGTACACGGCCGGCTCCTTCACCTTCTTCGAGGCGAAGGACGCCTTCGTCAAGACGGCCGCGGAGCTGGAGGTGCTGGCGAAGGACCCCGCGGGCGGAGGGCTCACGGGCCAGTACCTGCGCAACAAGAACCCCAACGCGCCGCAGTCCCAGGCGCAGCGCATCCTGGGCCGCATCATGTCCGGCGAGAACGTGCCGGACGAGCAGGTCTGGGAGGTGCTGAGCGGGCAGGATTCGCTCATCGTCGGGACCCAGGATCAGGTGCGCAAGGGGCTGAAGCGCTACGAGGCGCTGGGCATCGACGCGCTCATGTCCTTCCACCAGGTGGGCGCCCTGACGCACGACAAGGTGATGAAGAGCATCCGCCTCACGGGTGGGCTCATCCCGGAGTTCAAGACGCCCGCGCCGCCGTAGCCACGGGCACGGGGGCCGGGCAGCCGGCCCCTCCCCGGGAGCAGGCAGGAGGGGTGTGCCGCCAACACCCATGCTCCGCGCGGCTTCACTGTCGTGCCGGGGAGGTGCAAGCTGTTCCTGTGTCGCGGCGCTTCCAGATGCTCCTGCTGCTCGTGGTGTCGGTGCTGCTGCACGCGGCGCTGTTCTTCGCGTTGTCGCGCATCCCTCCACCGGACCGGCGCGCGGCGGTAGCGAAGCCCCTCGAGTGGGAGGTCGTGCCACCGGAGGAGCGACCGGTGCCTCCTCCCCTCGCGCAGCGACCTGCTCCCCCAAGCCAGAAGACGCCCCGCCGGGCGGAGCGACCGCCGTCACCGTCCGCAGAGGCTCCGGCAGAGGCTCCGGCCCCACGCGCGGAGCGGCGCTCCACGCCTGTCCCCGAGGCGCGACCGTCACGGCCCACGCAGGTGCCTGAAGCGCATGCGGAAGGGCCTTCGGAGCCGGACGCGCCTGCTCCGCTCGCGCAGGACGTTCCTCGCGCCTCACCGCCGCCCGACCTCGTTCCTCCGGGCCTGCTCGGCGGTGGGCTGCTGAAGGGGCCTCCTTCGACGGGGCGGACCCTCCGCAACACGGGGGAGGTCCCCGACCCGAAGGCGTTGGCGGCGCGGCAGGCGGAGGAGGCGCGGCAGCGCGTGGACGGCTGGGCCCAGGACGCGGCCGCGACGGCGCGGGCCTCCGGTGGCGTGGTGCATCCGTACTTCGCGAAGCTCCAGAAGGGCTTCGCGAAGCAGTTGGTGGATCCTCCCGCGCTGGACTTGAAGCTGCTCGCCTCGCGGGCGAAGCGCGAACAGGTCGAAGCCATCCAGCGCTTCGGCAAGACGGGCAGCCCCGGGGTCTCCGAGCCCCGCGACCTGCGGCTCGAAACGCGCAACCGCATGCAGGCCGCCGTGGAGGCCGGACGCGCGGCGAACATGTACATGGTGGACGTCACCGCGCCGGTGCTCGCGCTCGCCGCCATCGTGGAGGTGCGGCAGGCGCGCGACGGCAAGCTGCTGGAGCTCAAGGTGCTCGAAGGTTCGGGTGACGCGAAGTTCGACGTCTGGGCCGTGTCCCAGTTGAAGGAAGCGCTCGCCGTGGCCGACCCTCCCCAGGAGGGGACCCGGGGCGCGGGCATCCATGACGACGGAATGGCCAGCCGTTGGAGGCTGGAGGAGTACCTGGGCAACCCCCGCGTGCAGATCCACCTCATCGGCATCTACTGAGCCCGACCCTGGCGCAAGGCCTGGTAGCGCCGGGCTGACTTCACCAGCGTCCAATCGTGCCAACCAGGCTGCCCGTGTCGGCTTCAAAGACATCCATCCACGTCCAGTGCGGCACGTAGACACGGGAGCCCTGGGCCCAGATGGCCTCCGGCGCGCTGCCGTCCTTGGAGCGGGGGATGGCCACGTCCCAGACCATGGCGCCGGTTCGTACGTCGCGACGCACCAGCCGCACGCCGCCCTGCTCCACCTCATAGGTGAGGTACGCGGCGTCCGTGGTCAGCTCGACGACCTCCGGGGCCCGGTCCTTCAGGGTGAGCGGATCCGTGTCCGCGACGACGCCATGCCACAGGGGCGCCTTCGTCCCCTTCTGGAACAGCGCCGCCATGGGCACGGAGGTGCCCGGCGTCCGGGTGCCCGTCACCAGGATGGCGTCGCCGTTGCGGTAGATGAACGACGGGGAGAAGCCCCGGATGTCGGAGGGCGGGTAGCTGGAGCGCTCGCAGGTCGTGGCGAGCTCCACGGGACGGAAGAGGGAGCACGTCTGGGGACTCAAGGGCGGCGTCGCGCAGCGCGGAGGGGCCTGGAGCGCGGGCCGGGCGGTGCCCGTCCGCGTGTTCAGCAGCAGGTGCTGCCCGTCCACCACCTGCACCCAGACCGACTCGGTGTCACCCGGCGGAATGCACAGCCGGCGCGGCGAGTCCGACAGGGGCACGCGGCCGAGCCGCTTCCCCGTCTCCGCTTCCAGCAGGTTCACCGCTCGCTGTTCGCTCATCACCAGCCGGCCTCCGTGGGCGATGACCTTCGTCGTGCGGGAGGCGTCGGGTCCTTCCGAGGGCGGCGTCTCCCAGAGCGGCGCGAGCGTCCTGCCGTCGAACGCGGCCACCAGGTCCTGCGCCTGGGAGCCGGTGAGGCGGCGCACGTGTCCGATGATGTCGTCCGTCCCATCCCCGTTGATGTCCACGAACGTCGGCGCGGTCCGGGAGGCCCACTGGAGGTCCGTCTGGCGGGAGCCCCGGTCGAGAGCGGGGAACTCCGGCGTCACGACGGGAGGAATCACCGTGGTCCGGGCCGTGGGGGCAGGACGCGGGGGCGCCGTGCCAGGCGACGCACGCAGGGCGAAGACCGCGCCGGTGATCATGAGGAAGAAGACGAACCCCACGCCCGCCATGATCACCGGCACGGGCGACCGCGGCTGCGTCTGGGAGCCCGTCGGACGGGGGACGGGCGGCCGTGCCTGCGTGCCTTCCACGTCGAAGGCGATGCCGCAGTAGCCGCAGGTGTAGTGCGTCTGCCCGGGCTTGAGCGCGAAGGGCGCGTTGCAGTCGGGGCAGCGGGGCGATCTGGGTCCGGTCCGAGCCATGGGGTGGGTCTACCATCCCGAGGGCACTGACTGACCGGTTGAAACACAGAAGCCCCCTTCCTCCGGCGTGGAGAAAGAGGGCTTCCGAAGCTCCGGGAGTGGAGTGTGTTTCAGCGACTACGGGACGGTGGCCTTGATGGACACGCCCGTGAACGCGCTGTAGCCGCGCACGGAGACGTACCAGGTACCCGCGGCGGGGCTGTTCAGGGTGCACGTCTCCGCGTTGCCGCTGGCGTACGGGCGGCAGTTGTAGGCGCTGGTGGTGGGCTGCGAGCCCTGGCGCACGTAGAGGTCCGCGTCACCCGTGCCGCCCGACTGCACGACGGTCAGCGTGGTGGCCCCGGCGGGCACGGTGATGGCGTAGTGCGTGAAGGAGTTGACGGCGCCGGACACGCCCGTCTTCTCCAGCAGCGTGGTGCCCGGAGGCGTCGTGCCGTTGATGGTGTTGTTGATCCACGTCTCGAAGGAGGACACGCGGCCGTAGAGGCCCGGGTAGCGCGAGTCCGCGCAGCCGTAGCCCCAGCTCACGATGCCCGCGAGGACGCGGGTGCTGCCCTTGAGGACGGTGAGGGGACCGCCGGAGTCACCCTGGCAGGAGTCCTTGCCGGGGGAGGCCGCGCCCAGCTGGTCCGCGGAGATGACCTCGTCGGGGTACTTCGCCTGCACGGCGGCGTTGGTCATCAGCGCCACGTCGACCGTCTGCAGCGTGGTCGGCAGCGAGGAGGAGCCGCTGCTCAGCGTGCCCCAGCCCGTGACGCGCGCGACGACACCCGAGTTCGTCACGCCCGCGGCGGCGTCCGCCGCCGTGACGATGGGGATGGCCTTCGCGTTCGCGCCGCTCAGGTCCAGGGGCGCGGACAGCTTCAGCAGCGCCGCGTCCTTGCCGATGTTCGCGTCCACGTAGCCCGGGAACACGACGACCTGGGTCACCGTGCGGACCTGCCCGTTGGTCGCCGTGCGGTTGGTGATGCCCGCGACGACGCGGCCCGGCTTGCTGATGGTGCCGCCCGAGTTCACGCAGTGCTGCGCGGTCAGGACCCAGTTCTCGTTGAGGATGGAGCCGCCGCAGAAGTGGCTGCCGCCCGAGCTCTGCAGGGACACCTGCCAGGGGTTCTCCGCGATGGTCGTGGCCGAACCGCCGACGATCTCCTGCGTGGCCGCGGCAGGAGCCTCCTCCTTCGGGGCCTGCTCCTGGCTCGCCTGCGGACCACACCCGATGACCAGCAGCGACATCACGCTCGCGGTAGCCCAGCCACGCACGATCTGACCTGAAAGCATGTGAACCTCGTCTAGGGGGGATTTGCGGAAACGAGCGCATTGTGGTGGAGCCCGGAGCTTCTTGTAAACTCCTCAAGCGCATTTTTTATCGCAACCGGATGACTACTGTATGTTTCATCCGTTGACGCTGCCCGGTCGTTCCCACGGTGGAATTCCAGTGAACGCTTCGACGAGGAAGTCGACCATCACCCGGACCTTGGCGCTCACGTGGCGGCGGCTGGGGTAGACGGCCAGCACGTCGATGTCCGGCAGGTGATGGTGGGGCAGCACGCGCACGAGCCGGCCCAGTCTCAGGTCCTCCGCGACGAGGAACGTGGGCTGCCAGGAGATGCCGGTGCCGGCGAGTGTCGCGGCGCGCAGGGTGTCGCCGTTGTTGGTGTGCATCACGCAACGCACCTTCACGCTTGCGGCCGCGCCGGTGTCATCCACGAGATGCCACTCGTCGGCGTTGGCGGAGTAGGAGTAGCCCAGACAGGCATGGTCGCCCAGGTCCGCAGGAGTCTTGGGGCGTCCGTGGCGGCGCAGGTAGGCCGGTGATGCGCACACGAGGTTGCGCGAGGTGGCCAGCTTGCGCGCCACGTGGGTGGTGGCGCCCGCGCGCGAGACGCGGATGGCCAGGTCGTAGCCCTCGTCGATGATGTCCACGACCCGGTCGTTGAGCGCCACGTCCAGCTCCACGTCGGGATGGCGGCCCATGAAGCGGGGCCAGAGCGGCGCCAGGTGCAGGATGCCGAAGCTCACCGGCGCGTTGATGCGCAGTCGCCCGCGCGGCTGCAACGACGCGGAGGACGCCAGCGCCTCGGCCTCCGCCACGTCGTCCAGGATGGAGCGGCCCCGCTCATAGAGCGCTTCACCTCCCTGGGTGAGCGACAGCTTTCGCGAGCTGCGGTTGAGCAGGCGGGTGCCCAGGTGTGACTCCAGCTCGTTCACATACCGGGTGACATTGGCGGGCGACGTGTCGAGCGCATGTGCTGCCCGCGTGAAGCTGCCCTTCGCCACCACCGTCACGAAGACTTCGAATGCGCGCAACCGGTCCATCCCCTGCCTCCTTGAGATTCATAAAAGCTGAAGGGTTGAACCATCTTCGCTGCCTTCTTCCAAGGGAAGCTGAACCCTATGTTTCCTTCATCGACGGGGCACGACGCCTCGCCGGGTGGTTGCTCCCCTTCGCTTCATGGAGTCCGTCATGTCCTCCTTCTTCACGTCGTCCCGCCGCACCCTGCTCGCCGGCGCCGCCGGTCTGGGCGCCTCGCTCATGATTGCCTCCGCGGCCAGGGCCGCCACGGGCCCGTCGCTTCCCCGGGGCTTCGAGCAGCGTCACGCCGACGTCAATGGCACCCGCCTGAGCTACCTCATCGGAGGCCAGGGCTCGCCGGTGGTGCTGCTGCACGGCTACACGCAGACGGGCCACATGTGGCTGCCGCTGCTGCCGCATCTTGCCCAGCACCACACCGTCATCGTGCCGGACCTGCGCGGCGCGGGAGGGTCCTCCAAGCCGGCCTCCGGCTACGACAAGAAGACGCTGGCGGTGGACATCCACGCGCTGACGACCTCGCTGGGCCATGAGCGCGTGCGCATCGTGGGGCACGACATCGGGTTGATGGTGGCCTACGCCTTCGCGGCCCAGTTCCCCCAGGCCACGGAGCGGCTGGTGTTGATGGATGCGTTCCTGCCCGGCGTCGGGGACTGGAAGCAGGTCTGGCTGCTGAGGGACCTGTGGCACTTCCACTTCACCGGCGAGACGGCGCTGGCGTTGGTGAAGGGCCGGGAGCGGACGTACTTCGAGCACTTCTGGAACGACTTCGCAGCGGATCCGAAGCGCTCGGTGCCGGAGGCGGACCGCCGGTTCTACGCGAAGGCCTACGCGCAGCCGGGCGGGATGCAGGCGGGCTTCGAATACTTCAAGAGCTTCGAGCGCGACGCGCAGGACTTCGCCGGGTTCGCGAAGACGCCGCTGACGATGCCGGTGCTGGTGCTGACGGGGGAGAAGGCCAGCGGCAATGGCCTCATCGAACAGGCGAAGCTCGTGGCGTCCAACGTCCAGGGCCAGGTGGTGCCCGGCTCGGGGCACTGGTTGATGGAGGAGGCGCCCCAGGTGGTGATTCCCGCGCTCACCACCTTCCTGGATGCGCCGTGAGGGATGCGGCCTGCGCGCCAGGCTCGGGCCAGGGCACCGTGCCGAGAGAATCGGCCGCGAGCAGGAAGTCGCCCAGCATCCGGCCCTGGGCGCCGAGCGTGGCCGGGGAGGCCGTCGCCGCGAGCACGTCACGGCCCCGCTCGCGCCACGCCGGGTCCTGCGTGAGGGCGTGCAGCGCCGCGAGGAAGCGAGCGGCCGCCACGTTGTGCGCGAACGGGCGCTCCCTTCTGGCGAACATGCCCACCGCGTCCCGGTCCGGCGTCTGTTCATAGAGCGCGCCTCCGGAGGGATCCGCGAAGTCCCGGAGCATCGCCTGGCCCACGCGCAGGCCCGCGTCCCGGTAGCGGGCCTCTCCCGTGGTCCGTGCGAGCAGCGCCAGCGCCCGTCCCAGCGCCGCTGCGTCCGCCAGGAAGCGTGGACCCGAGTGGGGCGTGGCCTCGCGCCACACCTCGCCGTTGCTTCCCACGTGGGTCGCGAGCAGCGCGTCCATGGCCTTGCGCGCGGCGGCGAGCGGCGGTGCGTCGCCCGTCGCTTCGTGCAGCGTGACGAGTGCCGCCACGGCGAGCCCGTTCTCCCGCGCGTACACGTGCGTGTCCACCCACGGCAGGCCCAGGACGCGGCGGCCCGCGTCATCCCGCGCGTAGTACACGTGGCCGTCCACGAACGGGAGGCTCCGGTCGTGCGCGCCCACGTCCGCGTCCTGGTTCGCGTAGAACGTGCCGTCCGGCGCCTGGAGGAAGCGCTCCAGGTAGCGCGCGATGCCGCGTGCGTCCTCCAGGAGCGCGGGCGTTCGCAGCAGGGCCCAGGCCCGCGCGTAGGCCTCCAGGTTGGAGGCCTGCATGAACATCAGCTTCTCGAAGTGGGGCGCCTTCCAGTGGGGCGCCGCCGAGTATTGATAGACGCCGCCCCACACGGGGTCGAGCACCGCGCGCTGTCGCTCCAGCGTGAGGGTGATGCGCTCGCGTGCCGCCGCATCTCCTCGCGCGGCCCGGAGCACCTCGAACTCCACGTTGGCGCCGAGGGGTGCCTTCTGGGTGCGGCCCCAGCCGCCCTCCTTCGGGTCGTACCAGCCGTCCAGATCCCGGGCGACGCTGGCGGTCACCCACGGCAGCATCGCGGGGGATGCGGGCAGGTCCAGCGGCAGCGGGCGCGCGGTGTCGCGGGACTCGGCCTCCAGGGCCTCCACGCGCTGGAGGAGGGCGCGCAGTCGCTCCGGCGCGAGGTAGCCCCGGTACCTGCCCACCTCTTCCGCGTCTGGCGTCAGGAGGATGGTGGCGGGCCAGCCGTAATCCACCCAGCGTTCCGCGAGGTCCGGCCGCGCGTCCACGTCCACGCGGATGGCCACGAAGCGCTCGCGCAGCAGTCGGCCCACCTCCGCGTCGCGGTACGTCGTCTCGTCCATCACGTGGCACCAGTGGCACCACTCGGCCGCGCCATCGACCAGGAGGTAGCGGCCCTCGCGCCTGGCCCGCGCGAAGGCCTCCGGACCCCAATCCTCCCAGGTGAACCCGGCTGTCTGTCCAAGCGCCCGGGCCCGGACGATGTCCACCTCCGGGGGCGTGCCGGCGCGGACGTGGCCTCCGGGCGCGGCGGCGCGGTGGCAGGCGGACAGGGCGAGCATGACGGCGAGCGCGAGGCGCGGTGGAGCACGGTGCATGTGCTCCACGGTACGGCCCCGGAGGCCGGATGGTTTCACCGGAGCGCTGAAAGGGAGCCGTGGAGGCGGTGGAGGTGGTCGCTGAGGCCCTGGTCCTCGACGTTGCCGTCGGGCCAGAAGTTTCTCATGAGATACCGGTCGTCTGGCTTCACGTTCAACCACGTTCCGTGTCCGCTGTTGACGCTGCCGTCGCTTCGTTCGTCCGACATGCTCAGCGCGTCTTGTGAAGCGATTCCACGACGGGAGCAGATGCGCGCCCGGTCTTTGATGACACGGTGGTGGAGGGGGCCGCGCTTCACCCCGGGTGTCTTTCGTCTCACCAGGGCTGCGTCAGGGTTGCCGCGGCCCGTGCGTGCGCTTTCCTGCACCCAGGAGGGAAGCCGGCATCGTGCCGCGCACGTGCTTCCTGGGGACCGAAGCGGTTAGACTTGCATCGTTGATGCGTCTGGGGCCGCCAGCAGGTGAGGGGTTGATGAGCGTGTGGATGATGTCCGTGCGGATGTGGACTGTGTTGTCGATGGTGGGAAGTTTGATGCTGGCGGGATGCGGCGCCTCCACGTCCTCCCAGGATGCGGGCCCTTCCGCCGACGCGGGGACCCCTGCCGACGCCGGTGAACCCGACGCGGGCGATCCAGACGGTGGCTCGACCGCGGAAGGCCTCCCCTGTGAGCGCACCCTGGGCGTCTGCTCGGGAGCCCGGCGCGCCCAGGTCGACGGTGCCTATGAATCGGTGTGCACGGCCCGGTCGTATGGGGCGGCGTACGAGGACGTGGAGACGCGCTGTGACGGCGTGGACAACGATTGCGACGGGGTGACGGATCCTCCGGCCCGCTGGTCCCAGGTCACTTCGCTGACGGGGGCCCTGATCCGGAACAATGTGAGCAGCCTCCGCGTCCCCGAGGGCCTGCTGGTCGCGGTGTTCGACACGCCCCTGGTGGCCCGCATCCTGCGGCTGGATACCTCCCTGGCACCGCTCGAAACCACGGAGGTGTCCGTGGCCGTGACGACCCAGGAGTCCTTCTCCACGATGTACAGCCAGCTGCTGTCCACCTCCCGGGGGCCCGCGCTGTACTACTCCTCGTCGGACGGACTGCCGGACACCACCCGGGGCTTCCTCATCCCGCTCGATGCGCAGGGACATCCCGGGCCCGGGCCGAAGGGCGGCACGGTCCTCTTCGAGCACCCCGTGGCGCAGGTCCCCAGCCGGGTGGCCGTGTCGGCGGAGGGCTCGCGGGTGTTCAAGGCCTGGATGGACGCTCCCTCCAGCGGCAGGGTCGCCCGCGAGCTGCTCGGTTCGGTCACCGACCTGGACGGCCAGGTGTTGGTGGCGCCCAGGACGCTGATCCGGACCCGTCTGATGGGGTCCCCCTGGCTGAGCAATGTGGATGTGTTGCCATTGCGTGACGGTGGCTTCCTGGTATCGATCCTCGAGAACTTCAACGGCCCGGAAGGGGGATTGCTCCGGCTCCAGCGCTTCGACAGCGGGCTGATGCCCGTCGGTGCGGAGCGCTCCTTCCTGCCGGGATACGAGCCCCGGGCCCGGCTCGTGGACCTGGGCGAGAGCGCCGGCGGGCCGGACGTGTCGCCGGCCCTGCTGGTGCGCGAACTGGAGGGCGCACCGAGCGCATTGACGCTCATCAAGGACCTCTTCCACGACGGCCCTTCCGAGCTCCTGGCCAGGACGACCTATTCTGAGAGCGCCTGGTTCGACGCGAAGGTGACGTCACGGGGACTCCAGGTGGCCTGGCTCTCCGTCCGCAATGCGTCGCCGTCGGGAGGCGAGACCTGGTTCGACTGGCGAGGCCGTTTCTGGAGCCTGTCGCCCGGTGGGACCCCCAGGGACTGGACCCCGGGTCCGGATCCGCTGCCGCTGCACCGGTACGCGCAGTGGGTGCTGCTGGAGGAGCTTCCGGAGAACTGGATGGGGGCCGTCGTGATGACGTCCACACGTGGACGCGCAGCGAGTTGTCGTGCAGTCGCGGGTCGTAGTCCGCGTTCCACATGGCGCGCACGCAGTCCTCCTTCGACAGCGTGCGCCCCGGCTGCCGGGCCAGCGCGTACAGCAGCCTGCGCGGCAGGGCGCGGCGCTCCAGGGAGACGACGCGTCCCAGGGCCCGCAGCTCATGGCGCTTCGCATCCAGCACCACCGCGTCCGCCGCGCTGGCCATGGCCCCCGCGTCCACGGCCGGGGTGGAAGAGCCGGCGCGGAAGAGCTCGGGGATCAGCTCCGGATCCACCTCGCCCTCCGCCGCCGTGCGCGCGGCGTGCTCCAACGCCTCCTCCGCTTCCTTCGCCCGGCCCGCGTGCCGGTGGAGCGCGGCCCGGGCCAGGTGGCCCAGTGCTCGCTCCAGCGCGAAGTCCGCTCCGAGCGCCATCGGCTCCAGCGCCGCGAGCAGTCCCGTGGCCCGCATGGAGTCTCCCTGCCGTGCCGCGCCCCAGGCCGCGAGGGCGCGCTGACGGGCCGCGATGCCCGGGCGCACCTCTCGCGGCTCCACCGTGACGGGGGCGTCCTTCGGTCCCGGCACATCCAGGGTCCTCGCCACCTGCACGGCCTTCAGCAACCCCAACACACCGCGCGCCCGGACCTCCGCCTCCACCGCGTCCAGCAGCGCCTGCCCCTCCGCGCGGCGGCCCAGCTCCAGCAACATGCGGCCCGAGCCCACCCGGCAGAGCAGCCGTACGAAGAGGTAGCCCGCGCGCTCCGCCCGGCCTTCGGTCTCCCGCAGCGCCGACAGCGCCGCGCGCCGCTGACCCAGCTCTCCCCGCACCCACGCGGCGATGCAGTCCAGCTCCAGCGCGAGCCGGGGCGCTCCCAGTTGTCCCAGCCGCTCCCGGGCGCTCGCGAGCGCGGCCTCGGCTTCGGTGAAGCGCCCCAGCCGGCTCAGGATGCCCGCGGACATCGCCGCCACCAGCGGGCCGCGCGAATCGAGCGGCGCGTCCTCCAGCAATGACACACACCGCGCCAGCGGCTCCGCCAGCTCGCTGTCGCGGCCTTCGATCCACAACATCAGCGCGCGGGCATAGGCGCACCAGCCCAGCACCCGCCGGTCCCCTCCGGCCGCCGCCGCGGCGCCGTCCAGCATCGCCAGCGATTCGTCCAGGCGCCCCTGGAAGAAGCGCAGCGCCGTGAGGGCCAGGAGCTGCTGGAGGAACACCTCCGCGCTGCTCGGCACCGGCATCGCTTCCAGGGTCCGCTCGCACGCCTCCGGCTCCAGGGAGAAGAGGGCCACCCGCACCAGCACCGCGCCCACGCCCTCGCGCAGGGCTTCGTTGCCCGGGGCTGCGTCCGGCGCTTCCAGCGACGCCCGCAGCGCCAGCAGCTCCGGGTAGGCACGGCGCAGGTCCAGCAGCCGCACGCGTGCGCGCGCGTGCGTGAGCCGCACCTGGGGCGTGCTCAGCGCGGCGGGCAGTGAGTCCAGCAAGCAGAGCAGTTCGTCCGCGGCGCCGTGGCGCACCAGCGCTTCCCCCTGCGCGACGACGAAGGCCGCGCGCGCCTCGTGGCGGCCGAGCGCCTGGAGGTGCCGGCACACCGCGCGCACCCGCACCACCGCGGGCAGGGGCTCGCGCTCCAGCACCTCCAGCAGGGTCGCATGGGCCGCGCTCGCTTCGTCCGGCCCGAGCAGCGACACGAGCGCTTCGCGCACCAGGTCATGGACGCTGTGCCGACCCCGCGCGTCCGTCTCCACCAGCAGGCGCGCGCCCAGCCTCCGCAGCACTTCGTCCGCGTCGCTTCCGGGCAGCACGTCCTGGAGCGTGCTCGCGGTGAGTGGCACCTCGCTCAGGGCCAGCACCGCGGCCAGCCGCCGCTCATCGTCGGGCAGCGCGCGGAGCGCCGCGCGCACCGGTTCATCCCCTCCGGTGTCGCCCGCATGGGCACGGCGCAGGAGGAAGGGCAGCCCGCGCGAGCGGCCCCAGGCGGCCTCGAAGCCCTCCCGCTCCCCGTACAGCGTGCCCAACTGTCGCCACAGCAGGCGCGCGGCTTCTTCCGGCAGGCCATCCAGTCGCAGCTCGAAGCGGTCCGGGCTCGTGGCGTGCCGGGGCACGGACTCTCGTGAGGTGGCCAGCAGCGCCCCCCTGCGCAACCGTCCCCCCAGGCCCTCCAACAGCACCGCGCGCTCGGGAGTCCCCAGCACGTGCAGGTCGTCCAGCACGCACAGCGCGCGGTGCGCTTCCATCTCGCGCACCAGGTCGTCCAGGCGGGACGCATCCGACAGGGCCTGGGCCACGGGCGCTTCGCGCAGGAGCCGGCGCACGTCGTCCACCACCGTGTCCAGCGTGTCCCCGGGCAGGACGCGCCGGTGCACGACGGGGCCCCGGTGCCGCGCGGCCACCGCCGCCACCAGCGCGGACTTGCCCGCGCCGGGCAGGCCATAGACGACCCCGGTGTGCACGCGCCGGAGCATCTCCCCCAGCCGCCGCACCTCCTGGGAGCGGCCCACGAAGACGGCGGGTGGACCGAGCCCCGGGGTGGATGGCGTGCGCATGGCGCCCGCCATTGTAGGGTCGGAACGGCCCCGGCTGGCAGCCCGCCGCTATTTCGCGGTGGCGGTGCCCGGCATCGGTCCACCGCCGACGTCACGCAGGTAGTTCGTCATGTAACTCACCCGGTTGGCCACAGTGCCGACGTCGCCGTTCGCCGTCGGGGACATCAGCAGGGAGATGGCCTCCTCGGGCGTCGCCGCGTTGGCGATGTCCAGCGCCCACTGCTCCGGCCCGTGGATGCTCGACTTGTAGGGGGGGATGCCGTGCTCGGGGTCGTGGGCCGCGACCCAGTCCTGGGCGATCTGCTGGACCTGCTGGGCCTCCGCGTTCGTCCAGGTCATCGTCACCGTCTCACCGAAGCCGGTCATCGTCCCGAAGTCCTGCCGCAGGCCGTCCACGCTGCCCAGGTTCACGCCCGACAGGGTGGCCGCGTAGGTCTGGGAGGACGGGTCGCCCACGGTGCCCTCGATGTCGAGCGTCACCGGGCCAATCTGGCCGGAGTACGTGAACTCCTTCCGGCCGTCGTCGTAGTTCGTGAACGTGTACGCGTCGCTCACCGGGGTGTTCTCACCCAGGGAGATGCCCACCGTCAGCTCCGTGGACACCTCGCCGTTGACGAGCTGCACGGTCGCGGCGTTGGAGGTGCCCTTCGCGCTGTCGTCGCCGGGCAGCTCGCCGGTGGTCATGAAGCGGTCGTAGGCCGCCTGTCCCGCGGGGGTGGAGATGTCGAAGTCCACCTGCCGCGCGGTCTGCTGGTCCACCGTGCCCGTGGTGGACAGGCCGACCTCCACGTCCCCCACGCCGACGCTGAGCCCGTTGGTGCGCGCCACCATCTCCGTGGGCCCGATGGTCACCCGGACCGTCTTATCGTCCACCTTGTTGATGGCGATGGACATGCCCTTCGCGCGCTCCACGCTCTCCTCCAGCGTGACGTCGAACGCGTTGGCGATCTTCTTGAACGTCACCGACAGGCCAGTCTCCATGAAGGCCTCGCCGTGCATCTCGACGGTGGTCCCCACCGGCAGGTTCGCCGGGGCGAAGGGGCTCAGTTGCGCCGCGGCCTGCTCGGGCGAGGTGATGCCCGCCGCCGCCGTGGTGGGCACCGACACCTGGTAGGAGCCCCGGGCGCCCACCGCGCCATTGACGGTGGCGTCCACGCGGGACGTCTCCACGCTGGCCTCACCCTTGACGCCGACCTCCGCCTCCACGCTGAAGGTGGTCATGTCGCCGTCGGTGCTCTGGCTCCGCTCGAGCTCGGTGTACGCCGCGACCTTCACCGTGAGGGGCTCGGACTCGAGCTCCGCCTCCACCTCGGCGCTGCCCTTCACCGACACACCGCTGGCGGTGACGGTGACGCTGGCCTCCATGCCCGCGCTCACGCCGAGCGGAGTCTTCGCCGCGACCGTCTGGGCCGGCGCCTGGAGGAACGCGGGCGCGCTGAAGGGGTCCAACACCGGGTTGCGCGGAGGGCTCCGGGTCGGCGCGGGCGTGAAGCCGTCGGTGAAGAGGCCGGGGCCCTGCTGGGGGCGCGCGGCCGGAGCCGGGGCTTGCGCCGCCGTGCTGACCGCCCCTTGCGGCCTGCTCACGTCCGGCTTCTGGATGAAGAGGCTGAAGGGCTTGTGGCCCTGGATGGATCCCGACATGTGCGTCCCCCTGTTGATTCCGCTGAGGGAGTTGTCGCCCAGGTCGTGAATCCGGTGGCATTAAGCCGGGTTAAATCCGCGTCGCCCCACCTCAGGTGTCATCGAGGCTGAGCCCGCGCAGGTGGTTGACGTCCCCCCAGGTCACCATCCGGAACGCGCCTTCGTGGAGGTCGAACTGGTTCCAGCTCGCGTTGAGCACGGAGAAGGCGCGCGGCGTGGTGGGGGGAATGCCCAGACAGTCGCGCAGCAGGCCGCTGAGCAGGCCTCCGTGCGTGACGACCACGACGCGGGAGTCCGGGTGCCGGGCCCCCAGCTCCTCCAGGCACTGGACCGCGAGGTGCAGCCGCTGGGCCGTGCTCTCCCCCTGCGGGATGGCGTAGTCGGGCGCTCCGGCCTCGTACCTGGCGAAGATCTCCGGATGGCGCTGTCGGGCCTCCGCGCGCGTCAGCCCTTCGAGGATGCCCATTCCACGCTCGCGCAGGCGCGGGTCCTGGCGGACGTCGTGGCCCGTCCTCGTGGCGATGCGGGAGGCCGTCTGCACCGCCCGGTCCAGGTCGCTGCAATAGAGGGCCTGGAAGGCCAGGGTGGACAGGCGCGCCGCCAGCGCGTCGGCCTGTCGCAGCCCTTCGCGGCTCAGTGAGCTGTTCAGGTGCCCCTGCAGGCGCCCCAGGGCGTTCCACTCCGTCTCACCGTGGCGGAGCAGGATGAACTCGGTCGTCATCGGTCCAGCGTGGCGACATGCCCCCGGATGAGCAAGGCGCATGGACGTCGTGTCCTGGCCTCGGGGGAGGCCTCCCGGACGGCCGGGTGGAGCGTCTGCGCCAGGACACACCGCATGCATCCGATAAGGTTTCGGGAAAAAGAGCCGAAACGGGATTTATCAGAAAGAGTCCCAGGGACAGGAATCCGTACCCGGGGGGCGGTGCTGGTGCTCACTGACGTCCACGGCACCCGTGCGCCCGGTCCGATGCACTCCGGGACGGCTTGGGATTGCTGTCCAAAGGTCCAACCCTTCCTCGCGTTTCAGCACTGGTGCGAGCTTCCCTCCGGATGTCCAGGGGCGGCGGATTCAAACGCGCACCAGGCCAAAAGGGGGAGGCCACATGAAGAGTTCCTCGAAGGTCGAAGGACCGGGCACCACGGCTGTCGCCGTGGAGGGCGCACCGAGAAGTTCGCCCCTGTTCTGCTCGCTGCGCATGCTGCTGGTGGACGCGGTCCTCCTCTCCGGAGCATTCCTCCTCGCGATGCTGACGCGCTTCGACGGCGCGCTGACAGCCGGAGGCCGTGAGGTCTTCCCGCGCGCGCTGGCCCTGCTGCTGACGGTGCGCCTGGCCACCCTGGTCTGGCTGGGATTGCACCGTTGGTCGTTCCGCCGCTCCGGCATCAACGAGGCCGTGCGTCTGGTGATGGCCAATGTCATCGCCAGCATCGTGTTCGAATTCCTGCGCCTGGCGCTCTTCTCCCGGGCGCTGCCGGGCCAGGTGGTCGCGCTCGAGTTCTTCGCCACCACCACGCTGTTGGGCATCCACCGCTTTTCGCCCCGGATGGCCCGGCAGTGGTACCTGGAGCAGCGCCGCTCGCGGGCGGACGGCGCCCAGCGCACCCTCATCGTGGGCGCGGGCAGCGCGGGCGACCTGCTGCTGCGCGACCTGATGCGCGGCCGGGGCAGCCCCTGGCATGTCATTGGACTGGTGGACGACGACCCGGGCAAGCAGGGCACCTTCCTCGATGGCAAGCCGGTGCTGGGCACCCTCGACGCGCTGCCGGAGCTGATGACGAAGCACCGGGTGACGCAGGTGCTCATCGCCATCCCGCGCCTGTCGCCGGAGCGCACCCGGCACATCCTGAGCCTTTGCCGGCACCAGAGCGTCAGCTTCAAGATCATCCCGGCCTCGTTCGCCTACCTGGATGAGAAGATCTCCGCGGCGATGCTGCACGACCTCAGCCCGGAGCACCTGCTGCCCCGGGACGCCATCGCCTTCGACCACCAGGAGGTCCACCGGCTGGTCTCCGGCCGCCGCATCCTCGTCACCGGCGGCGCGGGCTCCATCGGCAGTGAAATCACGCGCCAGGTGGCCGGGCACGGGCCCGCCTCGCTGGTGGTGGTGGACATCAACGAGAACGAACTCTACCTGCTCGTGCGCCAGCTCCAGGCGCGCCATCCGGGGCTGCCGGTGAGCTCCATCGTGGCGGACATCCGGGACCCGGACCGGATGATGCGCATCGGCCAGGAGTTCCGGCCGCAGTACGTGTTCCACGCCGCCGCGCACAAGCACGTGCCGCTGATGGAGGACTCCCCCGAGGAGGCCATCAAGAACAACGTCTTCGGCACGCAGAACGTCGCGCGCATGGCGGACGCCTGTGGCGCGGAGCGCTTCGTGCTCATCTCCACCGACAAGGCCGTCATGCCCTCGTCGGTGATGGGCGCGTCCAAGCGGCTGGCGGAGATGGTCATCCGGGACATCGCCGCGACCTCGCGCACCATCTTCTGCGCTGTCCGCTTCGGCAACGTGCTGGGCTCCGCGGGCAGCGTGGTGCCCCTGTTCAAGCAGCAGATCCAGGCGGGCGGCCCCGTCACCGTGACGCACCCGGATTGCACCCGCTACTTCATGATCATCCCGGAGGCCGTGGGGCTGGTGGTGCTGGCGGGCCTGGGCGGCTACGGGGAGCTGTGCATCCTGGACATGGGCGCGCCCGTGCGGATCGCGGAGCTGGCCGCGAACATGATCACCATGACGGGCCTGGTGCCGGACAAGGACATCCCCATCATCTACACGGGGCTGCGCCCGGGGGAGAAGCTGGAGGAGACGCTGCTGAGCGACGAAGAGGAGCTCACGCAGCAGGTCCGCAACCGCATCAAGGTGGCGCGCAGCCCCGCGCCGCCCCAGGACTTCGACCGCCAGTTGGTCCGCCTGGAGGGGGCGGCCCGTGCCGGGGACGTCCGCGCCGTGAAGCTCGCGCTCCAGGACCTCATCCCCTCCTACACCCCGTCCAAGCCCCGCAACGTCATCGTGCCGGGCAGCTCCCCCCTGTCGCCGGAGGCCCCCGCGCGCGGGACGCCGATGACGGGCGGCGCGCGGGCCGGTGCGCTTCCCCTGGCGACCGAGCAGATCGTGAGCGCCTGAGTCTTCCGAAGCGTTGCCCGGGGCCCCGGTGTCCCACGCTCCTCCTCGCCGGAGCGTGGGACCACCGGGGCCCCGACGTTTCCAGGGCCTCCCCCCGCCGCTAGTTCCGGGGCGCGCGGTAGGCCGGAAAGAAGCGGCCGGGTACCAGCCCCTCCGTCAGCCGTGAGTACAGCCCCGGCTCGCAGACGATTTCATGCGTGTGGGTGCGGGCGCTCGCGTTGGCGAAGCCCCGCTTGAAGTCCTCCAGCCCGTCGCCCGGCAGGACACCGCCGCCCAGGTGGAGGGGCAGCCCCAGCCGCATGCCCAGGTCGATCATCGCGCCGAAGACGTTCTTCGCCGGAGAGCGCGCCAGGTGCGCATCCGCCGTGCCGCCCAGGTAGTAGTGCAGCAGGCCATCACTGCGCACGAGCAGCGCGCTGGAGGCGACCTGTCCGTCCGGCGCGCGCGTCGTCGCGAGCCACGCGCCGGGTGAGGCGAACAGCTCCTCGAAGTAGGTGTCGGAGAAGAAGTACCGGAGGCAGGCCCGGTCGCGCACCATGGTCTGCCGGTACACGTCCAGGAAGCCCTGGCGCTCCTCGCGGGGCGCGTCGCGCGAAGCGCACACGCTGCTCACGAAGCCCTCCCGGACGTTGCGGCGCTGGTGGCGCCGGTGCATGTCCTTGAGGGTCAAGGGCAGACGCGGGTCCACGAAGAACACCTCGTTGCGCGCGGTTGGCTCCGCGAAGCAGAAGGGCCCCTGGACCCGGTCGCGCACGAAGATGCTGACCAGCTCCGTGCCCCTCCAGTCCACGTCCTGCTTGCGCACCTCCCGCAGCCCGTCCAGCACGCCCCCGGGAAACCCGTAGGGGGAAATCGCATCATGGTGCGGCGTCCCTTCAATGGGGCGCACGATGAGTGGCAGGCGCAGCGCGCCCTCCGCGTGGCCCTGGATGACCAGGGTGTGGGTCACCCGTTCGGCCCGCAGGTGGTGCGTGGAGCGGAAGTACTCCTCCGACAACGCCGAGGCTCCCGCGTCGGGAACCAGCATGGCGCTCGCTTGCACCCTCCTCATTTTCGTACCCCCGGCTTCCGCATGCGTCACTCACCGGCTCAGGCAGCCGGGCCCACGTCTCCTGGTACCAAAGACAAACGGGCAGGCATTCTCTTTGTTTGTCTAAACACAAAGGAATTTGGTGGGGTTCTCAACCCTTTGGGCGGTTCTGCGAACGCACTCCGGCGTTCTCACAACAGGGTAGCGCACCGGGAAGTACATCGGACCTACCCCACGGGACCCACTGATGTCGGAATCTCGTCGTCGCAACACGCCTGGTCTTGCCCTGTCGTCCCTGCTGTCGCTCGCCCTTCTGGTCGGGGGCGCCTGTGGCCCCAATCCGGAAGTCACCTCCGGCGAGACGGCCCCGGTCGACACCAGCGGAGAAAACGCGCAAGGCACCCCCGAAGCCGTCAACCCTGAAACACAGACGCCTGCTCCCTCTTTCCCGGAGGCGGATGCGCTTGCTCCCTCCCTCCCGGAGACGGACCTGGCGGAGTCCGCCGCGCCCGCCCCGGAGGCGCTGGGCACCACCGCCCAGGCCGCCACGGCGCTTCGCACCGTCGCGGCGTGGGAGACGCTGTTCCTGAACCGCTGGAACTCCGAGCACACCTCCAGCTTCCTGCCCAAGAGCAACTCGTTGGACAGCTGGCAGTTCTATGACCTGTCCTACGGCATCGATGGCAACACCGCGATGTACCGGGCCACGGGCAAGACGCAGTACCTGGACCGGGCGCTGCTCTATGTGAACAACATGGTCGGTCACGCGAAGTCGTCCGCGTCGCTGCCCAGAAGCCAGTTCAAGGATGGTTACCTGGGCTGGGCCTCCGCGCGCTCCGACACGCTGGGCCAGGAAGTGCCCCTGTTCGAAAGCTATTGCTGGCGGTACGTGACGCGCATGCTGCGCGTCATCCGTGAGACGCCTGCCCTCTACAACAACGCGTCCTATCGCGCGCAGTACGACAGGCTGCTGGCGTTCACCGAAAAGAACATGTTCGAGAAGTGGTACAAGCGCAGCCCGAACAGCTACATCTATCGCGTCAATACGCACATGGCGTCGCACTGGGCGTACATCGCCATGGACCTGTCGCGCATGACCCCGGACGCCACGAAGAAGGCGACCTACCTGACGGTCTTCAACAACATCAACCGCGACATGCCGAACAACACGTCCTCGCTGCGCGGTCAGTTGATGACCAGCATGGTCAACCCCGCCGCGTACTTCTGGGCCGCCGAGTGGGCCTCCCGCTCGCGTCCCGGGCAGGATGTGGCCCACGGCAATGGTGTCATGGCCTACATCGTGGAGGCCCGCGACGCGGGCATGGAGTGGACGGCCGCGGACATCCAGAAGTTCGTCGTGACGCTCAACACCGTCATCTGGCCCTCGGCCACCCGCTACGCCAACTACGTGGACGGGACGGGCACGGGCACGGGCTGGTTCAACGACGGCCTGATGAAGCTGGGCCGCTATGACGCCAACCTCCAGCGCCGTCTGGAGACGCACAAGGTCGGCAACAACACGCAGTTCTACGGCAACGGTGCCCTCAACGCGAAGGTGCTGTCCGGCTTGTAGTTCCGCAATGCGGACAAACACCCCCTCCCCCCGCCCGAGCGCGTGGGGGAGGGGAGTGTGCGAACGCTTCGGGCCACGCCGGGGAAGGGCCCCGGTCCGAGCCCCGGAGCCTCGCGCATGTCCTCCCGCATCTACCTGTCCTCGCCCCACATGGGCACGCTCGAGCGTCGCTATGTCGACGACGCGTTCGCGAGCAACTGGATTGCCCCGCTGGGCCCGCATGTGGACGCGTTCCAGGAGGAGTTCGCCCGGTGCGTGGGCAGCCCGCACGCGCTGGCGCTGAGCTCCGGCACGGCCGCGCTGCACCTGGCCCTGCAACTGGTGGGCGTGGGGCCCGGAGACGACGTGCTGGTGAGCACGCTCACCTTCTCCGCCTCCGTGAACCCCATCCGCTACCTGGGCGCGTCGCCCGTCTTCATCGACAGCGAGCGCGCCTCCTGGAACATGGATCCGGCCCTCCTGGAGGAGGAGCTGGCCCGGCGCGCCCGCGTGGGACGCCTGCCGCGCGCGGTCATCGTGGTGCACCTGTATGGCCAGAGCGCGGACCTGGATCCGCTGCTGGCCGCCTGCGACCGCTATGGCGTGCCGGTGGTGGAGGACGCCGCGGAGGCCCTGGGCAGCTCCTACAAGGGAAGGGCCCCGGGCACGTTCGGCCGCGTGGGCATCTACTCCTTCAATGGCAACAAGATCCTGACCACCTCCGGGGGCGGGATGCTGGTGTCCTCCGACGGGGAGCTCATCCAGCACGCCCTGAAGCTGGCGACGCAGGCGCGCGACCCGGCGCCGCACTACCAGCACTCGGAGGTGGGCTACAACTACCGGCTCAGCAACGTGCTGGCCGCCATTGGCCGGGGCCAGTTGCTGGTGCTGGAGGACCGGGTGCTCGCGCGGCGCGCGAACCACGCGTTCTACGCGAAGGCCTTCGCGGACCTGCCCGGCATCGCGTTCATGCCGGAGGCGCCGTGGGGCCGGCACACGCGCTGGCTGACGACCGTCACCATCGATCCGGAGGCGTTCGGCGCGGACCGGGAGACGGTGCGCACCGCGCTCGAGCGGGAGAACATCGAAGCGCGGCCGGTGTGGAAGCCCATGCACCTGCAGCCCGTCTTCGCGTCCTTCGAGCGGCGGCGCGGAAGCGTGGCGGAGGACCTGTTCCAGCATGGGCTGTGCCTGCCCTCCGGCTCCAACCTCACGACCCCGGAGCTTGAGCGGGTGGTGGAGGTGGTGCGCGCCGTGGCCCGGGATCCGGTTCGCCGGACGGGGAGCTGAGCGGGCCGTCCGCGCCCGGCCGGAGGGCCACGACGTTGGACTCCGGCGGGGCGTTGCCCATGAACTTGTTCAGGGTGGCCTCGCTCACGAAGGAGACGCCCTGGCGCTGCACGACGCGCAGCAGCGTCAGCGCGAGCACCTTCGCGTCCAGCGCCAGGCTCCAGTGGTCCACGTACCAGACGTCCAGCCGGAAGCGCTGGTCCCAGCTGATGGCGTTGCGGCCGTTGATCTGCGCCCAGCCGGTGACGCCCGGGAGCACGTCGTGGCGCCGCGCCTGTTCTTCGGAGTAGCGCGGCAGGTACTCCACGAGCAGCGGGCGCGGCCCGACGAGGCTCATGTCGCCCCGGAGCACGTTCCACAACTGCGGCAGCTCATCCAGGCTGGTGGAGCGCAGCAGGCGCCCGGCCCACGTGAGGCGCTGCTCGTCCGGGAGCACGTTGCCGGCCGCGTCCGTCGCGTCCAGCATCGAGCGGAACTTGAGCACCGTGAACAGCTTGCCGCCCAGCCCCGGCCGCTGCTGGCGGAAGAGGACGGGGCGGCCCATCGTCGCGCGGACGAAGAGCGCCGTGGCGGCCATCACCGGGGACAGGCACACGAGCCCCGCCCCCGCGGCGCCCACGTCGATGCACCGCTTGAGCCACCGCCCGGCCCCTGTCTGTCTTCGCATGTGTCGTGCTCCCTGGCGCGGGCGTCGGGACGGGTGCCGCCGCTTCCGAGGACGCCGCGCGCTCGGAGCCTTGGGAGCGTAGGGAGCCGCGCGAAAGGCCACCACGTCCCCCGGGACTCAGCCCGCTGTCCGCTCCCGAGCATCCACGGGCAGGCCCGCGGCGACGGAGGCCGGCGCCGTGACGTCCTCGCGGCCCATCCGCCGCCAGGCCCGCACCGCGAGCCACACGCTGCCGGACAGCTCCGTCACCCACCCGAGCCCCAGCGCCCACGCGGCCCCCACCGGCCCCACCGTGGGCACCCACCACGCGCTGCCCAGCGCCACCACCGTCACGGACGCGACGAGCAGGACCACCTGGCCCTTCAGCTCCCGCGCCGCGGTGAGGCCAATCTGGAGGCTCACGCAGACGTACTCCAGCGCTGCGGCGCCCATCAGCCAGACGAACAGCTCCAGGTTCTGGGCGTAGGCGGCCCCGTAGAAGAGCGTCAGCGCCCAGCGTCCCAGCAAGGCCGCGCCGGCGATGGCGCACAGGCCCACCAGCGCCGCGACCCCCGTGAAGCCCGCGAGCATCCTGCCGAAGCGGCGCTGCTCACCCGCCGCGTGGTGGCGGCCCAGCCGGGGGCTCACGGCCTGCCCCAGCGAGTGCACCACCCGGCCGCCCAGCGCCGTGAAGTACGCGAGCGCCGCGTACATGCCCAGCTCCGCCTGGCCGGAGTGCGCCTCCAGCAGGTAGCGCGGGATGTTGGGCCGGAGCGCGCCCAAGAGCGCGGTGATGCCCAGCACGTAGCACAAGAGGAAGAGGGCCTTCACGCGGCCGCCCTGCTCGCGCCACGGCGTTTGCCACAGGGGGCGCCAGGGATGCGCGGTGGGAAACTCCCCGCGGAAGGCCTGCGCGTCGAAGAGGAAGAGCACGATGGCCCAGGAGAGCGCCAGCGCGGCCGCCGCGGCCACGGGGCTGCGCGTGAGCCAGAGCGTCACGGCCACCCCCACCACCGACAGCGCGCTCTTGGCGATGGTGGAGCGGGCGATGAGCGCCAGCCGCTCCCGCTTCTGGAGCGCGCCGTAGAACACCTCGCTCACGGCCTCGAAGCCCTTGGCCAGCGCCACCATCGCGACGACCGCCGCCGCGCGGGGCGAGGGCGCCACCGCCCACCCGATGGCGCAGCACACCGCGATGCCAGCGAGCACGTTGAGCACCATCAGGCCCAGGTAGTGCTCGAAGCCGAAGCTGCCCCGGGCGTCGGTGGCCTGGAGCGTGCGCATCTGCATGCGCGCCATCAGCAGCACGGGCGCGGTGATGGCCAGGGCGAGCGCGAAGTCGCCCAGCTCCTCCATCGTGCCCAGCCGGGCGAAGGCCACCAGCACGCCCCACTGGGCGACCGCGTAGATGAGCCCGGCGGAGAGCGACCAGGCGAAGTTGCCCCCCACCGAGCGCTTCATCACGCGCGCGCCGCCGCCGCGCGCTGCAGCACTTCGGAGAGTCGCAGGGCCGCGGTGTCCGCGGAGTAGCGCTCACGCCCCAGGCGGCCCGCGAGCTCTCCGGCCTCCTTGAGCCACTTCGGGTCGCGCAGCTTTTTGGCCAGCATCTCCGCCGCGGCGGGGAGGTCCCGGGGCGGCAGGCGCAGGCCGAAGGGCTCCTGGTCCAGCATCTCCGCCTGCCAGCCGCCGTAGTTGAGCGCGAGCGGCCGGCCCGCGGCGAGCGCGTCGAAGAACTTGTTGGCGGAGTTGTCCTGCATGCCGTCCACGTCGGTGAAGAGCGACGTGGCGAGGGTGGCCGCGCTGAGCACCGCGGGCACCTGCGCCTTGGGCACGCTGGGCAGGAAGAAGAGGTTGTGGTCCTTCACGCCCAGCTTCTCCGCCAGCGCGTGCAGGTCCGCCTCCTCGCGGCCCTGGCCCATGATGACGAACCTCACCTCCGGGTCGCGCGTCAGCATCTCCTTCGCCAGCCGCACCAGGTAGCTCACGCCGTTCACCAGCCCCAGCGTGCCCGCGTACAGCACCATGGGCCGGTCGCCCAGCCACGCGTACTTCGCGCGGAACTCCGCGCCCGCGGACGGCGGCACCTGGAAGCGCTCCGGGTCGCAGAGGTTGGGGATGATGGTGACCTTCTCCGACGACACGCCCGCCGCCACCACGCCGGCCTTCATGCCCGGCGACAGCGCGACGATGTGCGCCGCGCCCGCGTAAGCGGCCTTCTCCAGCATCTGCGCGGCCAGGATGGCGGAGCGGCTCTTGAGCGCGCCCACCGCGATGGGGATGGCGGGCCACAGGTCGCGCACCTCGAAGACCATGGGCCGGCTGTTCCAGCGCGAGGCGAAGATGCCCGGCACCGCGATGGTCAAGGGCGTGCTGGTGGCGAAGAAGACATCGCCGGACAACTGCGCCGCACGGCGCGTGGAGTTGACGGCGAAGTGGCCGAAGGCGCGGATGCGGTCCGCGTAGTTCATCGCGTTGTTGTAGGGCACCGGCAGCCAGTGCACCTGGATGCCGCTCTCGTTGGACTCGCGCCAGCCGCGCGAGGGCGCCTGGGCCTGGGGCCGGGTGTCGGAGGTCACCATGTGGACCTCGTGGCCCATGCCCACCAACCGGCGCGCGAGCTCATAGGAGCGCGTGCCCCCGTGCATGGTGGGCGTGTTGAAGTACTGGTGCAGGTAGACGATCTTCATCGGGTGGCTCCTGGCATCGCGGGAAGGAGGGGGGCGTGAGGAAGAGGAGGGGCGGCGGCTGCGCTCCCGCGTCCCGCGACGGCGGTGCAGGAGGCCATCACCATCAAGAGAAAGAGGGCGCGGCTGTCATAGAGGTCTCCGCTGGACTGGCTTCCCAGCAGCACCAGCACCGCCGCGCCCACGGTGGCGCCGTCCAGGCCGTGGCGTCGCAGGAATGCCGAGCGCAGGAAGGTGGCCACGACGCCCGCGAAGAACAGCAGCCCCACGGTGCCACCCTCGCAGAACACCTCGAGGAAGATGTTGTGCGGGTACACGCCCAGGCCCAGCCCGGGGAACGCGGCCAGCCCCGCCCCGGTCACCGGGTGGTCGCGTCCCAGTTGGAGGGCGGAGGCGTAGAGGACGTCCCGTCCGGACAGGTACACCTTGCCTTCATTGCTGCCCGTGCCGCCCGCGCCCTTCTCGTAGTTCAGGGTCAGGCGCAGGAAGCGCTCCTCCACGGAGTGGGTCAGCGCTTCGCCCAGCGGGGAGAACAGCGTCACGGCCGTGATGGCCACCGAGGCCAGCAGCGTCAGCAGCAGCAGCCGGCGCAGGGGCACGCGCCCCACCACGAGGCAGGTGGCGACGCCCGCGAGGATGGCGGCCGTGCCCCCGCGCGAGCCCGTGAGCAGCGCGAGGATGACGCCGGTGGCCGCCAGGGGAATCCACAGCCACGCCTGTCCGCGCCAGTACCAGAAGTACAGCGCGCCCAGCGCGAACAGCCCCATGAGCCGCGCGAAGATGTTGGGGCCGCCCCCCATCACGGCCAGCCGCGCGCCGCCGCCACCGCTCAGCAGTTGCAGCACGCCGGTGAGCGCGAGCAGCCCCGTGGCCAGCACGATGATGCCCCAGAACGCATCCAGCACCCGGGGCGCGGGCTGGCGGAGCGCGGCCAGTCCGAAGCCCACGCTCATCACCCACAGCAGGCCCACGTCGTAGACCTTCTGGAGGGCGAAGTCCGGGGCGGGGGCCCAGGCGGCGCTGGCGCACAGGTAGCCGAAGAACCCCACCAGCGCCGCGACGAGCGGCGGGTCGAAGCGCGTCTCACCGGGCCTCGCGCCGCGCGTGGCGTGCAGGAGCAGCCCCACGGAGGACAACACCAGCCCGCCCATGACGATCCACAGCCGCAGCTCCAGGAACAAGTTGGGCTCCGGCATTGCCTGCGTCAGCCGGTGGAAGCCCCAGCGGCCGGCGAGCACGTAGAGCGCCGCGATGAAGCCCAGGCCTGTGCGTCGGATGAAGCTCACGGGAGGCTCAGCTCCCGGCCGGGTAGTCGTACTGGTAGATGCCGCTCACCGCGCGCCCGGACCGGGAGCGCGGCACGCCGTTGAGGACGACGCCCTGCACCGCCACGCCGTCCTGTTCCAAGCGGTGCAGCGCCGCGGCCACCTCGCGCAGCGGGTGCACGCCCGAGCGCACCACGGCGAGGCTCACGCCCGCGTGCCGGCCCACGAGCGCCGCGTCCGTCACCGCGAGGATGGAGGGCGTGTCGAAGACGACGACGTCGTAGCGGGAGGACAGGTGCGCCACGAGCGCGGTGAACCGCTCGCCGGACAGCAGCTCCGCGGGGTCCGGCGGAAGCTCCCCCGAGCCGAGGAACGACAGACGGGGCCCGGCCTCCTCCAGCACCGCCTGCTCCAGGGGGACAGTGCCACGCAGCACCTCCGCCAGGCCCGGCGCGCGCGCGTCCGGGAAGCAGCGGTGCAGCCACCCTCCGCGCAGGTTCGCGTCCACCAGCAGGACGCGCCGGCCGGCCTCCGCCAGCACCCACGCGAGGTTGAGCGCGACGAAGGACGCGCCCGCGCCCGGGCCCGTCCCCGTGAGGACGATGCGGTTGTTGGGCGCGTCCTTGAGCGCCAACTGGAGCCGGGTCCGCAGGCCGCGCACGCTCTCGGTGGTGCGGTCGCGGGGGTGGACGCGCGCGAGGATGGAGGGCCGCCCGGGGGCGCGCGGCGGGCGGTCCGGGCCCAGGGGCAGGCTGGCATGGACGGGCCTTCCGAGCGCCTTCTCCAGGGCGACGGGGTTCGTCACGCCCGGCTGGAGCGCCTGCTTCGTGAAGGCGAGCGCGACGCCGAGGGTGAGCCCCAGCACCAGGCTGACCGCGAGCACGTCCAGCCTCGCGGGCCGCACCGGGACGCGCGTCGCCACGGGCGCGTCGATGATGCGCGCGTTGGTGATGGTGCTCGACTTGAGCACCCGGTACTCCTGCGCCTTGTTGTTGAGCTGGAGGTACAGCTCATTGGCGACCTTCACGTCGCGCGTGAGCTGCGCGGACACCAGCTCCGCGTTGGGCATGCCCTTGAGCTGGGTGGTGAGCCCGGTGCGCTCCGCCCGCAGGCGCGCGAGCTTGCTGCCGGTGGCGACGAGCAGCGGGTGGTGTTCGGTGAAGCGCTGTCGCAGCTCCGAGCGCTCCAGGGAGAGCTCCGAGATGGACTTCTCCAGCTCCACGCTGCGGTTGAGGATGGCCTGGACCTCCATCCCCAGGTCCACGCTGCCCTTGCCCATGCGGTAGTCGCGCAGGGCGGCCTCCGCCTGGTCCAATCCCCGACGCAGGCCGGGCAGCTGGCTGTCGAGGAAGCTCAGCGTGCGGCCCGCCTCCTCGCTGCGGCGCTCCACGTTGGTGAGGACATACGCCTCCGCCAGGGCCTGGAGCGTCGCGGTGGCCGCCCGGGGGTCGGGCCCCTCCAGCGTCAGGTTGAGCACGCCGGTGCCGGCGCCCTTCTCGCTCAGGCGCAGCGTGCGCTGCAATTGCTCCACCACCGCGAGCCGCGAGCGGCGCATCACCCGGAACCGGGTCCCCGGGCGGGCGTGCAGTTCGGTGACGCTCAGCTCCACCTCGTGCCCGGCGCCCGGCGGCGGCGTGGCGACGGTGCCGACCTGTCCGTGGAGCAGCACTTCCGCGTCGGGGTCCAGCAGGGTGTACGCGCCGGAGGCCTCCGCCACCAGGGTGAGCGGGAGGTCCTCCAGCGCCTCGGGCACGTTGAGCCGCTCCACCTGGAGCCGCTCCCCGCCCCAGGCGTAGACGTCCCGGCCCCACCAGGGGACGGGCGCCAGGTCCGGCCCTTCATGGGCGCGGGCGAGCGCTGGGCCCAGCACGGGGAAGTAGCGGGGTTCGGCGGACACGCCCAGCCGCAGGGCATCCGCCACCCGTCCCAGCAGGGCCCGCGAGTTGAGGACCTCCATCTCCGTGGCCGCGACGCCCGGCGCATCCGAGAGCAGCTCATCCAACTGGCCCAGGCTGCTGCCCTTCTGTTCAATCTGGAGCACGGCGTTCGCGCGATACACCGGCGTCGCCACGAGCAGGTACAGCCCTCCCACGAACAGCGTCAGCGCCACGGTCGTGACGATGGCCTGCCGGCGCTCGCCCAGGATGGCCAGACAGCCACCCAATCCCAGCTCATCTTCGGTGTCGGGGGTTCGCGTCATGGATTCGGGTCGTTGAGGATGATGGTTCTGTCTCCGATATCCACTGCCTGCCAGAGCAGCTGAACTGTCGGCTGGATCTGCTGGATGATGCGATTCCAGCGCGTCAGGTCATGGGCGGAGACGAAGACGACGTCGTGGGGTTGCAATTGGAACTGGGTCGCGAGCAGCAGCGCGTCCGGGGAGCTGGCGTCGAGCTTGTAGATGGAAGGCCGGTTGAAGTTGCCCCGGATGACGTAGATGCGCCCCGGGTTGGAGGTCAGCGGATCAAACCCCTCGCTGTCGCCAATGGCCTCCGCCAGCGTCATCCGCCCCTTCACCATCAGGCGGGAGGAGGGTTTGCGCACCTCGCCCAGCACGAAGACCTTGTTGCGGTTGCGGTCCGCGACGTTGAGGATGTCGCCGTCCGTGAGCAGCCAGTTCTGGCTGACGTCCCCCTGCTCATAGAGGGCCTGCAGGTCCAGGTTGAAGGTGGCGCCCGCCCGGCTGAGCGTGACGGTGCGCAGGTCCGCCTCCGGGCCGAAGCCGCGGGCCTGGCTGATGGCGTCCTGCACGCGCAGGGGCACGTCGGTGATGGGCAGGCTTCCGGGCGCCACCACCTCTCCCGTCACCTGGACCTTCTGGCCCCGGAAGCCCACCACGCGCACATCCAACTGGGGCCGCTCGATGACGCCGGCCAGCTTCTGCGTGAGCAGCTCGCGGATGTCCCGCAGCGTCTTGCCCGCCACCGGGATGACGCCCACGTGGGGGTAGAACATCGTCCCGTCCGCCGCCACCGGATGGCCGGTGGCCTCGGCGGAGCGGAACTCGCCCGCGGGGATGGTGAGCTCCGGGTGGTCCCAGACGATGACGCTCAGCACGTCATGGGCGCTCACCCGGTAGTCATAGTCCACCGCCACCTGGGCCAGCGGATCCTTCAGGGAGGCGGGACGGGCCTGCCGACGCGCCTCCTGCTGCCGGCTCAGCAGGGACGCGTCGATGGGGACGATCTCGAAGGCATCATCGCCCGCGTCTGCCTTTCCGGCGTACCGCTCCCGGAAGGCATCCTCGTCCATGTGCATGCCCGGGCCCCAGGCGCATGCACTTGCACACAGTCCCAGGGCGATAAGGAGGATTTGCCTCATTGGCTGGAATTCTTCGTGTCTGTCACCACGGACGTAAACCCATCCACCGCCTCAGGTGTCCGGAAGCGGTTGGGGCTCCGGGCCGAGTCGACACATGACCTGCCCTGGAGTGCTCCGTGGCGGGTGGGTTCGCTGGAATCAGGACACCAGCGCCACCCCGCGGGGGGCGTGACGTGGCGGGGACAAAGCCTCATACCCTTGCGCTGTCTTGAGGGCTCGGGAGGAAACGACATGCAACCCAGGACCCAGTGGAGGGCCGTCCTCGTTCCGGACGAAGGGCAGAGGGCCTGCTCCTCGGATTACTTCCGGTCGGAGCAGCACCTGAAGGCCGAGGGTGTCACGCACAGCCTCATCGTGGAGGACGGGGAGGGCCGGGCGCTGCGGGTGCCGCTCATCGTGCGGGCCATCGAAGGGACGCGCTACCGGGACGCGGTGTCACCGTATGGGTTTCCCGGCGCGGAGCTGAACGGCTTGAGCGAGGTGCCCCCGGACGCCATCGACTGGAGGGGCACGGAGCTGGTCAGCATCTTCGTTCGCGACCGGATTGGCGGGCCGTGCTGCTTCGCGGGCCCACGGCTTCGCTCCGAGGTGTGCCTCATCGACAGCAGCCAGCCGATGAACTTCCGGGCCGACCACGCCGCGGACATCCGCCGCAACACCCGGTTGGGCTACGTCAGCACGTACGTGCCCGCGAAGGAGTCCACGGCGGAGCAGCGCGAGGGGCTCAAGTCGGTCTACCGGCAGACCCTGGCCCGCAACCAGGCGGAGGCCCGGTACTCCTTCACGGATGCGTGGTTCGAGGAGGTGTTCACCTGCGGCTTCGCCTGGCTGGTGACCACGCGCGCACCGGATGGCGCCATCGCCTCCTCCGCGCTCGCGGTCCTCAGTGACGGCCACCTGCACCACTTCATCGGGGGCACGGCGGACGCGTACCTGATGCATTCGCCGGCGAAGAATGAGTACCCGGTGCTGGCGGAGCTCTCCGCGAAGCTCGAGGCGCCGGTGCACCTGGGCGGTGGCCTCCGTCCGGGGGACGGCATCGAGCACTTCAAGCGGGGCTTCGCCAACGCCATGTCCCACTTCTATACGCACGACCTCATCTGCGACCCGGACGTGTACGCCGAGCTGGCCCGGGGCCACGAGGGCACGGACTCCTTCCCCGCCTATCGCGCCCTGTCCCTGACGGCTGCTTCCAGGCGCGCGAGGAAGGGCTGACATGGTGCTCTCGCTTCCCCAGCTCCGCGACGCGGAGAACGCCCACTTCGCGTGCCTCACGGAGCGCGAACTGGCTGAACGTCGGCGCGAGGAAGGTGTTCGCGTCATCTCGCATCGGGGCCACTACTGGGAGCAGTCGGGCGCGCCCGGCTTCTTCCAGCCGGTGCACCTGCTCGCGCGGCTGACCCCCGCGGAGGCCACGTCGCCCACGCCCCTGTCCTGGGGCTTCCGCGCGGCCCTGACGCCGGAGACGGCGAAGTCCGCCACCGGCACGGTGCCCGTGGTGCGAATCAAGGACCTGGACAGCTACGACGCCAGCCACCTGTCCTCGAACCGGCGCAGCAAGCTGCGCAAGTGCCAGAAGACGGTCCGCATCGTCCAGCTCACCGGGCCTGGCTTGCTGCTGGAGCAGGGGTATGGGGTCGTCCAGGATGCGTTGACGCGCACCCAGCACAAGAAGATCCCCACGCCGGAGGCCTACCTCAAGGACGTGAGGAAGTACTTCATCTCCGACCACTGGTGCGTGCTCGCCGGATTGATTGACGGCAAGCTGGGCGGCTACCTGGATGGCTACGTGGTGGACGGCGTCGCGTATGGCTTCAGCGCCTATTACGCCACGTGGGCGCTGCCGACGAACATCTCCACCGGGCTGAGCTACGAGTTCGCCCAGGTCTGCCGGCGGCTCAAGTCCGTCCACACGCTGGTGGGCGGCCTGCATGCCCGTGAGGTCGCCCAGCTGGGACAGTTCAAGGACGACCTGGGCTTCATCGTGGATCCCATCCCCATCCACTGGGGGATGAACCCGCTGGCCCAGGCCTTCATCCGCTGGCGCCGTCCCCACGCCTACTACCGGCTGACGGGCCGGGAGTAGGCGCGCGGCGGCCGGCTACGGCGAGAGGACGACCTTGATGCAGCCGTCCTCCTTGTCGCGGAACTTCTTGTAGAGCGCGGGCGCCTCCGAAAGCTTCGCGCGGTGGGTGATGAGCCGGGTCGGGTCGATGGCGCCCGACTGGATCTTCTCCAGCAAAGGCCGCGTGTAGCGGTGCGTGTGCGTCTGCCCGCTCTTCATGGTCAGGCCCTTGTTGACGAAGGCCCCCATGGGGACCTTGTCCAGGAAGCCCACGTAGACGCCGGGGACGGACACGGTGCCGCCCTTGCGGCAGCAGTGGATGGCCTGGCGCAGCGCGTGCGGACGGTCCGTGGCCAGCTTCACCGCGGCCTTCGCCTTGTCGAGCACCGCGTCGAAGCTGCCGGTGCCATGGGCCTCGGCGCCCACCGCGTCGATGCAGCGGTCCGGCCCCCGGCCCTTCGTCAGCTCGTTGAGCGTGTCGAAGACGTCCTGCTTGAGGAAGTCGATGGTCTCCGCCTTGCCCCAGGACTTCGCGAGCGCGAGCCTTTCGGGCACATGGTCGATGGCGATGACCCGGCCCGCGCCGAACATCCAGGCGCTCTGGATGGCGAACTGGCCCACCGGGCCGCAGCCCCACACCGCCACGGTGTCGCCCTTCTCCATCTCACAGTGCTCCGCCGCCATGTAGCCGGTGGGGAAGATGTCCGTGAGGAAGAGCACCTGCTCCTCGGTGAGGCCGTCCGGAATCTTGAGCGGGCCCGTGTCCGCGTACGGCACGCGCACGTATTCGGCCTGGCCGCCGGAGTAGCCGCCCAGCATGTGCGAGTAGCCGAAGAGGCCGGAGGGCGAATAGCCCATCACCTTCGCGGCGACCTCCGCGTTGCGGTTGGAGCGGTCGCACAGCGAGAACAGCGTCTTCTTGCAGAAGAAGCACTCGCCGCACGCGAGGTTGAAGGGGACGATGACCCGATCGCCCTTCTTGAGCTTCGTGACGCTGGCGCCGGTCTCCACCACCTCGCCCATGAACTCGTGGCCCAGCACGTCCCCGCTCTTCATGGTCGGCATGTAGCCGTCCAGCAGGTGCAGGTCCGAACCACAGATGGCCGTGCGGGTGACCTTGATGATGGCGTCGCCGGGCGCTTCGAGCTTCGGGTCCGGGACCGTCTCGTAGCGGACGTCGCCGTGGCCGTGCCAGCAGATGGCTTTCATTGATGCTGCTCCTTGGAAGTGGAAAAAACCCTCCAGGAAGTTGGGCCCTCCTTTCGTCGCGAGCAGCGTGTGTCTCCGCTTGCCGCCTGCCTGTCTGCTCTGGGATGGCGACCATGCGGACAGGCGAGCTGGGGGTGGATTGGCCCTGGGGACGATGCGCTCAGGGCGCGTGCGGTCCCAGGCCGAAGGCCGCCATCCGGTCCTTGGGGTGAGCGCCCCTCCGCGTCAGGGAGGCGTGTCCCCGGCCGTGGCCTTGTCACCCAGGCGCTGCTTGAGGGCATCCCATCCCTTGCTGCCCGCCGCCCGCGCGCGGTCCAGCGTCTCGCCCGCGCCCTGGGCCACCTGCTCCGGGGAGAGCGCCGCGGTGCCCTGTCGCACGCGCTGCATCCAGGCGATGGGCGCGTAGAGTTCCTTCGCCTGTTCGGGGCCGAGCGCCACGGTGAGCACGTGCTCCAGGCCGCCCGCGCGCGCGAGCAGCGCCCGTCCCAGGAGGAGGCCCGCGCGGGCCTGCTGGAACACGGGGAGGCTGTCGCCATGCGTGCGCAGGGCCTCCGCGCTGTCGTGCACCTCGTGGCGCTCCGTCTCCTCCAGGAAGGGACTGGCCGCGAGCTTGTCGAGCGAGGCCGCGGCCTCCGCGTAGCGTTCGCGCCGCGTGTGGATGAAGGCCCAGCCCCACCACGTGAGCTCGTTCTCCACGCCCAGGTTCTGGAGCGAGCGCAGGCCCTGCTCGATGTCGTCCTCCGCGGGGCGATCGCGCTTGAGGGCCATGCGGTTCCACGCGCGCAGGAAGTGCCCGGCGGCGAGCACCAGCTCCCGCGACTGCGCGGGCGTGTGCCCCTGGATGGACATGAAGTCGTCGGCGGGCAGGCGCTCGGTCTCCAGGAGGAAGGCGTTCAGCTCCTCCTCCGCCGCGTAGTGGTAGCCGGCCTGGCAGAAGGCGAACCCCCGGTTGGCCTGCACCGCCGCGCGCAGGGGCGGGGGCCACGTGGGGTTCGGCGTGGCGCGCGACAGTTCGTAGAGGGCCAGCTCCGTGGAGGGGATGTGGCCGGCCTTCGCGGCACGGTCCAGCAGCAGCCAGATGCTGGCGAGGGCCGCGTGCTCATGGCCCGCGTCATAGGCCGGCAGGGGCACGGGGCTGCCCGGCATCCACCGGGACCACAGCAGGGGAAACTCGTCCTCGTCGCGCGTCTGGAGCGTCTTGCGCGCCTTGTAGAAGGCGATGCCCAGGTCCAGGTACGTGCGGGCCGCGGCGCGCGTCGCCTCATCCGTGAGGGGCTTGTCGGGCAGCTCGCGCGTCTCCGCCAGCGCCTTCCAGAGCAGGGCGACCTCCTCCGGGGCGCGAGGATCCCCGTTCGCGCGCAGGGTGAGCTTGAAGGCGCGGTAGGGGAGGATGGCGATGGAGTCGCGCATGCGCTCCTCGATGGCCGCGCGTTCCTTGGCGGCGCGCTCGGCGTCGCTCGACCGACAGCCACCGCACGCGGTGGCGCCCACCAGGAGCAGGGCGGCGAGGCGGTGGAGCAGCGAGCGGCTTCGCGCGGGACAGTCCTTCATGGCCGCGACGGTAGCACCGGGCCACGGAACGCCGCATGCGGATGCAATCGTCTCGGGCCTGGACAAGAAGGCGCCGTCCTACACCATCGACCCCCTTTGGGGACGCCGTCTCTCCAGTGGAGAGATTGTCGCGCCATACCGCCTCGGTGTGAGGCCGACGCCGGTCACACGCGGAGGAGCGCGGCGAAGCGCATGGGCACGCCTGACAGGAGCGGTCCGGAAGGCTTGCTTCGTGGGGCAGGGGGCCCGTAAGAGCCGCACCACCCCATGCCGATTCCTTCCGAACTCCTCCAGGCCGAGACGCGGCGCTACCTGCGCGGGTATCGCTCCGCGTCCCTGTGCGTGGGCCTCACCCTGCGGGGGGAGCGCCACGTGCTGGGCCTCAAGGGCAAGGGCACGCCTCCGCCCACGGATGCGGTGTTCTGCCTGGGCGCGCTCACGGAGGTCTTCACGGCGGCGCTCGCCGCGGTGTTGGTGGAAGGGCAGCGGTTGCGGCTCGACACGCCGTTGTCGGAGCTGATTCCCCGGGCGCTGCTGGTGGACGACGTCGCGGGGCGCATCACGGTGGAGCAGCTCGCGACGCACACCTCGGGATTGCCGCACCTGCCGCCCAACCTGCACGCGGCGCCGCGGAACCCGGAGGATCCGTTCGGACACTATTCGGCGGGATTGTTCGGGGAGTTCCTGCGCGGCTACCACCCGGAGCGTCCGTCACCGCGTCCGTATGCGGAGTCGTTCCTGGGCATGGGCGTGCTCGGCCATGCGCTCTCACGGCGCGCGGGGCTGAACTACGGGCACGCGCTGCGGGACCTGCTCTTCAAACCCTTGGGGATGGTCGACACCACGGCGAGGGTGTCCGATGAGCTGGCACCCAGGCTCTTGTCCGGGCACACCGCGCGCGGCAAGCCGGTGCCGCCCTGGACGTTCCCCGCGCTCCCCGGCGCGGGGGCGCTGCATTCCACCACGGGGGACCTGTTGCGCTTCCTGGATGCGAACCTGGGACGGGGCGAGCCGTCCATCGTCCGCGCCCTGGGATTGACGCATGCGCCGCGCGTGGAGGCGGGGCCCGTGCGCATGGGGTTGGGATGGGCTGTGTCCCAGGTGCGTGGGCACGAGGTGCTGTGGCGCTCGTCGGTGATGGGAGGCTCGGTGGGTTTCCTGGGCTTCGCGCCCCATGCCGACGCGGGGGTGGTGCTCCTGGCGGACCACGGGTGGTCGTTGTTCGCGGCGTTGCGTGGGCGCGTGCCGCTGGAAGCGCCGGGGCTCGCGATGCTCGCGCGACTGCTGCCTGCGCCCTGATTCAACGCAGGCCCCCACCCTTCGTGATTCACGGAAGGGATGGGAGCCTGTCGGTTCAGCTCAAGGGATGCTGAAGCGGTAGACCTGCACGGCGCCCGAGGGCTCCATCTCGAAGTCACGCGCGTTCTTGGGTGAGCCCCGCTCGGTGCGCTGGGCGAGCTTGAAGTCTCCGTTGCCGTTGCGGGTCTGGAAGCGGAACTCGTATTGGCCCGGGTCGGTGGGCAGCGTGAGCGTGGCCATCTTCGACACCGACAGGTTGACGAAGCCCGGCAGGGGCTCGCCGTCCACGCGGCGCACGAAGCCGATGGCGCGCAGGAAGGGCGAGCCTCCGGTGAGGACGAGGTACTGGGGCTCGGCGGCGGGACGCGCGGGCTTCGGTGCTTCGGGGGCCGTCGGAGCTTCGGTCTCGCTCGGCTCCGAAGCGGCGGGACGCGCGGCGGTCTTGCCCGCGCGCTTCGCCTTGGTGGAGGACGGCGGGGGCGCGGACTCCTCGGGGCTGGCCGAGGGCTCGGTGACTTCGGAAGCGGTAGCGACGGGCGCTGACCCCTCCATCGCGGTCGGGGATTCGGCACCGGGGCTCGAGGCCTGTTCTTCCGCCGGAGCGGAGGCGCTGTCTTCGGACGCGGCCTTGCGCTTCGTGGCGCGGGCCTTGGGGGCTTGCGCCGGGGCCGGAGCCTGGGGCTCGGTGTGCTCCGCAGCGGCTGCGACAGCGGTGGGCTCCTCGCTGCTCGCCGGTGACGCTTCGGTCACCGTTGCCTCCGGGGTGCTCGCGGGAAGCGTCGAAGGCGAAGGCGTCTCCACGGCGCTGGAAGGGGGCTCGTCGGCCGTGGCCACGGGGCTCGTCGGCGTTGCCTCGGGGACGGGGACCGCTTCAGGGGCGCCCTTCTTGGTGCGGCGAGCCCGGGGCGTCTCGGCCGGGACGGGCGTCTCCGCCTTCTCTTCCTCGCGCACCTGGAGACCCTGTGGCGTGATGTGTTCCGATGTCGAAGCGAGGGCCATCTCGGCCTGCTTCGCCTTCTTCTCCACGGGCGTCTTCTCTGCCTGGGCCGCCTGCTTCGACTTCGCGGCCGGCGTCCGGGTCGCCTCCTCCGTCTTCGTGGGAGGTGCCTTGGCTGCCTGTACCTCCAGCTTCGGCTTCGTCACGGGAGCGTCAGGGGCCTTCTCACCAGGCTTGGAGGCAGGCGCCTTCGAGGACTTCGCCGCGGGCGCGACCTGCTTCGACGCGGCGGCGGGAGTCTTCGGGGCGGGTTCCGACTTCGCGGCCGGTGTCTTCACGGGCTGCGTCGCCAACTTCGACTTCGTCGCGGGCGCCTTCGCGGGCGCAGCCACCGGCTTCGACTTCGCCGCAGGTGCCTTCACGGGCTGAGCCACGGGCTTGGACTTCGGCGCAGGCGCCTTCACGGGGGCGCCCTGCTTCGACTTCGCGGCGGGGGCCTTCGCGGGAGGAACTGTCGGCTTCGACTTCGCCGCAGGCAGGGCCCCTCGCGCGGGAGCGGCCTTCTTGGCGGGCGCGGCCTTCTTCACCGCCGCGGCCTTTGTCACCACCGCGCCCTTCTTCGCCACGGCGGGCGACTTGCCGGTGGCGGCCCGGCCCACGGGCTTCGCGGCGGCCTTGCCAGAGGCACTGCGGGCGGTGGACTTGCCTGGGGATGCGGAACGGGGTGTCGGTCGGCGCTGGGCCATGGATTCCTCATCGGAGGACCCGAGCGGTCGGCGCCGTCGCCCCTCCGTTCCCGGATGGCTAGTGCAGCCCGGGCCGCACCGCAAGGCGCACGTGAGGAGTTCACGCACCTGCTGTCTTCCGGCCACCGCCCCGCCCCTCCGCAGGGGGAGGAGGAAGCACCCCCGCCGCCGCTCCCTGGCTTCCGCCCCTCACAAGGGCCAGACGGCTCGGAGGGTGCCTCAGGGCCGGGGCGGCGGCGGAGGCTTCACGTCGGTGTTCTGCCCCGTGACGATGCGCCACCCCGTGTCGGTGTGCTTCATCACGTACTTCATCTGCGTGCGCAGCAGCCCTTCCTGGGTGTTCTGCACGCCCGGAGGCAGGCCCGTGTGGCCGGTGACCTCATGCACCGTGTCCACCACGGCGATGTCCGGCGCCAGGAAGGTGAGCTTGCGCACGGTCACCTCGGCGTGGCTGGCCTTGAAGATGCTCGCGAAGATGGCCGCGTGGCGCGTCTCGATCTCCTCGCGGCCCTGGAACACGGTGCCCACGATGTTGACGAAGTCGGCGTCGTCGGTGAAGTCGTGCGTCCAGGCCGCCGCGTCGTGCGCGTTCCAGGCCTGCGTCTGCGCGCTCACCAACTGGCGGATGTCCCGGTCGGCCTGGGCGCGGTCCACCGTCGCGCAGCCGACGGACAGGAATGACAGACTCAGGACCGCCAGGGCGGACAACATGGAAGAACGGGTCATGGCGGGCAGTCTGCCATGAGCGGTCCTTGTCACGGCACGGCAAGGGAGGCGCGGCCGGAAGACCGCGCCTCCGGGACTCAACTAGTCCAGCACGCCGACGGTCTCGGAGCGGTCCACGGCCTCGCCCTTGGTGGTGTAGCCGCTGTACCAGGACGTGTCGTTGGTGCCGGCCTTGTCCTGCTGGAGGTGGGCGTGGGGGCCGGTGGCGTTGCCGGTGGCGCCCTCGTTGCCGACCTGGCAGCGGTCGCAGGTGCGGTCATAGGAGTCCGCCGTCTTGATGAAGTGCCACTGGCGGAACGTCCAGCCGCTCTCCCAGACGTGCTTGGCCTCGTTCTGGGTGCCGCTGCCGGTCCCGTTGCAGTAGACGCCCGACGTGCGGACGGTCACGTTCCAATAGACGGAGCCCACCACGCCGGTCTCCGCGCCCCAGTAGTTGCAACGGCCGCTGGAGATGTCCACGGCGCCGTGGAAGGTGCCGCTCGAATACTTGGTGGTGGCCGTCACCGTGCCGGGGAAGGGCGACTTCACGGTGTGGGCGCCAGCGATGAGGGGGAGGAGGGTCAGTGCCGCGAGGGACGCCTTCGTCGTGTAACGCATCGGATGTTCCTTTCGGGCCGGACTCCCGGCCCTGGGGGGTGAACGCTACGGAGCCTGTTGCAGCCGCTGCTTCTCTCTCAGGATCAGCTCCCACTCCTGAAGACCCGTGCCGAGCGCGCGAATCCACGCGTCGATTTCCGGTGCCATGCCCGGGTCGATGCCCCGGAGCCGTTGCAGCTCCGGCACCGCGCCCGCGAATCCCAACTGGGCGATGCTCCGCACCAGCGCCTTGCGCACGCCCGCGTCCCGCTCGCCCCGGTACATGGCCACCAGGGACTCGCGCGCGGAGCCCATCTGGTCCGCCGGCACCCCGCCCAGCGCGAGCGCCGCGGACTGACGCACCTCCGCGGAGTCGCTGCGCAGGAGGCCCTGGAGTTGGCCCGCCGCCTCCGCACCCAGCTTCTCCGTGTTGAGGGTGCCCAATATCTTCGCCGTCGCCTTGGGGTCCCGGGACGCCACCGCCGCGGCGACCGCCGTGTCCGTGGCCGCGCCCAGCTGGCCCGCGTAGACGAACCGGTTGTCCTCCACGAGGTTCGTCGCGGCCTCCATGCGCACCTCCGGCGAGGCATCCCGCATCAGGCGCTCGTACAGGTCGCCCGTCTTCTCCAGCGCGCCGGTGCGCCGCATCGCGCGGACGGTGGCCGAGCGCACGGCGGGGTCCCGGTCCTCCAGCGCCCGCTTCGCCACGGCCTGCATCGCGCCCACGTCCGCCTCGCGCTCGCTGCGGGCGACGAGCGCGGCCGCCAGGTGCTCCGCCATCGTCGGATCCGTCTCCCGCTCGAACGCGGCCTGGAGCTCCGCGCCGGGCAGGGTGACGGCCGCTTCACGCAGCAGCTTGCGCAGGTAGCGCTGATAGGCCGGCGACTTGGAGGCGAGCCCCCGGCGGATCTGGTCCATCAGGCCCGGCACCGAACAGGTCTCTCCCTCCAGCGCGGGAGGGGTGGACGCGTCCTGCGCGAAGGCCGTGAGGGGAAGCAGGCAGCCCAGCGCGAACGCCAGCCATCCCAGGATGCTCGTGCGGAAGGAAGACATGCGGTTCATGGGAGTCCCGGGCCTCAGTCGTGGTGTTCCATGCACGCGAAGGGGTCCTGGTTGGGCAGGCTGTTCCACAGCCGCATGAAGTCCAGGATGCCGCTGGCGTAGAGCTGCTCGAAGATGCGGTATTGCTCCTGGAAGCGCGGGTCGATGGCGGCCATCCGGGCCATCACCGGCAGCGCGTCCTTGCCCGCCACGCGCGCGGAGAAGCGGAACAGGGCCCAGCGCACGCACACCGAAGGGTCCGTGGGGAACGTGCGGGCGAACAGCGCCAGCACCTGCTCCTTGTCTTGCGACAGCGACAGGTTGTGCGCCGCCGCGTCGCGGCCGTCGTCGTTGCCCTCGCTGGTGAGGATGCGCGTGAAGCGCTCGGTGGCGGCCGCGTCGAGCACCGGCGCCGTGTGCATGGGCGTGGACTGCGCCAGGTAGCGGATGTCCTCGTCGGGTGAATCCGTGGCGATGGTGAGCAGCCGGTCCAGGTACGGCGACGCGTTGCCCGTCCGCTCGAAGTCCTTCTTCATCACGCGCGCGACGGTGCGGGTCGCGGCCCAGCCGGCCTCCGCGGAGGCAGGGTCCCGGGCGAAGTCCGCCAGTTGATCCAACGCCGCCGGCTCCAGGCGCTTCTGCGAGTCCAGCGCGGACAGCATGCCCGCGCGCCGCCCCGTCTCCAGTGTGGGGTCCAGGCCCGCGGCCATCAACTGCGCGGCGACCTGCGGCTGCTGCACGGCCTCCGAGTCCCGCAGGGCCGACAGGTACACCTGGAACTCCTTGCCCTTCGCATCGCGCGCCCACCCCAGCACCTCCCGGGCGTGTCCCGCGTCGTTGCCGATGAGCTCCGTCAGACGCTCCTTCAGGTAGTCGCGGACGACCGCGTCCTTCGAGGCCAGCAGCGGCGCGGCCCAGTCGCGGAAGGTCGCCACCGTCACCTGGTCATTGAAGCGCTCCAGGTCCCGCCAGCACGTCCCGGACTCGAAGCGCCGGGGCGCCGCGTCCGCCTCCATCCCCTCCGGGGTGTCACCTCTCGCGCGGCCCGGGCCGCCCCGGGTGGCCGTGCCCGGGTGCGAGCCCTTCACCGAGGCGGCCGGCTTCGGCCCCCCCGCTTCGTTCCCGGAGCCTCGGGAAAGCAGGGCCGCGCCGGCCAGCAGGACGACCAGTCCGAGTCCCGCCGCGACCACCGGCCTGCGCCAGCGCGGCGGGCCTTCTCCGGGGGACGCGGAGGGAGGAGAGGAGTCTGGGGGCATGGCGGGCCGACCGGGGAGAAAGGGGCTCTTCCCATTTAGACCCGGAATTCTCCGGCAGACCAGTACAAACCGACCAGAAGGTATTTTTTTATAAGATTACGAAAATAAGGCCGGACGGCCCGTGAGGGGCGGCCTGGCTCAGGGGGTCCAGCGCACGCGGTAGGAGCAGGCGTGTCCGTCGAAGTCGAAGGGTTCGACGCGCGGGTGCTTCGCGCCGGCGCGGGTGAGCCCCGCTTCGATGATGCCCATGAGGTAGCCCGGGTTGCCGTTGCACTCGCTGACCTTGATGGTGTGGTCCGCGCGGCCGTGGGTGATGAGTTCGGTCTTCAGGTAGTTGTTCACGGTGGCGAAGCTCTCCTGCATGCGGGAGAGGACGCGGTCGGGGCCGAAGATGGGCCACAGCGACACGAGCGCCTTGCCCAGCAAGGTGTGCTCCATGCCGGTGATGATGCCCACGCCGAGCTGCCGGTAGGCCTCCTGCGCGTCCATGCCCGGGTACAGGTGCCGGGCGGTGATGCTCAGCGCCTGCGCGAAGACGCGGCGGGGCGTGTGGTGCGGAATCTTCACGTCCAGGTCCAGGCCGATGGCGCGCAGCTGGACCTTGAGTTCCGGCGTGAGGCGCTTGCCCACGGAGCGCAGGAAGAGCCCCTCGATGGCATGGCGGTAGACGATCTCTTCGCTCAACGCGGCACCCTTCATCCCTGGAAGCGGACCAGCATCCCTGGATTGGCCCTGCAATGCACTCGCGCGCCGCGTGCGGGCTGTCCTCTTCCCAGGACAGGACCTGTCCTCCCGAGTGGTCAGGTGCCGCGGGTCGGTGGGCCGCTGCCTGGGGACTTATCGGTTTTTTCCGAGGATGCGGGGTTGGTCCAGCCTTTGCTCTGGGGATTGCCGGCCGCTCTCCTGAAGCCTGTCGCAAACCCTCTCATCCCCCGGAGTCCACCGCATGCGAACGCAGTCTTCCGTCCGCCGCTTCATCGGGCTTTGTTCCCTGTCCCTGCTGGCCGCGTGCAACGCGCTGCCCGAAGAGGGCACGGACGACGCCCTTGCTTCCGAATCGACCGCGCTGGCGGTCCCCTCCAATTTCCTCTACCGCCAGGGCAAGCAGCTCTACCTGAACGGCGCGCCGTACCAGATGGTGGGCATGAATGCCTTTCCGCTGACGGGCTGTGGCGCGGCCCCCAATGACGCGCAGTTGGATGCCTTCTTCGCGGGCCTGCGCCCCAACTCGCTCATCCGCACCTGGGCCTTCCAGCCGTCGGGGCTGGCGCGCATCCAGAAGGTGGTGGCCGCGGCGGAGAAGTACAACCAGAAGCTGGTGCTGACGCTGGCGGACGGCCGCAGCTATTGCGGCGAGTGGGACGGCTACAAGGGCAGCGACGGCAGCGGCAAGTACCCCGTCTGGTACTCCAGCGGCTACAGGACGAACTACCTTCCCTGGGTGCGGCAGGTCGTCACGCAGTTCAAGGGCTCCGCGTCGGTGGGCATGTGGGAGCTGCTCAACGAGCCGGGCGACGCGGACACCGCCACCATCAAGGCCTTCTTCAACGACGTCAGCACGACCATCAAGGGCATCGACCCGAACCACCTCATCAGCTCCGGTTCGTAGGCACCCTGGGCCTACGGGGGCGAGGCGGGCTTCAAGTCGCTCCACGACCTGCCCAACATCGACGTGGGCTCGCTGCACGAGTACGACTACGACTACAACAATGGCAACACCATCGTGTCGCCGCACTTCGCGCCCGCCCTGCGCGCGATGGATGGGTTGGACAAGCCGCTCATCGTCGGGGAGACGGGCATCCAGGCCGCCAACAGCGGCTGCCGCACGACGCGCACCGGGCGCCGGGACGCCATGCGCCAGAAGTTCGAGCAGTACATCGCCGGCCGCGCGGCGGCGGTGCTCGTCTGGACGTGGCAGGCCACCACGCCGTCCGGGTGCGAGCTGAACTTCGGGCCGGATGACCCGATGCTGCCCATGATGAGGGACTTCCCCCTGCCGTCCACGCCGCCCCCCACGGGCAACACCGTGCAGCTCAACGACGCCACGGTGGGCACGGGCACGGGGCAGTTCCAGTACACCGGCACCTGGGAGGCGGGCACCGGCGCGGAGAAGTTCCAGACGGACGACCACTTCTCCAGCACCACGAACTCCACCTACGTCGTGCGCTTCAATGGCACGCAGGCGAAGCTGTATGGCTCGGTGGCGTCGCACCACGGCATCGCGACGGTGTCCGTGGACGGCGGCGCGGCGGTGGACGTGGACTTCTACTCCGCCACGCGTCAGGAGCAGAAGCTCCTGTGGACCAGCGCGACGCTGGCCTCCGGGGCGCACTCGCTCACCGTGAAGGTGACGGGCCGCAAGAACAGCGCGTCCTCCGGCTACACCCTCAACGCGGACCGGTTCGACCTGACGGTGCTGCGCTAACCCGGTACCCGTGGAGCCGGAAAGCAAGGCGCTCCGGGGACCAGTCGCGCCGGGTTTCGACACCGGCGGGCCTGGCGAAAAGAGCGCCGGAGGACGTGCCGGGCTCCTTCCTGGGAAACCTGTCCGACAGTCGGACCGGTTGGGCCGCTTCGACCTCGTGGGAAACCTGTCCGACAGTCGGACCAGTTGGGCCGCTTCGACCTCGTGGGAAACCTGTCCGACAGTCGGACCAGTTGGGCGGCTTCGGTCTCGAAGGGGGGCCATCCGCCTTGGGGGGCTCGGGGCCATTGCCCCCCTTCCCTGGATGCATCCACCCGAACCGGGCTTCCGCACCGGATTCGTCAACGAACCGCTGGCGGCCGGATGGGGTTGCCCGCCGCACGGACTCCCGCCACGAACCATGTTGCTAGACTTCCTCCAGATGCGAACGGCAAGGGCCATGCGGTCGGTGTGGGGCGGGGTGCTGGAGGGCTGCTTGCTCCTCGCGCCCCTGTCTTCCGTCGCCGCGGAGTGGTTCGCGGACGACTTCGAGACGGGAACGCTGGTCCCGGAGGACACGCCTCCGGGGCGGTGGGCCGACGCGTTCGCCCTTGGTCCGAATGGCCTCGCCAACGGAACGGCGGGGAGCCACCGGGGACGGTATGGCCTCACGGTGGTGGACCGCGCCGACGTCTCCGGCGCGCAGGCGAGCATCAACACCTCCGGTGCTCCGCTGGCGTCCTCGTTCCACATGCGCATGTGGCTGCGCCTGCGGGATGTGGGTACGGATGGTGGAGCAGGGTGGACAGGTGGGCCTCGTCCAGGAACTGCCGCACCCACGCGTCGTCCCCCGCGACCTCCGGGCGCATCCGCTTGAGCGCCACGAGCCGGTCCGGCCCCACCGCGCCCTTCGCCTCAGCGAGGAACACCTCCGACATGGCACCCAGCGCCAGGCGCTTGAGGAGGATGAAGTCATCGAGTCGGGGGCCCGGCGGCATGGGCGCGGACCCTAACAGGCACCGAGGTCCGGTTCGTGGCGCCTGCGTGACATGGAAACTGCCTTTGTCCCGTGTCGAACCCGGGCGCCTTCACCGGCGGCGACAAGAACAGCGATTGCGGCCCGGCGTGGCGGTCCGGCCCCGTCCTCTTCCAGGACGTCAGGAAGGGGCTCGCCCGCGAACTCCAGCACCGCCCGGTCGACGATGCGGGTGAACGCGTCCAGGGGCAGGTCGTTGGGCTTGGTGCCGAATGGGTCTTCCAGCTCCGACGTCACGGTGTCGAGCGCGCTGGAGGTACACGGTGCTGCGCAACCTCACGCCCCGCCGTCGCGCCCCGGCCCCGGAGGGCCCGGCGGAATTCGTCAGGGGCGTTTGACCCGTTTTACCGGGTCCCGTCCTCCCTCCTTTCGCACCCCCTCCCTGGGAGGCTTCACCCCATGCATCCCCATTCCCCTTCCTCGCGCGCCGTCCGGTCCGCGCGGATGGTTACCGCCGCGCTGCTCCTGATGTTGTTCCCCGCCCTGGCCGCGGCGGCGGACCGGGGGGCCTGGGCCCCGGGCGTCGCGTACGTTGTGGGCGACATCGCGTCGTATGGCGGCAAGGGCTACGACTGCCGGCAATCCCACACGTCCCTGGTGGGCTGGGAGCCGCCCAACGTGCTCGCCCTGTGGCTGGAGCGCACCGGTAATCCTCCCGCGGACACGCAGGCCCCCACCGCGCCCACGGGCCTTGGCTCGCCTTCCAAGACGTTCGACAGCGTGTCGCTGACGTGGGGCGCGTCGTCCGACAACGTGGGTGTCACCGGCTACGAGGTCTTCGTCAACGGCGGCGCGACCGCGTCCGCCACCAGCGCCTCCGCGAGCGCCACCGTGACGGGCCTTTCGGCGAACACCACGTACACCTTCACCGTGAAGGCGCGCGACGCGGCGGGCAACCGCTCGGCGGCCAGCGCGGCGTTCAGCACCACCACGCCCACGCGGCCCGCGCCCGACACGCAGGCGCCCACCGCGCCCGGCTCCCTGCGCTCCACCGGCGTCACCTCCAGCAGCGTCGCCCTGGCGTTCAACGCGGCGTCCGACAACGTGGGCGTCACCGGCTACGAAATCTTCGTCAATGGCGCCACGACGCCCGCGACCACCAGCACCACGCTCAGCGCCACCGTGACGGGCCTTGCGGCCAACACCACGTACACCTTCACCGCGAAGGCGCGCGACGCGGCCGGCAACCGGTCCTCCGCCAGCAACAGCATCGCCGCGACGACGGGCAACACCGCTCCCGCGGGCAGCAAGGTGCTGGTCGGCTACTGGCACAACTTCGACAACGGCTCCACCAACATCCGGCTGCGCGACGTCTCCTCCAGGTTCAATGTCATCCAGGTCGCCTTCGCGGAGCCGGTGGCGGGAGCGGGCTCCGGCACCATGGGCTTCACGCCGTACAACGCGACGGTCGCGGAGTTCAAGTCAGACATCGCCGCGCTCAAGGCGCAGGGCCGCAAGGTGCTCATCTCCCTGGGCGGCGCGAACGGCACCATCCACCTGGACGACGCGGCGGCGAAGCAGAACTTCGTCACCAGCATGCAGGGGCTCATCAACACGTATGGCTTTGACGGCCTGGACCTGGACCTGGAGGGCGCGTCCCTGGCGCTCAACGGCGGGGACACCGACTTCCGCAACCCCACCACGCCCCGCATCCAGAACCTCATCGCCGGCACCCGGCAGATGCTCAACGACAATGGCTCGGGCTTCCTGCTCACCATGGCGCCGGAAACCGCCTACGTGCAGGGCGGCTACGCGGCCTACGGCGGCCCGTGGGGCGCCTACCTGCCCGTCATCCACGCGCTGCGCGACCGGCTGACGTACCTGCACGTGCAGCACTACAACACCGGCACGGTGACGGCGCTGGACGGCCGCGCCTATGCGCAGAGCACGCCGGACTTCCACGTGGCCATGGCGGAGATGCTGCTCCAGGGCTTCCCCGTCGGTGGCAACGCGAGCGCCGTCTTCCCGGCGCTCCAGCCCTCGCAGGTCGTCATCGGGCTGCCGTCCTCGCCGCAGGCGGCGGGCGGTGGCTTCACCACGACCGCCAACGTGCAGAAGGCGCTGGACTACCTGATGAAGGGCCAGTCCTTCGGCGGCACGTATGTGCTGCGCAAGGCGGGCGGCTACCCGGGCTTCAAGGGACTGATGACCTGGTCCATCAACTGGGACAAGTTCACCAACTTCGAGTTCTCCAACAGCCACCGCGCCTACCTGGACACGTATCAGTAAGCCGTGATGCCGCCCGTCCACCGGCTGCATCCCGGTGGGCGGGAGGCGTGACGCCGAAGGTGACCGGCGTCACTGCTTCTGGGCGACCGGTCCCGGCGGGCAGATGAAGGAGGCTGGGGCGGACCAGAGTTGCCCCAGGCCGGTGTCATCGAAAGCGCTGAAGTAGACGCGGTTTCCCGAGCGGGTGTAGCCGGCCGGCCTGGAGCCTGGAAACGCCGGGCCGATGCGCGCCACCTGGCCGGTGGTCGCGACGGTTCCCCGGGTGAACCAGGGCTCGACGGAGAAGTCAGCGTCCACGCCGTTGAAGAGGACGACGCCCGCGCCCGTGTCGAACACCGGGGAGGTGAAGTCGGATTCGTCGGTCCGGATCAGCGGGCTGAAGAGCCGGCGGGTGGTCGTCGCCGTTCCCTGCGTCACCCACAGGGCCACGTCATCGGGGATGGGGCTCATTCCGCCATAGGCCACCGAGAAGTAGATGGCATCCCCGGTGACGGTCGTGCGCTCCACGTAGGGGGACTGGCCCTTGCCAGGGTTGGGCAGGGTGGTGATGGTCGTCTTGCCCCCGCCGCCCAGCGAGAGACGGTGGATGCGCAGGCGTGCTGTCTCCACGGACGACAGGTAGACGGAGGAGCCCAGCGCCCCGAGCAGGTGGACCGGTGTGCCGAACGCGTCCAGCCGGGCGGTCCCCGCTTCCGTGCCATTCGTCTTCCAGACCTCGTGGTTTGCTCCGTCCTCGAAGACGAACAGGCCCTGGCTGCCTGCCGCGCCAACGTGCGTGATGCGCACCGCGTCCGAGTCCAGGCGCTTGAGCGCCGTGGTGCCCGCGAGCGTGCCGTCCGTGCGCCACAGCGTGGTGCCTGTGCCATCCACGCGGAAGAAGAGCAGCGTGTTGCCCACCCGCAGGGTGTCCCTTTCGAGCAGGCCGGTGACCCCGCTGAGCGTCGTCACCCGCCCGGTGGCCGCCCCGTCCGACCGCCACAGTTGCAGGAGGCCCGTCGGGGGCCGGTAGAAGAAGACCAACTGGCCGTTGAGCGCGGTGGCGTTGGTCAACGCGGGGCCGCTGACGTTGGGCGTGAAGCCCGCGAGGAGCCGGGTCCCCGCGTTCGTTCCGTCGCTGACCCAGAGCTGCACCTGGGCCGTGGCCGGGTCATAGCGCTGGAAGAAGAGCTTGTTGCCCACCGCGACGGGGGCCGTCTCCAGGAGGGACTCATTGGCGAAGACCTTCACCGGGACGGTGCCCACGTCCGTGCCGTCGCTGCGCCACAGGGTGCCGGTGCCGACGCTGGTGCCGGTGAAGAAGGAGAGCGTCCCCTGGACGTTCGTGAGCCCCACCGGCCTCGCGAACTCGCTGGACCCCGGCGGCGTGACGACCTTCACCCGCGACGCCAATCCGGGCGCACACGCCCGGGCTTCCACCTCGGGGGCGCTCTCCGCGTCAATGACGGGGGGCGCGGGCTTCTCCGTGAAGCCGCCACAGCCCACCCCCGCCAGACCCAACCACAGCAGCGCACTCCCATTCCTGACACGCATGTCCTCTCCTTCCGGCCCGATGCGGCCGGAAGGTGGGATGCGAGGCTTTGTCCTCCAAGGGGCACCCGGAGGAGGTGGGAGTGTTCCCAGGCCCCTCCGTTACTCAATCGTGGAGTTGGTGACCTGGATGGGCGTGTCCGAGTGATTGGAGATCTGGGGATACGTCACGTACCAGGAGCCCCCCGTGTTGTTCTGGATGACCGAGCGGTCGATGCGGATGTCACCCGAGTGGTCGTTGCTCACGAAGAAGATGGCGCTGCCGTGGGCGTTGACCTCGTTGTGTTCGATTCGCGTGCCGCACAGGGACAGCGTCATCGTGTTGCCGTCGTTGTAGATGGCGCCGCCGCTGCCTCCGCCCGGGGTGCCCGGGCCCGCGGGATTCGCGCCGTTGCCGATGGCGCGGTTGTGGGAGAAGAGGCTGTTGATGACGGTCCACGACACGCCGATGCTGCTGATGCCGCCGCCGTTGGAGCAGACGCCGCCGTAGCCTTCCTTGCCGCCGAAGGTCGTGTTCACCACGTAGACGGGCTTGCCCTCGTACTGGCTGAACACCCGGAGGGCGCCCCCGCCGACGTCGGGCCCGACATCCGAGCACGCGTTGTGGAAGAAGCGGGAGTTGATGACCTTCACCCGCCCACCGCGCACCCAGACCGCCCCGCCTCCGTCGAACTCCCTCTCGCTCTTGGAACTGGCGTCCACGAACGTGAGGTTCTGGAGCGTCAGCCGGGGGTGGTCCTGGTTCTGGCAGTGGGAGGTCGTCCACACCTGATCCGGGTCGCAGGTGTTCATGTACAGGATGCGGTGCTTGCCCGCCCCGCTGAGCGTCACCAGGCCCTTGCCGTCGATGACGATGTCCGGCCCCTTGTCGTTGAAGACCTTCGCCGTCGTGTCCAGCGTGATGGTGACGGGCTCCGGTCCACAGTCGAAGGTGATGACGCCGCCCTTCGCCACGGCCTCGATGAAGGCCGCGCTGGTGCAACTGGCCGGTGTTCCGGTCCCGACGACGGTGGTGGGCCTGGAGACGTCCGCGAGGCCTGCCTCGGCGGGCACGCTGCACGTGGCCTCCGCGTTCGGATTGCCAGCGGGAGGGCCGTCCTTCGGGTGGGTCAGCGGGTTGGGCACGTCCACGCCCGGCCCCTCATCGTCCGAGCAGCCCGCCGCGCAGGCCAGGACGAGCCCCGCGACCAGCGAGCGCGCCGGGGTCGCGGGGAACCGGTGAAGTCTCTTCGAGTGCATCAAGCCTCCGGGAGGGAGGCAGTGTAGAGCGGCGACGCGCTGGAGACGAGCGGGCGCGTCCGCCGCTGCATCCATCGCGCGTCACTGCATCGACACGGACCACGTGTAGCTGCCGCTCGAACCGATACCGGTCAGGGTCGCCTTGCAGGTCGCGGTCGTGCTGCCCTGCGAGGTGGCCGTGCCGTTGGGCGTCCAGTACCCGGAGGTGCCCAGGATGGGGTTGGGTGGGGTCCAGATAGTGCTCAGGTTGAAGGCACAGGTCTTGGTCCCGCTCGTGTAGCGGAAGGCGAGGGCGGAGTTGTTGCCGCAATCCACCTGGTGCGTGACCGAAGTCGAGTTGGCCGGGACCGAGCCGAGGCCCGGGATGACCGTCGAGCACGTGTTCAGATAGGAATTGGTGATGGCGCTGGTGGTGATCTTGTTCTGGATGGTGAAGGACAGGGTCGCCGCCTGCGCGGAACCCACGCCCAGCACAGCCACCGAAAGCGAGGCAAACAGCATCGAACTCTTCATGATCAACCCCCGGGATGAGGGAAACGAGTTTCCCCATGGACAAACTAGACGCCCCTCGTCTGCTTTGTCCAGGCAGGGTTTGGGCGAAAGCCTGTCGGGGTGGGAGTGGATGGACCCGGGGTGTCAGGAATTGCCGAGCGGTTCAGGGAGGCGGGCCCCCAGTGTCCGTGGCCACCGGGGTGGGTCCCTCCGAGCGGCCGAGCGCCAGGTAGATGTCGAACCAGGCCCGGTAGGCGCGCCACACGGGGTCGCGCTGTTCGATGAGGGTGCGCCGCGCCTGGCCCATGCGCTGGGGCGCGTCAAAGGGCATCCGCGTGCCCTCCTGTGCCTGCAGTTGCGCCGCGAACCAGAGCACGTCCAACTGCCCCACATCGACCGGCGCGTGGGTGCGTTCCTTCAGCGCGTCGGCGTGCTCCAGCGCCTTGCCCAGCCAGCGGGCCGCCAGCGCCGGGTCCTGGCGGTCCACGGCGTTCTCCGCCAGCTGCAGCTCCGCCAGCGTGGCGGCGCGGACGTCCTCGTCGCGGTCCGTCTCGTCGAACTGCTCCAGGAACAGGGCCCTGCGCCGTTCGAGCGCGCGCGCCGCGTCATCCAGGCGCCCGAGCCGGGTCGCCGCGTTCGCGCGCAGGCCCGCGGCGATGATGCCGTAGGCGCGCTGGACCTGCCGGGGCGTGGCCCGCGCCTGGCTCAGCGTGGCCCTGACGTCGGGGAGCGTCAGCTCGCGTTCCACCTGATCCAGGTCGTCCAACGCCTGCTGGGGCTGACCCGCGCCCAGGGCCGCGGCGCTGCGGGACATGCGCACCACCAGCCGGTTGCGCAGCCCCTCCACGTCGCGGGGCCTGGCCTCCACGAGGGGCAGCTCGCGGCGGTAGAGCTCCAGCGCCCGCTCGAACCTGCCCGCCGCGAGGTTGTAGAGCGCGGCGCGATCCAGGGCCAGGGGCGCGAACCGGGCGGTCATCTTGGGCGTGGCATCCACCATGGCCAGGGCCTTGTCCGCTGCCTGCGCGGCCTCCGCCTCCCGGCCGACGTGCAGGAGCGCCCGGGCGCGGGCCAGTGACACCGCCAGCCCCGCCCCGTTGTCCACGTAGGGATACGCGTCACGCTGGTCCAGGTAGCCCAGGGCGATGTGGAAGTTGCCCACCTGCGTGTGCAACAGCCCCAGCGCGCCCAGGACCGTGGCCTTGTAGCGGATGTTGCTGCGCACCAGGTCCAGGGCGACCATGTAGTGCCGGTTGGCGCGCTCGGCGGCGGCGGGGTCATGGCCACGCAGGAAGTCCTCGTGGTGGATGGCGCCATACAGGACGCGCGCCGCGCGCTGGTTCTTGAGCTCCGGCCAGTCCGCGCGCAGCTCCTTCACGGCCGCCTCCACCGCCTTCGCGTGGGCGCTTCCCTCCAGCTTGGGCAACTGGCGCGTCAGGATGTATGCCTTCACGAAGTGCGCGAGTGGCCCGCGCATCTTCGCGACGGTGGTGGTGACCTCCTTCTCCACCACCTCCGAGCTGACGCCAGCCCGGAGCCGCAGGCTCATGGATTCGACGGCGCTCTCCAGCGAACCCGTCCGCCGCGTCACCAGGTCGAAGTCGACGCGGGCTTCGTCCAGGCGCTGCCTGCCCATCCGGCGGTAGGCGCGGCCCATCATGGCGCGGCGGAACAGCCGCTCGGCCCGGCGGCCCTCCTCGGTGCCGGCCGGCGCGTCCTCGACGTAGGCCGTCGCCAGGGCCTCCAGCACCCCGTCCGCGCCCAGGTTCGCGGCGCGCTCGACGGCGTCCTGCACCAGCGCCCGACGGCGGAGCGGGTCCTTCTGTTGATGGTAGAAGGCCATCAGGGCGTCCCGGACGGGGCGGGGCGGGCGCTCTTCATGCAAGGCATTGACGTGCCGGTCCAGCTCCAGGGCAAAGGCATACGCGGAGCCCGCGGGGGCCTCCGCGAGCGCCTGGGCCATCGCGGCATCCGCTTCCGCATAGGGGCGTCCCCGGTACAGCGCGCGGACGGCGGCGCGGGCGAAGTCGAGCTGGTCATCCTCACGGAAGACCTTGTTCATGGACAGACGGCGGCCAGCGTCCAGCAGGGCCTCCCGGTCATCGAGTGCCCGGTACAGCGCGTCCGCCCGCTCGAACCACGCCTCCAGCACCGCGCGGGGTGTGGTGTCCGTCAGTTGGGCCGCCTCCAATTCCTGGCGCGCCAGGGTGAAGTCTCCCGAGTCCTCCGCCAGCTCGCTGCGCACCACGTGCTGGAAGACGGCCGAGGGCGGGCTGGGGGCCCGCGCGGGATCCAACGCGGCCATGCGCTGCCGTTCGGCTTCGCCCAACTCGTCCACCATGCGGCCGCGATCGCGCTCCTTCAGGGCCTTGCGATGCTCGATGAGGAGCCGCAGTGGCTCCGACAGGCCCTGGGTCGCGGGGTCTTCCACGGTCGACATGTGGCGCGCGTAGAAGGCCGCCGCGTCGAAGTCCTCGAACGCCAGGTGGAGCTGGCTCAGGCGCATCATCAACAGACGGCGCGGCTTGGGCCGGGCTTCGCGCAGCAGGCGCTGACGGTAGAGCAGGAGCTGATCCGCGCGCCGGCCCACCATGCCCAGCTCTTCATTCAGGCGGGGCACGTCCCAGTCGCTGGGGACCAGGCCGTCCAGCGGCAATTGGTACACATCCAGGGACTGGTCTCGCGAACAGGTCGCGATGAGGGACGCGGCCGCCGGTGCCGGGTACTCGCAGCTCCAGGCCTCGCTGGTGAGCTGGTCCGGGCTGGAGGCGGCGGCGCGTTCGGGCGCGTCGTCTCGCTCGGAGTCGAAGGGCACCCGGAACAGCACCCCGCTGTCGCTGCCGTCAATCACCCCGTCCGCGTTGGAGTCGGTGAAGAACTGCACCACGTACAGCGAACGCCCGTCGCGTGCGAACACGGGCTGACCGCTCTGGGCTTCCAGGTGGGTCGCGGCGCGCGCGGCGAAGCCGGGACCCACCTGCTGCACGGAGCGCTCGATGGGCACGTACACCAGCCAGCGCCCATCGGGGGAGACCGTGGGGCTGGTCAGGCTGCGCTCCAGGAGCGGGCTCACGCTCCACTCGGGCTCCACCGCGACCCGCGACAGGCGCAGGTCTCCCTGGATGGTGGCCCGGCTCACCAGCGCGATGTGCGAGCCGTCGATCCACTCCGCCTGGAGCGCGCTGGTCTCCTCCTCCAGGCAGTGGCGCTCCTCGGCCTCGGGCAGGTCCCTCACGCAGAGCTGTCCGCCGGCCTGGGTCCGGAACGAGATGTAGAGCAGGCGCTTGCCATCGGGGCTGATGCGCGGCCACGTCACGTCCGCGCCTTCGTCGAAGAGGCGGCGCTCGCGGCCCTGCTCCAGGTCCTGGACGTAGAGCTCGGTGGCGATGTTGCGGTTGGACACGAAGAGCAGCGTGTTGCCATCCGGCCCCAACTGCCCCAGGAACTGGTCCCCCACGCCCACGGTGAGCCGTGAGAGCGTGCGCATGCCCCCGTCGGGCTCGTCATCCTGGGCTCCGGCCGCGCCCGCGAGGAGCACGGCCAGGGCCGCGAACCACCGGCCCCCGGGCGTCAGCACTTCTTCTCTCCCCAGGTGCCGTCCCCCGCTTCGACCCAGCCGCCGCAGACCACGCCTTCCGCGTGCGCCTCCTGCCAGTTCTTGCGCAACGCCGCTTCGGTCATGCCCGGGCGCACCGTCCGCATCCACTGCCACAACTGCATCCGGCTGCGGTTCACCCGCTCCACCAGCGCGACGTCGTCGGAGGACAGGCGCCCGGCCTGACACTTGCGCCGGGTGTCCACCAGCAGTCCCTCCCGGCCTTCGCCCACGCAGTGGCGGCGCAGCAGGTCGTCCACGCGGTCCGCGGGCGTCTTGCCGATGTTCTCCACGAGCGGCGTGGGCTGGATGCCCAGATCCTCCAACTGGTTGGGCGTGAGCGGCACGGGTGTCGGGCTCATGCCCGCGCGGGCCAGTCGCTGCTCCACGTCCTTGAACGAACCCGAGGCCTGTTCCTCCAGCGCCGTCGCGCGGTCGACCATGACGATCTCCGGGGCGCGGATGCAACCGGGGGCGGCGAGGAGGGCGAGGAGCAGCAACCCCTGGTGTCTCATGGCGTGGCCTCCCGAGGAGTCAGGGAAAGGAGCATCCGGTCCACGAGCGGACCCATGGGGATGCCGCGGATCTCGTCGATGCTGATCAACTGCGCCAGTCCGCCCATGGTGATGCGCAGGCTGCCGAAGCCGTGATTGAAGCTCAGCCGCACGTGCTCCGGGTAGCCCAGTCCCAAGGCATAGCGGACGCGGTTGGTGGCGGGGTCCACGTGGCGGGGATCCTCCAGGTCGAGCAGGTCCAGCAGGTGGCGGTTGCCGATGCGCAAGATCTCCGCGCGCCCGTTGACGCTGCGCTCCCGGGCGGAGATGACCACGGCGGCGTTGCCGTCGAAGGGCTCGCCCCGGGACGACTTCACGCCTGTCGCGCGCACGTGGGCCTCCAGCGTGGAGTTCCTGCCCTTCCAGTCCAGCAGGCACTGACCGGTGATGCGCCCACCCCGGACGCCCATCTCCAACTGGCTCATGGACACCACGTTCTGGTGGATGGACAGGTTGCCGGCGAGGGGCGCGATGGTGAGCATGGGCGTGGTGATGCGCCCCACGGACACGAAGCTGCTGCGCGACAGCAGGGGATGCTGGTCGGCGAAGCGGAGCATTGAGTAGGGATTGACGTCGCTGTCGCTCAGCAGCTCCATCTGGCCTTCGGCGAACCGCACGTTCTCCGTCAGCGGCACGTTGCCATCGAGCGTCTCCACCGCGATGCCGGATTCGGGCAGCCGCAGGTTCACGTCCTGGAAGACCAGGTGGGAGAGGGTCCGGAAGCTCACGAGGTCCGGCGACGCCACCCGGAAGTCGATGGAGACCTTGCCGCTGCTCTCGACGCGGCCGGGCTGGGCGATGCGCGACAGGTCCTGCTCCAGCGCTCCCCGGAAGGCCAGACGGCGTCGGCCGTCGCTCAGGTCCAGCCGCCCCTGGAGGGTGAGTTCGGTCCCGGTCCCCGGGTTGGACAGCTTCAGGTCGGGGATGTGGATGACGCCCTGGGGCTGGTGGCGGACGGTGAACGACGCCTCCAGGTCCTGGACGGGGAGGGGGTAGGGCAGCGCCGGTTTCTGCTCAAGCGCGCGGACCTTCACCTCGTGTCTGCCTTCAATCCCGGCCGCTTCCAGCTTGTCGGTGAAGGCGACGGTGGTCTCGCTCGACACGCCGGTGAGTGACAGCCGGCGGTCGTTCAGGTTCACGGAGAGCTTCTCCGCCGTCAGGTGGCTGTGCAGGCTGCGCCGGGAGCCGTCGATGTGGGACTCGGCCTTCCAGTTCGCCTGGGGAAGGTTGATGGACAGGCCCTCCTGTCGCCAGCGCAGCCCCTGCCCGTCCACCACCGCGGTGCCCTCGAAGGCGGCGGTGCGCAGCGGATCCGGGGTGAGGCGTGGCGTCCCATCCGCGGCGATGCTCGCGAGCACGCCGAACAGCGTGCCGTGGACCTCGCCAGCGAAGGCCATCCGCGAGGGCTCCAGCTCCTTGGGCACCCGGGCCCGGACCAGGAGGGGCGAGAGGGGCCCGAGCGGCGGAAGGTCGCCCTTCACATCCACGCGAAGCCCCCGGGTCTTGCGGTCGAAGGCCAGCGCCGCGTCGACCGCGACCTTCAGCCCGGCCTGGCTGGTGAGTCCCAGTCGAAGCGACGGCTTGCGGCGATCGAGGTCCAGCGTGAGGCGCTGGTGCTGGGGGCCCGCGTCGCTCTCACTGATGCGCAGCCCTTCGACCTGGAGGTCCAGCTCGCCCTGATGCCGCCAGGAATCGCCGTGGGAGCTCAGGACGAAGGTGGCGTCGCGCGCCGTCACATCGTCCCAGCCCGGACGCTGCAAGCGCAGCTCCGTCCGATGCTCCACCCGGGGCGCGGCGGAGAAGAGGGCCGTCAGCTTGCCTTTGGACGCCACGGCCACACCCAGTTGCTTCCAGGGAACATGCGCGGCGACGGCGTCCGGGATGAAGGGCCGTGCGGCGACGAGGTCCGGGGTCTGGACGTCGAGGGTGTAGGCGACGTCGTCGGTCCCCTTGGTGGCATCCAGCGACGCGTGCAGCGTGCCGACGTCCAGGTCCACCCGTGCGCGGGCACGGCTGAGCCGGGGCTCCTCCCTCTGGGGAAACACCTCCGACGCGTGGAGCTTCACGTTCACCGGGCCCTTGAGCAGCGCGCGTCCCTCCGCCGTGACGACCTGGAGCATCCCCACGGGGATGTCTGCCTTCAGCGTGAAGGGGGGCTTGCCCGCGAGCGGAGCCTGGAGGCGCAATCCCAGACGCTCCGCCACCATCCGGAGCCCGGAGGCGCGGACGTCCAATGCCTCCACCCTCCCGGACAGGGCCACGTCCCCCGCGACCTGGAGGGGCGATGTCGGGTCTGGCCGCAACTGCTCCCCCCTCAGCTCGCCGGACGCCTTCGGGATGCGGAGCGCGGTGGGCCCCCGGACCTCCAGACCCTGGAGCGCGAAGGTGAGCGAGGCAGTGAGCCCCTGCTGGGGATCCGGGGTCGCCGCCAGCGAGATGTGTCCCCCGCCGAGTGACAGTTGCAGCGACTCCTGGAGGTGCTGGAGCGCGGCGACCTCCACCTCCAGCCCGAGTCTGCCCTTCGCTCCCAGTTGGGGCACGGCGCTGAGCGTGACGTCCTGGGCGTCCAGGTGCAGCTTTCCGCGCTCGAGGGAGACGGGACGCAGCTCCTGCGGAATGGCTTGCAGCAGCCGTCCGAGGTCCACGTCGGCCAGGGCCCGGTTCAAGATGGGTGGCAGCTCCGCCGCATCCGGAAGCACCAGTTGGGCCTGCGCTTCGGCGCTGTCGGTCAGTCGGGTGCGGTCCAGGTCTACGACGATGTGTTGCTGCTCGCGCTCGAACTTCGCGGACACCGCGCCGTGGAGCAGCGTGCGGACGGTGAACCGGGGATCGAAGGACTGTCGTGCGACATCGAGGTCCACGCGGGCACGTGCGGCGGAGGCGCCCACCTCCGCCGAGAGGGCCAGCTCCAGTTCCGCCTGGGCCTGGGGCGCGGCGGGAGCTTCACGGCCGAGCACGAGCGGCAGGGGCCTTCCGGGCTGGCCCAGCTCCGCGAAGAGCTTCCATTCTCCGTCGTGCTGTTTCGCCTGCACCACGGCCGCGAGTCCGCGCAGCGACCAGCGGTCGACCACGGCGCCGTCGCGGACGCGGGCGTATCCCAACGCGACGCCCGACAGTTCAATCATTCCGAATGGAGGGGCGGAGGCCAGGAAGTCCGCGGCCTGCCGGGAGGCTCCGAGAGGGGCATCGAGGGGCGTCGGCTCCGGGGCCTCTGGTCCCGTCAATGCATCGACGGAGGTGGGCCCCGCCTCATCAGCCACCTGGGTGAAGACCACGTCCTGCGCGACCACCCGTTCCACGCGGGGTGTCCGGCTCAGCAGGGCACCGGGCGACCAGTGCGCCTCCAGCGTCCCGACGCGCAGCAGCTCGGGCGCGGCCGCATCGAATGGCGGCGGGGTCCGCACCACGAGTCCTTCCAGGTGCAACCCCGAGAGCACGGAGATGCTGACTGCCTGGTAGTCCAGCCGCAGGCCACTGGCTGCTTCCACCTGGGAGACGATGCGCTGCTTCAGCCAGGGATGGTCCAGGTGGTGCAGCAGGACCCCTCCGGCGGCCAGGAGCAGCACGACCGTCGCGACGAGCCCGAGCAGCGCGCCCGCGAGGAGCCGCTTCAAGCGCCGACGAGGCCTTCCAGCTCCGGGGGATTCCATGATGTTCCGTCGAGGCGAGCCGGCCACCTGGGTCCTACCATGTGGCGGAATCAGGCTTCAATCGGAGGTTCCCTCGGGAGAGGGAGGGCGAGCAGGGCGGCACCGTGCGCCCGCTTTCCACTTCAACCGAGTTCGGCGGGCGCCATTCCCACTGGCTGACAGGTGATGCCATGCACGCCCGTGGGCTGCAGCCATCCGGTGCTAGGCTCGTCGTGCCGCCGCGTTCGCGAAAGGATCGCCTGCCATGCTGTCGCTGGTCGCCGCCGTCCTGCTGGCCTCCCTGCCTGCTTCTTCCTCGCTGTCTCTCGTATCACCCGCGCCGTCTTTCGACGGACGCCCCCTGTCCGCGCGGCTGCTCGTGGCGCAGTCGCCCACGGGCTCGGAGCTGGAGCTCTTTCCCCCTGCACCGTTTCCAGACCGGGATGCGCGAGACACGCAGGAGATGGGCACGGACGAGAACCTGGACGCGCGCATCGAGGAGCTGTCGCGGCAGGTGAGCCTGCTCCAGGGGGAGATCAACTCCATCCGGTTGGGCCGCCCCACTGGCTACAAGGTGATGACCATCATCGGCTTCATCCTCGCGCCGATGCTGCTCATCTCGCTTCCTTTCCTGGCCGCGGGCCTGGACACGTCGGGAGACACGGGGGCCGTGCTCATGGTCGCGGGTCTGATCTTCGCGGTGCCAGGCACGGTGGGGGTGGGACTCATCATCGGGGGCTTCAGCGGTGGCGCGCGGGCGGCCCGTGAACGGAAGGAGCGGCGCGACGCGCTCGTCCAGGACCGCGCCCTGTTGGAAGAGGAGCTGCGCGACCTCCAGGCCCGCCGCGCCGGCATGCGCACCCTGCGGTGGCAGCCCCGCCCCGCCGTGCCCCTCCTCTCCGTGCGCTTCTGAGGGGGCGGGTGTCTCCACGGGGGCACTGACGAACGAGAGCGACCTGGGGCCGGTCTACCGGCACGAACCGCGTCGCCGGGCCGTGACCCAGAGCGAGGTCCACGGCTTCGATTTCGGGCAGGACCTTCAGGCACTGCTCGACGAAGCCCGTCCCAATCCCGCGAACCGCGGGGCTCCGCGAGGACGCGCGCCTTGTGGAGCGCAGCCATGAGCCAGGACGTCGCGCTGGAGCGGAGGTCAAGGTGGGTCCAGGGGCAGGCCGCCGGGCCCACTTGTGCCAAACCGGTCCGACAGTCGGACCGGTTCATTCCACCTGGCCCTGGGGCTCAATCCCGGCGAGAAGAGCTTACGAGGCGATGTGCCGGGCTCCACCTTGGGAAACCGGTCCGACAGTCGGACCGGTTCATTCCACTTCGCCCCGGGCCTCGACCCCGGCGAGCCTGGCGAGAAGCGCACCGGAAGGGGGCTGGGCTCCACCTTGGGAAACTGGTCCGACAGTCGGACCGGTTCATTCCACCTCGCCCCGGGCCTCGACCCCGGCGAGCCTGGCGAGAAGCGCACCGGAGGGGGGCCGGGCTCCACCTTGGGAAACTGGTCCGACAGTCGGACCGGTTGTGACGCTTCGTCCTCGGAGAGGGGCTTGCAGCCCGAGCCTCCTCCCACCGGCCTCCGTGGCCCCTTCGATGGGGCGGTGAGCAAGGAGGACCGACCGCTTCACGACGCTCCGGGCCATTCCCCGCCGGATGCGTCAACGAACCGCTGGCGACCTGCTCAGAGGCAGCCGAGCTCCATGGCGCGGAGCACGGCGCGGGTGCGGTCCCTCACGCCCAGCTTGGAGAGGATGCTGGAGGTCTGGTTCTTCACCGTCCCCTCCGCGGTCCCCAGCGCATCGGCGATCTCCCGGTTGCTCAACCCCCGCGCGATGAGGCGCAGCACCTCCACCTCGCGGCGGGTGAGGCCCTCGGGCAGCTCCGCGTGGGGGAAGTCGCGGGGCAGCTCGGCCACGCCGCGTGCCACGCGCTCCGCGATGCCGGGAGGCAGCAGGGTCTGGCCGGAGGCGACGCGCCGGATGGCCTCCGCCAGCTCCTCCAGCGACACGTCCTTGAGGAGGAAGCCCTGCACCCCCGCGCGGAGGGCCTCGATGAGGGCGGTGTCCTCGTCGAAGGTGGTGAGCAGCACCACGCGCCGGTCCGGATCCGTGCGGCGCAGCGCGCGCAGGGCCTCCAGCCCCGTCATGCGCGGCATGCGCACGTCCATCAGCACCACGTCCGGATCCAGCTCCGCGACCTTGCGCAGGGCCTCCTCGCCGTCGGCGGCCTCGCCCACCACCCGCAGGTCGGGCGTCAGGTCCAACAGGCTTCGCAGCCCCTGGCGCACCAGGGCGTGATCATCCGCGAGCACGAGGCGGATGGGATTCACGTCCCTACCTCCTTCTCCAACGTCGCCGGCAGCCACGCTTCCAACTCCAAGCCCTGTCCCGCCGCCGCGCGCCACTCCACGCGGCCGCCCAGTCGGGTGAACCGCTCCCGCATGCCGTTGAGGCCCGAGCCGGGCGTCACCCGCTCCGCGCCGCGCCCGTCGTCCCGCGCATGCACCCGCACCCCGCCGTCCTCCGTGGGCACGATGGCGATCCACAGGTTGCGGGCCCTGGCGTGGCGCAGCGTATTGGTGAGCACTTCCTGCACGCAGCGGAACAGCGAGTGCGCCGCCTCGGAGGACTCCAGGGCGAGCGACCCGGGGACCTCCAGGTGGACGGCGATCCCCGGGGCGCCCTCCGCGAGCGCCCGCAGCGAGGGCAACAGGGGCATGGGCGCTTCCCGCAGCGCCGTTACCGTTCCCCGCACCTCGGACAGGAGCGTCCGGGCGGCCTCGCGGGCGCGGCGCAGGTGTTCGGTGGAGGCGGGGTCCTTCGCGGTGTGCGCGGCGGCCTCCAGGTTGAGGCTGAGCGCGGTGAGGTGGTGGCCCACGGAGTCGTGCAACTCGCGGGCGATGCGCAGCCGCTCGCCCTCGCGCTCGCGGGTGGCGAGCAGCACCTGGGTGGCCTGGAGCTCCGCATGGACCCGGGTCAGCTCGCGGCGGGCCTCGGCCTCGCGCACCATCACCAGCGCCGTGCCGAAGGTGAAGCCCTGGAAGCCGACGTAGATGAGGATCTGCACCAGCGCCTGGACGGGCGGGTGGTGGAAGGCGAACACGACGAGCATGGCCCCCGCCTGGGCCCCCACCCACGCCAGCGCCCGGCGCTGGGAGAGGATCTCCGGGACCTGCCCGGCGATGATGGCGAGCAGCGCGCCGTCCAAGCCGGTCCCCCTCGCGGCGACACAGACCAGCGCCGCCACGGTCTGCACGGCGAGCAGCGGCACCTGACCCCGGCCCTGTTCGTGGGCCTGGCGCCAGAAGGCCCCGCCGAAGGTGAGGAACGCGGCGCACCACAGCAGCGTGTCCGGGGCCGTCCACCGCGCGGGTTCGCGCGCGAGGTCCTCGAGGTGCGGCACGCCGACCACGGCCCAGGTCAGCATCCCGGCCACGAGCAGCAGGCGATGGCTGGTGGCGGACTTGGCCACGCTGGACCCCTGGGGCATGGCGCGGACCCTAGGAGATCCGTGGCGGGCAGGCCATGTGCCGGAAGTCACATGCGGCCGGTATGACTTCCGCCAGATGTGGGCCCTGGTGCCACTGCGTACCGTCCTGCCTCGACTCGCAGCCCGTCGGAGGCACCCATGTCGTTCTATCTGCTCGCCCGCTGGTTCCACATCGCCTCGGGAGTCATCGCGTTCATCACGCTCTGGTTGCCCCTGGTGGTCCGCAAGGGCGGCGTCCTGCACCGGCGCGTGGGTTGGGTCTACGTGGGCGCGATGATCGCCACGGCGTTCTCCGCGCTGTGCATCTCCGGGTGGCGCTTCGTCCAGGCGCCGCTGGAGCAGCCCGTGGCCCTCTTCTTCACCTACCTGGCGGTGATGAGCGCGTCCTCCGCGTCCCTGGGCGTGCGCGTGCTGCGGACGAAGACGCGCACGGGGGCGAACAAGCACCCGCTGGACGTAGGGCTGTCCGCGCTGGTGCTGCTCATGGGGCTCTTCACCGGGGCGTATGGGGTGTGGCTGGGCGTGCCGCTGCTGTGGGGCTTCGCGCCGGTGGGCATCCTCACCGGCACGGGCGGCCTCTACTACTGGCTGAGGCCGCCCCAGGAGCGGATGCACTGGTGGTTCGAACACATGGGCGCCATGGTGGCCTCGGGCATCGGCACCGTCACCGCCGTCCTCGTGGTGAACGCGAAGCACTTCGGCATCGAAGGGCTCCAGCTCGCGCTCTTCCTCGGGCCCACCGTGGTGGGCGTGGGAGGGCTGAAGCTGTGGACGCGCTACTACCGTCAGCGCTTCGACCGGACGGCGAAGGGCTTCGCGCCGCTCAGCTCGCGAACGGATCCCAGGCCTTCATGACGGGAGGCCTCTTCATGAGGGCCGCCACTTCCTGCGCGACGTCTCCGTTCATCTGCTCGCCACTCTGCGCCGAGGACGGAGTCACCTCCTGGCAGGCGGCGTGGTTCTGCTGGAAGTACGTCGTCGCCTGCCGGCAGCGGTGACACATGTCGAGTTGCAGGACGAACTCGACCTCGACGGACTTCACCAGGCTGGCTCCGAGCACGCCGTGGATGAACCGGTCGAGCATGAACAGCGAATAGCACTCGGTGTGCATGTCGGCGGCGTTGAACAGCTCCGCCTCCGATGCGGACTTCGACTCCTTCAGCTTCGGGATGGCGACCGCCTTCTGGGTCAGCGCCACGCCCGTCGTCATGTACGGATGCTTCTCCGTGATGCGCCCGACCGCGAAGTTGGCGATGACGCACATGAAGTAGGCCGTCTTCGAGTCGGTCCGTTCAATCTTCGCCACCATGAACCCGATGTGCGTGAGGCGCGCCGCCGCGTGCTTCTTGCCGCCGTCCTCGAGGTTCGCGGGGCGGTAGACGCGCTCGGCGAGCTTGCTGCTCAGGCCGAGCACGGTGACCACGTCGCTTCCGTGTTTCTTGAGCAGCGAGGCCGCGTCGATCTGCGAGATGTTGGTGACGAGCGCGAACGAACTGTCCGCCGCCGTCTGACACACGAGCGACTGGGTCAACTTGAAGTACTTCGTGACGTGCGCGACGTAGTCGCCCCACCGGCCGCCCGTGCTCGCCAGCGTCGACTTCACGCTCCCCTTCGATGGCGCCGCCGTCGTGCTCGGGCTCGGGCCGCTTCTCAGCCGCAGCCCGGGCACCGCCATCAGCGCGTCGTCGATCTCATGTTCACCCATCCCCTGCTTCAGGAAGTCACGGAGCTTGTCCGTGACGATGACGGCCTCGTCATCGGGCACCGCGTCGTTGAACCGACCGTCCGCGCAGTGGTCGTGCCGCAGCTGGCGATAGTCATCCACCCAGTGCCACACGCGCCGCGCCATCCGTGCGGGGACCGTCGGGTTGGTGATGGCGAGCAGGGTGAGGAAGGCCTCCAGCGAGCAGTCGCCGAGCGGGTTCGTGGCGATGCGCGCGGTGACCGCGCCGTCGGTGACGACGCCCACCTCCCAATGATTGCCGGTGAAGACGAGGCAGTGGCTGCGGATGATGCAGTCCCGGCTCTTCATCGCTCCGATGTCGAAGAAATCACCGGTCGATTCGAAATAGACGTTGAAGCTCACGAAGAACCGCTTCGCCAGCACCTGGATCTCCGACAGCCCGAGCCAGGAGCCGGTGCGTCCGACAAAGTGGCGGTAGGCGCTCCGGGTGAGTGGCGTGAACATCCCGGGATCCACGGGCACCACGAGGCCGCTGTTGCTGCCCTCCACGCTGAGTGCGTCCTTCGGCCCCGCCTCCTTGTTCTTGCGGAGGGCGCCGTTCGCCTCCGCGACCAGCCGCTCGAGCTGGGCGAGGCTTTCGTCATCGAGCTCGCTGGAGAGCACCCGTGCGACCCGCTTGGTCAGGCCGATGAGATTGGAGCGGATCGCCGCGCCCTTCTTGTTGGGGACCTCGAACGCGAAGGTCGCGACATCGACGATGATGCAGTCGAAGCAGGAGTCGTTGGAGGGGTCGTGCTGGTCACAAGGCATGGGGCCTCCGTCGGTCAGTGGGGAAGCCTATCGCGGATGGGACCGGAGCTGGAGTCGGAGCACCGGGGGCGACGGCCGCCCCCGGTGCCTGCCTGCCTCGCTAGGTCTTCGACAGCTTCTCGCCCACCGCGGACAAGAGCTGGTCGAAGGACTCCTCGAACAGGCGGATGCCGTCGGTGGCCAGCGTGTCGGTGACACTCTTGATGGAGACTCCCGCGGTCTCCAACTGGCGCATCGTCGCCTCCGCGCCGGGCAGGTCCTCCTCCAGGCTCGCGCGCACCTTGCCGTGGTCCCGGAAGGCGTCAATCGTCGCGGGCGGCATGGTGTTCACCGTGTCCTTGCCGATGAGCTCCTCCACGTAGAGCACGTCGCGCAGCTTGGGGTTCTTGGTGCTGGTGCTGGCCCACAGCACGCGCTGCACCTTCGCGCCCTTCTTCGCGAGCGCCTCCCACCGAGCGCCGCTGAAGACCTGCTTGAAGCTGCGGTAGGCGAGCTTCGCGTTGGCGATGGCCACCTTGCCGCTCAGGGCCTCCAGCGTCTTCTGCTGCTCGGGCGTGGCGCCCGCCTTCAGCTTCTTCTCAATCTCCTTGTCCACCGCGGCGTCGATGCGGCTGATGAAGAACGACGCCACGCTCGCGACCTTCGACACGTCTCCGCCCGACGCGGCGAACTTCTCCAGGCCGGACACGTAGGCCTCCGCGATGGCCTTGTAGCGCTCCTGGCTGAAGAGCAGCGTGACGTTGACGTTGATGCCTTCGGAGGTGAGCTGCTCGAAGGCCGGGACGCCGGCCTCCGTGCCCGGGACCTTGATCATCACGTTGGGGCGCGCGAGCGTCTTCCACAGCCGCCGCGCCTCCTCCAGCGTGGCCTTCGTGTCGAGCGCCAGCCGGGGCGACACCTCCAGGGACGCGTAGCCGTCCTGGCCCTTTGTCGTCTGGTAGACCGGGGTGAGGATGTCCGCCGCGCCCTGGACGTCGCGCACCGCGAGCTGCTCGTAGAGGTCGTTGCCGCTGACGCCCTTGCCCTTCGCCGCGTCGAAGAGGTCCTGGTAGTCCTCGCTGCCCGACACCGCCTTCTGGAAGATGGTCGGGTTGGAGGTGAGGCCCTTGAGCCCGTCCTCGTCGATGAACTTCTTCAGGGTGCCCTTCGTGATGTAGCTGCGCTGGAGGTTGTCCACCCAGAGGGATTGGCCAAACTCGGCAAGCTGTCGAAGCGGATTCATGGGGTTCTCTCCGGGGGGAGCGCGAAGGGCTCCCGGATGGCGTTCGTTCAAAATGACCACGTCCCGTCCCCCATGTCCGAGCAGGCGGGCGGGCACTCGCGGATTCTGCCTGGGTCGGGGGCCGGCAGGGCGGACCGCTTCTCGTGGGCCGGGGCAGTCAACACAGTACGGGGGGCACCGGTGTGCCCCCTTTTCCCGGGAGCGAGACGATGGCGGACACCTTGGCGGACCTCGCGGCGCAGCTGCGCATCGACAGCATCCGCTGCACCACGGCGGCGGGTTCGGGCCATCCCAGCTCGTCCATGTCCGCCGCGGACATCATGGCGGTGCTGTTCCAGAAGTACCTGCGCTTCGATTTCCAGCAGCCGAAGGCCCCCAACAACGACCGCTTCGTGCTCTCCAAGGGGCACGCCTGCCCGGTCCTCTACTCCGCGTTCAAGGCGGCGGGCGCCATCGACGACAAGGAGCTGCTGACGCTGCGCCAGTTCGGCAGCCGCCTGGAGGGCCACCCCAACCCGCACGTGCTGCCGCTGGTGGACGTGGCCACCGGCTCGCTGGGACAGGGGTTGGCCATCGGCGTGGGCATGGCGCTGGCCGCCCGGATGGACCAATTGCCATTCCGCACCTACGTGTTGATGGGCGACAGCGAGACCGCGGAAGGCTCCGTGTGGGAGGCGTTCGACAAGGCGGGGCACTATCAGCTCGACAACCTCTGCGCGCTCATCGACATGAACCGGCTGGGCCAGAGCACGCAGACGGAGCTGGGTTGGAACGCGGAGGCCTACGTCGCCCGCGCCCGGGCCTTCGGCTGGCACGCGCTGGCCGTGGACGGGCATGACCTGGGCGCCATCGACCGCGCCTTCGCCGAGGCGCAGGGCAAGAAGGGCCAGCCCACCTGCCTCGTCTTCAAGACGGAGAAGGGCCATGGCTACTCGCTCATCGCCAACAAGGAGGGCTGGCACGGCAAGCCGCTCCCCGAGGACAAGGCGAAGGAGGCCATCCAGGAGCTGGGCGGTGTGCGCGACGTGCGCATCCAGGTGCGGAAGCCGGACGCGACGAAGCCCTCCGGACAGGACGCCGCCGCGCCGCTGAAGCTGCCCACGTACGAGCCAGGCCAGAAGGAGGCCACGCGCAAGGCGTACGGCGACGCGCTCCTGGCGCTGGGCGACGCGCGGCCGGACGTGGTGGCGCTGGACGCGGAGGTCTCCAACTCCACGTACTCGCAGGAGTTCCACAAGGCGCATCCGAAGCGCTACTTCGAGATGTACATCGCCGAGCAGAACATGGTGTCCACCGCGGTGGGCATGTCGGTGCTGGGCAAGCGCGCCTTCGTGAGCACCTTCGCGGCCTTCCTGTCGCGCGCGTACGATCAGATCCGCATGGCGGCCATCTCCAACGCCACGGTGCACCTGTGCGGCAGCCATGCGGGCGTGTCCATTGGCGAGGACGGGCCTTCGCAGATGGCGCTGGAGGACCTGGCGATGATGCGCGCGGTGGGCGGCAGCACCGTCGTCTACCCGTGTGACGCCAACCAGACCGCGAAGCTGCTGGCCCAGCTGGTGGAGACAAAGGGCATCACCTACCTGCGCAGCACCCGTGAGAAGACGCCGGTGCTCTACCCCGCCTCGGAGGAGTTCCCCATCGGCGGGTGCAAGGTGCTGCGGCGGTCCGACCAGGACGTGGCCACGGTGGTGGGCGCCGGCATCACGCTGCACGAAGCGCTCAAGGCCTATGAGCTGCTGAAGCAGGACGGTGTCCTGGTGCGCGTCATCGACCTGTACTCGGTGAAGCCGGTGGACGTGAAGACGCTGCGCGAGGCCGCGCGCGAGACGCAGGGCCGGCTCCTGGTGGTGGAGGACCACTGGTCCGAGGGCGGCCTGGGGGACGCGGTGCTGGAGGCCTTCACGGGCGAGCGCGAGCAGTTGCCCACCGTGGTGCGCCTCGCGGTGAAGAAGCTGCCCGGCTCCGGTAAGCCGGCGGAGCTGCTGAGCGCGGCCGGCATCGACGCGGAGCACATCGTCGACAGCGTCACCTCGCTGGTGGAGGACTCGCCGCTGGAAACGGAAGGCCGGGGCAAGCCGGAGGCGGGCACCTGGGGCCACACGAACGCGTGAGGCACCGCGAGCCTGGGGCGCGAGGAAGGGCGCCCCCAGGCCCGTGGGATTTCAGCCTTGGGCCGCAAGCCATGTGGCCACGCGCGTGCCGCCCATGGACCGGGCGGCGTCCAGGACGGTGCTCCCGTCCGCGCTCCGGTGGTTCCGGTTCGCGCCGCGCTGGAGCAGCAGCTCCACCATCTCCAGCTTGTCGAACATGGCCGCGAACATCAGCGGCGTGCGCCCATCCGGGCCCGCGCCGTCCACCGGCGCGCCCCCATCCAGCAGCAGCGTGGCGATGGCGAGGTAGCCCTTGAAGGCCGCCCCGGCCAGCGGCGTCTGTCCGCCGTCGTTGGTCCGCCCCGGATCCGCCCCGCGCTCCAGCAGCAACCGGGTGGCGTCCTCGTGGCCCAGGTAGCTGGCCAGCATCAGCAGCGAATCCCCGCGCTCGTTGCGCACGCCCAGCGGAAGCCCGGCGTCGAGCAGCTGGCGCAACGCCTGGGTGTCCCCCGCGCGGAGGAAGGTGAAGGCGCTCCTCGTCTGCTCCTGCAGGGCGGCGGCGTCCTGCAGGAGCAGACGAGGAGCGCCTTCACCTTCCTCCGCGCGGGGGACACC
>SECN01000725.1 GCA_004173515.1 Myxococcaceae bacterium | reverse complement strand
CCCCCTTCCTCCTCCACCCCGGGTGCGGCGGATTCCTCGACGCCCGCCACCTCCGCCGTCGCTTCGACGATGCGGACGGAGACGCTGACGCCGGTCATCCACGAACTGGGCAGCGAGAACAGCCTCCCCGAAGGCATCGTCGTCGAGTTCTCCCGCCCCGTGCGCCCGGGCAGCGAAACCGTCCTGGGCAGCGTGCTGACGATCGAACCCCCCGTGGCCGGCAGCCTGTCGTGGACCGGGCCGTCGTCGCTGCGCTTCACCCCGGCGGCCGCCGGCTTCACGGCCGGCGCGACGTACACCGTGTCCGTGGACTCGGTCGGCACCGACTCGGGCGTCGTGAAGCCGCCGTCGGAGCGGGCGTGGCGCTACAACTTCACCACCTACGCCTTCAAGTTCGTCCAGGTGGTGCCCACGCGGATGGACCTGACCAAGGGCCAGGTGGAGCTGAACGTCACCTTCTCCGGCCCCGTGGACCTGGCCGCCGTGCGCTCTCGCTCCAGCTTCCGCGTCGGCGATGCCGCCATCACGGACGCGAAGTGGAGCACCCGCGCGGACACGCGCAACTCGCTCTCCGTGACGCTCACCCACCCGAAGCTGCGCGCCGCGGCCATCGTGCAGTTCGCGCTGCGCGACGGGCTGGCGCAGGCGGGGGCCCCCGACACGAAGGCTCCGGCGGCCAACGCCAGCTTCCCGCTGGCCGGTGGCAAGCGCACGGACATCACCTACGTCAGCCTGGAGGAGGGCGCCAACGGCTACTTCTTCGAGGTGAGCTGCCGCGACGTGGAGGTGGACGCGTCCCCCAGCCCCGTCGATGAGCGGTGGGATTCGTACTACTACGACGACGACAACCGGGGCTGCTCGCTGAGCGACGCCGTGGCCGCGGAGGCCATCCGCTTCAAGCCCAAGGTGAAGTTCACCGTCGCGCCGTCGCGCCGCGGCTTCCGCATCTTCGGTGACTTCAAGCGCGGTCCGCACACGCTCACCATCGCGGAGGGCACGACCACCGTGGGCGGTGGCACCTTCCTGGGCGCCTTCTCGCGCGGCTACTCCGTGGCCGCGAGGGCCCCCCAGGTGCGCTTCTCCTCCAGCGGCCGCTACCTGCCGCGCAGCGCGTGGAAGAACCTGCCCTTGCAGCACCTCAACCTGGAGGAGGTGACGCTCACGGTGCGCAACGTGCCGCCGGAGAACCTCGTCTTCTGGATGAGCAACGACTCCGACGAGAAGGCGGACGAGCGCACCAGCAACGTGCTGCTGCGCAAGAACGTGCCGCTCAAGTCGACGCCGGACTCGCTGCTCACCACCTACGTGGACGTGGCCTCGCTGGTGCCCGCCAACACGCGCGGCCTCGTGGAGATCACCGCCGAGCGCGGCGACTACCGCGCCGCCTCCCGCATCCTGCTCACCGACCTGAGCCTCGTGGCCAAGAAGGGCGGGCCCGCGCCGGGCTCCAAGGACTCCGGCGAGGTCTGGGTCTGGGCGCTGGGCCTGGAGAGCACCGAGCCGCTGTCCGGCGTGGAGGTGTCGCTGGTGAAGAAGAGCGGGCAGACCGTGGCCCGCTGCACCACCCAGGGCGACGCTGGCTGCCAGCTCCAGGTGCCCGCGCCCGGAGCGGACGACAGCGAGCCGTTCGCGCTCGTGGCCCGGAAGGGCGAGGAGCTGACGTACCTCAAGTACGACGAACTCAAGACGGAGATCGCCAACTCGGACGTGCAGGGCGAGCCGTACCGCGCCGAGCAGCCCTACCGCGCCTCGCTCTGGTCCGACCGTGGCGTGTACCGCCCCGGGGACACCGCGCACGTAGCCGCCGTGCTGCGCGGCCAGGACAACCTGGCGCCGCCCGCGGGCATGCCGGTGGAGGTGCGCGTCATCGACCCGCGCGAGCGTGAGATCCGCAAGGAGACGCTGAAGACGAACGCGGCGGGCCTCGTGTCGCTGGACCAGACCTTCGCGGCCTTCCAGGACACGGGCCGCTACTCCGTGCGCCTGAAGATCGCGGACCGCGAGGTGGCCTCCTACGGCCTGAGCGTACGGCCTCTGGCGCCAGGACGGCAACGAGCCCCGGCCCGTCACGCTGGGCCAGGTGAAGGGCACGCTGGATGCGAAGGGACAGGCGCTGCTCAAGTGCCCCGCGCAGGCGGCGTCGGGGCCCGTCAAGGGCGCGTCGCGGCTGTCCGCCGTGGCCAGTGTCTTCGAGTCCGGCAGCGGCCGCGCCACCATCGGCGAGGCGAACGTGCCGGTGCACCCGGAGGCGTACTACCTGGGCCTCCAGGCCAACACGCAGAAGGTGAAGGCGTCCACGCCGTTCACCGTGTCGGGCGTGGTGGTGGACTGGAACGGTCAGCTGCTCGCCGACGGCAAGGGGCCGAAGACGGTGGAGCTGGAGTACCAGCTGCTGGAGGAGAACTACGGCTATTACTACGACGAGGAATCCGGCTACGAGCGCTACCAGCGCTACCTGCGGCCCCAGCGCGATGGCCAGCTGACGGCGAAGGTGGAGGGCGGTCGCTTCACCGCCACCGTGACGCCGGGCCGTGACGGCGCGGGTTACCTCGTGCGTGCTCGCGCGGGCGCCACGCAGTCGGACCTGGCCCTGGAAGGGGACGGTCGCTACTACTGGTGGGGCGAGGGCTCGCGCGTGGATCAGACGCCGCGTCCGCTCAAGCCCACCGCGCTGGAGCTGTCGCTGCCCGCGAAGGGCAAGGTGGGCGAGGCCCTCACGGTGAAGGTCAAGGCGCCCTACCGGGGCCGCGTCCTCTTCACGGTGGAGACCGACCGCGTGCTCTTCACCGCGTGGAAGCAGGCGGAGCCCGGTGAGGTGTCCTGGAGCTTCACGCCGACGGAGTACGCGCCCAACGTCTACGTGAGCGCGTTCCTCGTGAAGGATCCGCACCTGGAATCCGCCAAGGCGTTCATGCCCGACCGCGCCTTCGGCGTGGGCAGCATCCCGCTGGAGCCGGTGGACTACACCCAGGCCGTCACGCTGACGGTGCCCAAGGAGGTCCGCTCCAACGACACCCTCACCGTGGACCTGGCGGTGGAGGGCGTGGAGGGCCCCACCTTCGCCACGGTGGCGGTGGTGGACGAGGGCATCCTGTCCCTCACGCGCTTCCAGAACCCGGATCCGCTCAAGGAGATCTTCACCCGGCGCGCGCTGGGCATCCAGACCTTCGAGACGGTGGGCTGGGCGCTGCTCGTGCCGCCCGGAGGCAACTCCAGCTCCACGGGTGGTGACGAGGGCGGCGCGGAGGGCCGCGTGCAGCCCGTCAAGCCGGTGGCGCTGTGGAGCGGCGTGGTGGAGGTGCCGGCTTCCGGCAAGCTGCGCGTGCCCTTCAAGCTGCCGCAGTACCGGGGCGCGGTGCGGGTGATGGTGGTGACGGCGGGCAACAAGCGCATCGGCCGGGCCAACGCGCAGGTGCTGGTGCGCGACCCGCTGGTGCTCCAGACGACGCTGCCGCGCTTCCTCACCCAGAACGACGACATCCAGATTCCCGTCTTCGTCACCAACCTGTCCGGCAAGGCGCAGGACGTGAAGGTGACGCTGGCGTCCGAGGCGCTGGCGGTGCCGGGGATGGCGATGCCCGCGGACGTGGGCTCGCCGCTGAAGCTCGGGGGCAAGAACGAGGGCCGGGCCCGGCTGGAGGATGGCAAGTCACGCACCTTCGTGTTCCAGGGCCGCGCGGTGCAGTCCGTGGGCGCGGCGCGGCTCGTCGTGACGGTGGAAGGCGGCGGCTACACGTCGCGCGAACAACTGGACGTGCCGCTGGCTCCGGCCGGTCCGCGCGAGCGCAAGATTCAACAGGTGGAGCTGGCGCAGGGCACGACGGACCTGGGGCCGCTGCTCCAGGGCTGGGTGCCCACCACCGAGCGCACCACGGTGTGGGTGACGAACAATCCCTACGCGAAGTCGCTCCA
>SECN01000724.1 GCA_004173515.1 Myxococcaceae bacterium | reverse complement strand
CTGGAAGTGACGTGGACGTACAGCGAGGCGCTGCACACGCGAGCGACGGTGGAGGTGCTGGCGCGTGCGTACACGCAAGCGCTGAGGGCGCTGGTGGCGGGCCGTCAGTCGGAGGACGCGGCGAGGTACACGCCAGCGGACTTCCCGTTGGCGAAGCTGGACGCGCGAGCGCTTTCGCAGGTTCAGACGAAAGTCGATGGCTTCGAGGACATCTACCCGCTGTCACCGATGCAGCAGGGCATGCTCTTCCACGCGCTGCTGGCGCCGAAGTCGGGCGTCTACTTCGAGCAGCTCTCCTGGACCTTCCACGCGTCCCTGGACACCCAGGCGCTGCGGCGCACGTGGGACGAGCTGGTCGCGCGGCACGCGGTGTTGCGCACGACGTTCCTCTGGGAAGGGCTGGAGGAGCCGTTGCAGGTGGTGCGTCGGCAGGTGGTGCTGCCGTGGCGGGAGCTCGACTGGCGCGGCCAGACGGAAGAGGCGCAGCGCCAGCAACTGGAGACCTTCCTGGAGGAGGACCGGGCCCGGGGCTTCGACCTCGCGGAAGGTCCGCTCCTGCGCATCGCGCTGGTGAGGCTGGACACGAACGTCCACCGGTTCATCTGGAGCTTCCACCACACGGTGCTCGACGGCTGGAGCATGGCCCTGCTGCTCAAGCAGGTCTTCGGGCTCTACCAGTCGCGCGTCCAGGGACGGGTGCTTCCGAAGGGCCCTTCGGGCGCCCACTACCGGGACTACATCGCCTGGCTGCGGATGCAAAACACGGAGCGGTCGGAGGCGTTCTGGCGAGCGGAACTCGCGGGCATCCAGGCCCCGACGGTCATTCCGGGTGACACGCAATCCGCGACCTCCACGCTCGTGCCGGAAGGTCATGGCGAGCGGTCACTCCACCTGTCGGCACGCTCCACCGCGGCGCTCCAGTCCTTCGCGCGGCGTCAGCAGCTCACGCTGAACACGTTGGTGCAGGCGGCATGGGCGCTGGTGTTGTCGCGCCACGGTGGCGAGGAGGACGTCGTCTTCGGCGTCACGGTGTCGGGGCGGCCCACGGAACTGCCAGGGGCGGAGGAGGCAGCCGGCCTCTTCATCAACACCGTGCCGGTGCGCATGCGCGTGTCGGCCGGAGCCTCCGTGGCTTCGTGGCTGCGGCAACTCCAGGCCCGTTACACGGAATCGCGTCCGCATGAGCATGACTCGCTGGTGCGGGTGCAGGGCTTCAGTCAGGTGCCGCGCGGCACGCCGCTGTTCCAGAGCCTCTTCGTCTTCGAGAACTATCCCCTGGATGTGTCGCTCGCGGCGCAGGGCAATCCGCTCGGTGTTCGCGACGTGCGGGGCGTCGAGCGCAGCAACTATCCGCTGACGGCCTCCGTCATCCCGGGCCGCGAGCTGGTGTTGAAGCTGGCGTACGACCTGCCGCGCTTCGACGCGGAAGGCATCGAGCGGCTGTTGGGGCAGTGGCGGCGGGCCGTGGAAGGACTGGCGGCGCAGGAGTCGGGACAGGTGTGGGAGGTGGACATCCTGTCCGCCGAGGAGAAGCAGCGCCTCCTGGTGGACTGGAACCAGACCGCCTCCGCGTACCCCCGCGAAGTGAGCATCGGAGACATCTTCTCCGCGCAGGTGGCGCGGCGTCCGGACGCGGTGGCGCTGGAGACGGCGGACGCGAAGCTGACGTATGCGCAGTTGGATGCGCGGGCCAACCAGCTCGCGCACCTGCTGCGTGCGCGAGGCGTCAAGGCGGAGTCGCGGGTGGCGCTGTGCCTGGAGCGCGGCGTGGACCTGGTGGTGGCGCTGCTGGGCATCCTCAAGGCGGGCGGCGCGTACGTGCCGCTGGAGGCGGATTACCCGCGCGAACGGCTGGCGTTCATGCTCGCGGCGGCGGGTCCTCGGGTGCTGGTGACGACGCGCACCCTGGGGGAGCATTTGCCGCTGGAGGGGCTGGACGTCGTGCGCGTGGAGGAGGTGGGCGAAGCCCTGTCCCGCCAGCCGACGCACACGCCGGACAGTGGCGTGGGGGGTGGAAACCTCGCGTACGTGGACTTCACGTCGGGCAGCACGGGCACGCCGAAGGGCGTGTGCACGGAGCGCCGGTGCCGGTGGGCGACGTGAAGGAGATGGAAGGCGTGCTCAAGCGCCACGGCGTCACGGTGTTGCACCTGACGGCGGGCCTCTTCACGCAGATGGTGGACGGCAACCTGGAGGGGCTGCGCGGCGTGAAGCAGCTCCTGACGGGCGGCGACGTGGTGTCCGCGCCGCACGTGAAGCGCGCGCTGGAAGAGCTGAGTGTGACGGTGACGGCCTGCTACGGGCCGACGGAGGGCACGCTCTTCACGAGCTGCCATCGCATGGAGACGGTGGAGTCCGTGGGCATGACGGTGCCCATCGGCCGCCCCATTGGCGACACGCAGGTGTACGTGCTGGACGGACAGTGGCAGCCCGTCCCGGTGGGTGTCGCTGGGGAACTGTACGCGGCCGGTGACGGCCTCGCGCGCGGCTACCTGGGTCGGCCGGAGCTGACGGCGGCGGCCTTCCTGCCCAACCGGTTCGGGCCGTCTGGCAGCCGCATGTACCGCACGGGAGACCTGGCGCGGTGGCGCGCGGACGGGGTGCTGGAGTTCCTGGGTCGAGGCGACACGCAGGTGAAGGTGCGGGGCTTCCGCGTGGAGCTTGCGGAAGTGGAGGCCGCGCTGGGCCGGTGCGAGGGCGTGCGCGAGTGCGTGGTGGTGGCGCGCGGCGAGGGGGCCGGGAACAAGCGGCTGGTGGCGTACGTGGTGGGCGAGGGCGTGGACATCGCGAGTGTGCGCTCGGCGCTGAAGGAAGCGGTGCCGGAGTACATGGTGCCGTCGGCCTTCGTGGTGCTGCCGGCGATGCCGCTGACGGCGAACGGCAAGGTGGACCGCAAGGCGCTGCCGGAGCC
>SECN01000233.1 GCA_004173515.1 Myxococcaceae bacterium | reverse complement strand
GCGTCTGCGCGCCGCCGACGCGTCCTGAAGCCTCGCGTCTCAATCCGTCGCGCCCTCGCAACGCACGCTTCCCGTCCGCCCTCAAGCCCTCCGGCACGTCGTTGGCCGGACGGTTACTGCATCTGGCGGAGTCCGCGGGGATGGACTTCTTTGTCATTCCGACTGCGACGTTTGGAGTGCTGTTGGGATTTGTGGTTGTGAGTCACCGAGACAGGCGAATCCTCCACCTCAATGTGACAGCGCACCCGACGGAAGAATGGACGAAGCAGCAGTTGCGAGAGGCCTTTCCCTGGACCAGTGCTCCGAGGTACTTGCACCGAGATAGGGACAAGCTCTACTCGGAGGGCGTTCGCGCCACGCTTGCCCATTTGGGGATTCGCGAGGTGCCGAGTGCAGCACGGTGTCCGTGGCAAAATCCCTATGCGGAGAGAGTCATCGGCTCGATACGTAGGGAGCTGCTGGACCATGTCGTCGTCCTGAACGAAGCCCACGCTCGGCGCCTGCTGCGCGAGTACCAGCGCTACTACAATGCAAGCAGGACGCACCTGTCGCTCGGGAAAGATGCGCCCGAAATGCGTAAGGTGCAGGGCCCGGAGCATGGACCCAAGGTGATAGAGCTACGGGAAGTCTTCGGGCTCCACCACAGGTACGAGCGCAGCGCTGCGTAGAGTCTCGGTAGTTCCAACAACATCCTCGTAGACCCGCGCGTGCTGCACCAGCCTACCTGCGTTCGCAGGAAGGGTGGGGAGTGTCCACATGCAGGCAGAGAGGTGTTGAGGCGTCTGCGCCGGGCGTAATTCCGACCTCTATCAAACGGAAGGGAGGCCCCTGCGGCTCGTCATTCGCATCGCTCACGTCATGACGCACGTTTTGACGCAGCCTTGACGCACTTATGACGCAGCGACTGACTCTTGGGTAGGCACAAGGGGCATCTCGCTCTGCGGAGCCAAGCGCCGAGAACGCGCTCTGCAGCACCGCGAGCTAGAATCCCTTGTGATTCAGGGGCTTAAGCACGAAGGCCTCGCGATATCATCACGAGGCCCTTGTTAAACAAAAAGGGCCCTACCGGTTGGTAGGGCCCTTCAGGTAGCTCCCCGAATGAGGCCCTGCGCGAACTCGTTCTCGGCTTCTCTCTGAGAGGACTCAAACTCTCTGAGGGCCGAAAGCTGAGTAATATTCAGTGGTTTCAAGGAGGGGCTGCTGGAGCCCTTCAATCGGGGACCGATTGAATCTCCGCGAACTACACTGCCGGTGACCTCTCGTCAACGGTGCCGATCTGCTGGTGGCCTGCGAGGCGGAGAATGGCCGAGGTCGCACCCTGGGTGAAGTCGATTGGGTGGGGACTGGCGCCAATTGATCCAGGGCTGGCCATGTGGCACCTTGCGGGTGCTGGCGTCGTCCGCGCCTGACCTTCACAGGCTCCCCGTGCGGAGCTGTCACTATGAAGGCCAAGGGACTCAGTCCCAGGATGCTTTGCCTCCGAAACGGCTGGCAGGCGAGGTGCACGGGCCATCGGCCTTGCCATGACCTTTCCGAGGTAGCACATGAGCAGCACACGTAAGCAGAAGCGCTTGGCCCGAGAGCGGGCGGCTCGTAACGGAGAGTCGTACCGGACGGCCCTGCATCACCTTCGCAACGCCCATTTGTCTGGCCTCGGGTACGTCGACCGGAAGCCGGAGGCCGCAGCCGCTGAGGGACAGCCGCCACCGACGGTAGCCACGGCCAGCGAGAAGTCGGCAGCCACAGACACCACAGGGCAGCAGCCTTCTGCAGCAGAGCCTATGGTGATGTCGGAAGCGCCCATCAGTCCGGAGGCAGGGGTGACCTGGCTGTCGGAGGCCATCCGCGCCGAGAGGGAGCTGACGGAGAGCTTCCGGGACCCGGGCGGCCTGCGAGCCACGAGGGAGCTGATGGAGCGCTTCCAGGACCCAGGTGGCATGCGGGCCATGAAGGAGATGATGGAGAGCATCCGGGACCCGGGGGGCATGCGAGCTGCGAAGGAGATGATGGAGAGCATCCGGGATCCGGGCGGACTGCGAGCCGCAAAGGAAATGGTGGAGAGCATCCGGGATCCGGGCGGACTGCGAGCTGCGAAGGAGATGATGGAGAGCATCCGGGACCCGGGAGGCATGCGCGCCGCGAAGGAGATGATGGAGAGCATCCGGGACCCAGGAGGCATGCGCGCCGCGAAGGAGATGATGGAGAGCATCCGGGACCCCGGCGGCATGCGCGCCATGAGGGAGATGATGCAGAGCATCCGCGACCCGCTGGGGCGGCGCCGCTCTTGATGGAGCTCCGGTAGGGCTAACTGGGGAGACCGGTGCCGAGGTCTCCCCAGTTGGTTACGGGCCGCCTCCTGATTAAGGAGCTTGGTCTGCACGTTCGTGTGCTGCGTCCGTGCGCGGAGAAGGGACAGCTCCGTCCCGAAAGCGTCCGAAGCCATGAACTTCCATCTAGCCACTCCCCACCTATTCTCAAGGCGAGGATTGAAGTGGGTGAGTGCCGCGACCACATGGAGGTTCGTCCTTGGCGACCAAGATGCTTAAGCGCGCGTTGATGGCTGTGGCGGGCCTCCACGCAAGGATGCCCACAACGGAGCGCTTGGCGCTGGCTCCGGACGTCTATCTCGCGACGGCTTGGCCGCTCGCTCCTGTTGACGTCCCTGCGAGCTTCTCCAAGCAGTACAGCCCGGAGGCGCTGGAGCCCCTGGAGTCACCAAGCTTCGTTGTGTGGGCCGAGCAGGAAGTCGACGACAAGGTCATTGGCGCGGTCGACGTTGAACTCGAACGCAAGCTCGGACTCGTGGACATCGCCCTTTCGATGGTGTCCGGATGGGGCATGGCTCACCGGGTCATTACGGTCGAACTCCACGAGCCGGATGGTCAGCGCTCCCTTCAGGGCATTACTTCCCTAGAGCCATGGTCAGCACGTGAGGGGTGGCGTCGGCTGCGCTTCGATATCGACAAGGTGCCCGCCATAACCTCTAGCCTCCTCAAGCTGACGGCCGAGGATTGGAGGGAACGCGGGTATGACTACTTTCTGCGTGGAGTCCGGTCCTTCTTTCGAGCATGCCATCAGGACGTTGTTGATGACCGATACGAGCTGTTCTGCCGCGCGATTGAGACCGTGGTCCAAACCGGGCAAGGCGGAGGCGCACGGCAGTTTGCCGAGGCAGTCCTTGAGCAACAAGGTCGACTGATACCGGATAGATCGCACCGGAATCATGCATACGAAGCGCACTATCGCCGACGGAACGAAGTGGTTCATGGCCACCGATTCCTTGAGGAAAAGAAGGATCGCCGAGCTATCGCGTTGATGGAATCAACTGCGAGAGGGTACTTTCAACAGCTCCTCTCGGATCCGGCATTCTTTGAATCAGCTTTGGCGAGCCAGCGAGCTCGCGTCGAAGCGCGGGATGCCGAGTCACTACGCCGTCAAGTTCGAGCCGCGAATAGGGGACAAGAAGGCGCACCTCCACGTCCGGCCAGAAGGCCCCGCAGCAGTACCTGATGCGTATGTGGCGGCCAGCCCCGACGGAGAGATTTTCTACGTCATCAGGAATGAACAGGGCCGAGAGGTCGACCCACCCGTGGAGTCGCTGAGCGTTTTGTGGCGGCGGTTCATGGCGTAGCACCATCCCGGATGGAGCCTCCTTCCCCCTCGCTCAGGAAGGATGCCGCCTCGGTAGACAGGCTGTTCGGACGAGGCCCTCCGCGCGCCTGTCTCTCCTGAGTGGATGCCATCCTACACCTCCGCGGCGCGCGCCCGTGCGTCAAATGCCCCGAGTTCTGGGAACAGGTCGAGCTTTCCGGTCTCCCTCGCTCGGCGATGGGCCCAATTTCTGAGCACCAGAATGTTTCTAACGAAGGCTATCGCGCTGTAGGCCAAATCGAGAACGAGGTGCTTCTTGGCTGCCTCGTGTGAGGCGGGCAGGCTGTCCTCTGCGGAGCCGGGAGTTGGATTGATGAGTCGCTCAGAATGGAGCGGGCCTGTGTATAGCTGTGCCTCGGCCAGTTGCTTGAACGTGAACCCGGCGACAACGTTTACTCCGTTTGCTTTGAACACCTGTACCGAGCGCTCCGGATACGGCTTTCCAATGATCGCAACCAGCTTGTCGTAGAAGCTCCTGAACTCGCCATCGTCGCCTAACAGGGAAACAATCTCCCGACGCACGTCCTTAAAGAAAAAGAGTTCGCCGTCTGACAGGAACTGCCTAAGCCTACCTAACAGGCTCTCGAGGTGGAACACATCGAAGTTGACCTCTACCGTGTCGGACCCATCCTCTGGGAAAGAGGCTTCAAGTCGGAGGGTCGAACCTCCCGCATGCGCTGCGTAGAAGGGGTGCGCTTCGAGTCCGTCGCAGAACTTGAAGAACTGTTGCAGCCTTTCCTCTGGGGATGGAGTGGACCGGGACCTGGTCATTTGACCCTCCTTTCGCTGGGGCAGGCGAGCGGTGAACTCGCAGGCGGCAGCATACACACATCCTCTAAAGTCGAGCCTTGTCCTCCGCTGGCCTCTACCTCCCTCGGGGGTATTGCCGCCGCCCTCGCGCCAAGCGCCTATTGCTGACGGAGGCCCCCCATGCGGATGCGGCTGACGCGGGATGTGGAGCAGGAGGACGACGGCCAGCGGGAGCTGACGGTGGAGGTCTTCGTCCACGAGCGGCGTGGCGGCGTCGCTGAGCTCCAGTCCGCGGGCGCTGAGTGGCGCGTGCGGTGGTTGCGTGGGACGGCGGACCTCAACCGCCAGGGCAGCGGCACGGCCACGGTGCGGGTGGCGGCGCCGGGGCTGTACCGCGTGCGGAGCGTCGCGAGTGCCCGGCGAGCCTGGGATGCCTACGTCGAGGTGGCGGACGCGGAGGGCGCTCTCCACGACACCGTCCTCGGGGTGGATGAGCAGGTGCCGCGCACGACAGGGCCCACGCTCCAGGTCCTGGAAGAGCGCTTCAGCATCACCTCGGCCCGGGCCGCGCGCGGCCCAGCGGCGTGATGCGGCTGACGCGCTCGCGGACCAGCTCGAGGCGGGCTGCGTCCACGTCATCCTTCCGCACGTGGTCCTCACCGTGGATGGGCTGGAGGTGCCGCCCCTCAAGGCCGTCAGCGACAAGCAGCTCGCCTACGCGCGCGCCGTCCGCGCGAGTGCCGTCCATGGCTTCCTCAGCGTGATGCTGGCGCGCGGCGCGAAGCTGCCACGCTCCAGCGTCGAGGAGCAGATGCCGATGCTCGCCGGCTGGGTGCAGAGCCACCTGCGTGCGGAGACAGAGAGACGCTACTGGCTAACTAGGTCGCCAGAAGTTCCGAGACAAACTCCGGCCGCATGCACAGCTTCCGAGGCCTGCGACCGGCGAGGAGCCCTGCCGAGTTGGGGCTGACAGCATGAAGTTGCCCCGATGTCGCTGCTCTCCCGCAGATTGTCTGGAGCTTGGCCAGCCGCGAACGTCCGCACGAAGAAGGCCCACCTGCTCGCCGAAGTCCGCGTCCGGCATGCCGAGCACCGCGACTTCCGCGACGCCGGGATGCTAGGCGAATACTTCTGCCACTTCCCTGGAAGAACAGGTGAGCGCTCCTATCGCGGTGACGGCGGGAGTCCCGCCCGACTATCCTCTTGGCATGAAGATCCTTCTGCCCGCATTCCTCTTCGCAGTGTCCCTCGCCTACGCCCAACCCACCGACAGCGGTCCGTCCCCGGAGAGCACCCCGATGGCGTCCGACGACATGTTTTGCGTGATGCCCACAGCCTCTGCGTCCAATGGGACCCCCTCATACCCATTGGGCGGAGTGAAAGCCCCCCTCGTGGGGTGCCACGACGACCCAGCTGTGGTGAAGAAATCCAAAGATAAGATCCGCTTCAAGCTCTTCGTCTCTCCCGACCGCAAATCCAGAATTGACTACGTATGGGACAAGCCCAACGAAATTCAAGCGGCATGCGAGAACGCATGCATCGAGCAGTCGAAAAACTGCAAGGAAACTTTTGCGAAACAAGATAAGGCGAAAGTTGCTCAATGCAATGCCCAACTGAAGGCATGCAGCGAAGCCCAAAAGCCATCTACCGTTCAGTTTCAGAAGGGGAAATGCGGCAATCCCTAAGATGGCCAGAAGGCGACGGAAGGAGCGGCATCGCGCGCCTGCAGCAGCGCCCGCTCCAGCTTCCGCCTGTCGTATGCTGTCAGCCCCAACTCGGCAGGGCTCCTCGCCGGTCGCAGGCCTCGGAAGCTGTGCATGCGGCCGGAGTTTGTCTCGGAACTTCTGGCGACCTACTTAGACGGCCAGGCGCGCGCGGCCCCGGACATCGGCGTGTTGGGTGAGGCCTTCCGCGCGGCGCGGGCCGCGAAGGTGGAGATGCCCGCGGACCCGCTTCTCCACATCGAGCTGGCGTGGCCATGAGCCTGACGATGATTTCGGACCTCATCGCCGAACTGGCCACCCGCCTGGCCGAAGTGCCGCTCCCCTACGGCAGTGACCCGCAGGCGGTCACAGAGGAACTGGCGGCCAGCAGCAGGCCCCGCGAGCCTCGCTCACTCGCATTGCCGCAATGGTGAATGTGGCCTTGCCGCGCTCATGCCTCATGGCCAGGTTGGCGGCGCATTCAAAGGCTGGCTCGAACCTGTTTCAGAGCCTCCGTCGTAACGCGGCTGGCGGCAATCCACGACCGCGCCCCGGCTCGACCGTCGCCGGGGCGCGGCCCTGGTTGCTAGGGCGTGTTCAGCACAGCGACGTCGCAGGCGGTGAGCTCGCGGCTGTAGGTCCGGACATCGTCGAACGAAGCCGGAATGCTGGCGAAGGTGCTCGGGCAGGTCGGCAGCCTGCGGCCGATGCGGAACGAATTGGCGCCCGTGAGGTTCGTCGGCGCAGCGCTGGTCGCGGAGCCGACCAGCACGCCGTCAATGTACACCTTGAGCGAGGTCCCGCCGCGGGTATAGACGACGTGGTGCCAGCTGCCGTTGTTGAGCGGCGATGGAGAGACGTTGACGCCTGCACCGTTGGTGCCTGCCGCGTTCTCGTACATCTCAAGCGACGCTGCCGAGGTGCCGCCGCTGAGCCTTCCCGAGAGGTAGTTGCCTGCGCTCCCGGCCACCCGGTTCCCGATGAGATCTCCGCTGCGGGGGGCGTTGAAGGTCGTCTTCAGCCAATAGCTCACGGTGAAGTCGTTCGTCCCGAATTGCCCGGGCGCGAGGCCGAAGTCGACGTGGGCGTTGAGATCGCACTGCTGGGTGGGCGTGAGCGTGATCGCACCGGAGCCGTCGAAGCTGACCGTCCGCGACGCCGAGCTGCCCAGGGTTCCGTTCGACGTACCCGCCGAGTCCAGGGCCGTGGTGCCGCTGGCCTCGTCGAAGGTCCACCGGTGGGCCAGGTTGCTGGTCGTGTCGCCGGTGAGCGGGCCACTGGTGCAGACCCCCTCCTGACAGGTGTCCGGCTGGGTGCAGGCGTTGCCGTAGCTGCACGCCGTTCCATTGGGGGCGGCCGGATTGGAGCACTGCCCGGTCGACGGATTACAGGTGCCCGCGACATGGCACGCATCGAGAGGCGCGCAGACCACCCCCACGCAGAGGTCGGGCTCGCAGGTGTAGCTCCCGGGCGTGTTGACGCAGATTTCACCCGACTGGCAATTCGCCGTCCCGTTGGCGCACTCGTCAATGTCTGTGCAGACGCTCGGCTGTCCCGTGCAGGTGTAGCCCGGCTCCACTTCGCAGACGCTGTTGCAGCCGTCTCCAGAGAGTTGATTGCCATCGTCACAGATTTCGAATCCGCCCAGCACCCCATCACCACAGACGGGCCGCAGCGACGTCTCCACCGCGTCCACCAGGTAGAGCGCCACCGCGCCCTTCAGGCGCACGTAGCGATAGGGCACGTTCCCCGGGTACGTCGCCACGGCGATATGCGTTCCCAAGCCCAGCTCCACCAGGTGCAGCGAGCTGGAGCCAATGAAGGTCCCATCCGCCTTCAGGAAGTCCACCTGGGCCACCAGCGCCAATGACAGGCCTTGGTAATAGACGCGCAGGTCGCCGGTGCCTTCCTCGCCCTGGCCCAGGTCCAGCACCAGCGCCGCGTTGAGCAAGCCCACCAGGGTCGCGGCCTGCCCGTCCGGAGCGCCCAGCGCCGCACTTGGGTTGAGCACCGTCGCCGTGGTGCCCGACGCCACAGCGTCCGCATACGGGTCCCACGTCAACGAGGCTTCCGGACGCTCACGCGTCAACGCCCCGTCGTCCTCTTGCGACACCCCAACCTCCGGAGGACGGACCTTCTCCCCTAGGGACTCCACACCACACGCCCCCAGCGACAAGGCCAGCGTCAGGCCCAGACCCCACGACCACAGCACACCAGGACGGCTTCGCATTGAGTGTCTTCCTCCGAGGAGCAGGCTGAAGCCCGGAATGGACCGTCCCCCCCTGGAATGAACGGCACCATTCCTTACTTTCTACTGATTGGAACGCAACACACGGATGGGCGACGTTCTTCGGCCGCTAGTCGACAAGCGCTCGAGGATCATGGACACAGCGTCTGTGATATGCATATGCCCGTCTCCGCGAATCGACGGGCCGTGATGGGGAAGGGCAGAGCGCCGCCGAGCGCGCTGGTGAGCCCCAGGAGCATGGCCAGATGTCAGTCCTTAGCGCGGAGGCGACGCAAGCCGCCGCGCCCATGACGCAGCGACGGAACTTTGGATAGAGACAACCGTGCGCGTCTCGCTCACTCGCATTGACGCAATGCCCATGGTGGCCTTGAAGCACCCATGACGCAGCGACCGAATTCTGGGTACGCACACGGGGCAGGCGCCTGCGCGTCTTTCGGTGCGCCGCGCTCGAAGCACGCGGCGCACCGATTCTCCTACCGAGACCGCGCTGAAATCAGGGCACACCGTCCCAGCGCGGTATCGCGGACAGCGACTTAGAGTCACCCCTTTAAACATCTTCTTTGACATAGTCGACGGTGCCGGCAGCAAGGACGCGTGACGTCGCGACCTGCCGGCGCACCTCGCTCCCTGGCGCGTAGCCCTTCTTCTTGCTTGGCTTCGGCCCGCGAGGATGCTTGAGGAGCATCGCCGGGTCGACATGCCTTGCCATTTTCACCAGCGTCCGGGCCAGTTGCGTCGCTGTCTGTCTTTCATAAGGCCCCCAGACTTCCTCTGGGAGGGCGGCCTTCATTCCTCCGTAGTACTCGCGCAGTTCGGCCGCGATGTAGAAAGAGGAGATGGGCTTCTCCTCGCACACGGGATGAGCGGTCCGCACCGCCGCCTGCAAAAGGGCCAACACGTCGTAGGCCACCAGTGCGACGCAGAATCCAAGCAAGGCGCCCCGGGGCGAGCCCAGGCTTCGCACCTCGCTTTCGAGGACGGACTCCAAGCGGCCAAAAAGGCATTCAATCCGCCAGCGCGTTCGGTACAGCCGGGCGAGGGTGGTGGCTGCCTTGCGGTCCGTTGGGACATTCGTCAGTAACCGGATGACGGTGTCGCCGTCCTCCGTCGGCGTGTCGAGCTCAATCTCGATGCGCCGCAGTGGCAGCATGCCGATGGCTCCGTTTGGAATGGACACCGACTGCTCGAATACCGTGCCGCTCTCAATGCGCCCCACCTTGCGTCGCGGGCGCTCCTCGGTCGGCGACGGATTGCGAGCATGCTCCCGCACCAGCAGGAAGGCGTCGCGGGCGGCGAATGCCTGGAGAATCGAGCGCGTGCTGAAGCCCCGGTCCGCTACCCAGAGGTGGCCTGGCTCGACTTGCGGCAGCAGATGCTGGAGCAACGAGCGCTCATGGTCATGTGCGTCCTCCCAGGGAAGCACGTCGGCCACCAGGTCCAACTCCGGGTCATAAAGCACGAGGGACTGGCCCGGCATCGCGGCGCCCCGGAAGCCACGCAACGCGGAAAGACGCTTGTCACTGGCCGGCAAGTCGTTGCCGTCCACGATGCGGACGGTCATCCCTTCGCAAACCGCGTCCGCCGGGCCCATCGCGCAGCGCACTGGAGCCAGCCGAGCGTACGCGCCACGCACCAGCGCCCGGAGGACCGCCGGCTCGGTCCGGTTCACCTTCTTGTAGAGCGCTTGCACCGAGACGGGCAGGCGATGCCGCTGCGCCGCCGCATGCAGCGAGGGGCGCAGGCCCAGCACCACCAGGCCCATGCGGTCGACGACATCGGAGAAAAGCAACTCGCGCTCATACTGCCGGCCCCGGTGCTCATGAAACGCAGCATCGACCCACGCCGCGTCACAGGCTCGCTCCAGCGCCACCCGGGCCATGACGGTGAGTGGACTCTGGGCAAGGAAGCGTTCCACGATGGCTTCGAACATGACGGTAGAACCCCCAGCCCAAGAGTGGCCAAGGGGCTAACGTCCGCACAGGGGCCAGGACGTGCCAATGGAGCAGTCCCTTCGCACGCCCGCTCGCCAGCCCGCACGGCTCCCTCCAGATGTTTAGAGGGGTACGACTTAGAGTCCGTTGGGGACCACGGTCACGGTGCCGGAGCCCCTGTTGGTCAGGATGAGATCGGCGTACCCATCCGCGTCCATGTCCGCGGTGGCGATGGCGTTGAGGCCAGGCGAGGCGCCGGTCGTGACGACGGTGCCCGCGGTGAAGCCTCCGTTGCCGTTGCCGGTCATCGGGCGGACGCCGCCCGAGGCCGCTGTCACGAGGATGTAGGCGTCGAGCTTG
>SECN01000232.1 GCA_004173515.1 Myxococcaceae bacterium | reverse complement strand
CGGTGCACTCACCAGGGGTGCTCAGCTCTTCCTCTCCCTGCAAGCTCCACCCTGCCCACGGTGCTGGCGGCCGTTCGGCCTCCAGCACCTCTCTTCAGATAATTAGGGACACCCCCTAGCGCGTGCCAGGCGAGACAAACGCACGGCGCCGTGAGCGGCTACTACCGACATTACTCCCACCTTGTCATCTCGGGCGAGGGACTCGCTTGATGCGAGGAGAGCCGCGCGTTCGTGCTGGTCGTGAATCTTCCGGCGAGGGTGGTCGGCGGGCATCCTCGAATAGAACCCCTTGCAGCCTTGCCTGCGCACCCAACTTCATCGCCCACTCCACGACTTGGCGCGGATAGCGCGGCATCTCGGCGCTCAGCTCCCCAGCTCGAAACGAGTCTTCCGCGCTGCGGGTGTCAATAGCAGTCCACATGTACTGCTCGTCGTTGTAGATGGGCCGCCACACCCAACGCTGAAGATCGCTGGCAAGCTTTTGAACAAGCGTCCTGAGATCCGCATTTGGAAGCAAAGCCCACCACAGCACATCAACATCACCGCGTGCGTTTTCGGTGTCCACGCAAGGAGGATAGTTCGGCTTAGGGTTACCTTTGACAAACTCCTCCCGTAAGAGTTGAAGGCGTCCGGCTTCTGCTTTGGACCGAAGCCATTCTTTCTCCTGGAACTCTCGTTCTCGCGCAACCAATTCACCTGCCAATTCGAAGAGGTACGCCCTTCCCTCCTGCGGGAAAACATCACCTCTTCGGGCTTCCGGAAACGCGGCGACGAGCTCCTTTGTAGCCGCGTGTAGCTTTGCACCTTTGGCAATCTCGTAAAGCTTGCGCGGCGACCAGCGCCGCACCAAGTCTTGAATCGCCATACGTTGCTTTTCTGTGAGTTCCATAGCTGCCCATTTTACTTCCGCCGTGAGGTGCGCCAATTCCGCCCCAGCCCGACAAGTTCTGTGAACTAGACGTCTCCGGGCTGGAGGTCGGTCTCCAGCACCTCTGGCGTGGCGTCGGAGCCGGCGTGCGGACTGCCCAGGCACCCGTTGAGGAAGCAGCGCCTGTTGCTGTGGTCCCGGGTGAGCTGCTCCAGGTGCCCGGCGCGCAGCCGGTACACGCGCGAGTCGTCCACGTGTGGCCGCCCACCACCAGGAGGAGCACCAGCGTGGTGAGTCCCATCTGCTCAGGAGCACGCTGCTCGCGAAGCGCGCTCCGTGTGCATCCGCCACCGCAGCTTCCAAGCCGGGCCGGAGCGAGCCACCAGTCCCCGGGCGCCAAACCCGCAGCGCGGCACGGCCCAGACCGCCGCCTTCGCGGCGTGCTTACTGCCCTCGTAGCTAACCAGACCATCCACCACGTCGGCAAAGAGCGCGGCAGGGATCGGCTGGTGATCGACGGCATCCCGTTGGTAGTCGCGCAGCTCCTTCCCGGAGCACGAGCCCACGTCGAAGGCGGGGCTCATCGGCCACCGCTCTTCCGGCCATTATCAATCAGGACGGTGGACGCGGGTCCGGTGGCGGAGATCATGTGACGGTGCAGGGCGACAAGCGCGTCGACGAACGTGTCGTACACGTGGCGTGCAGCTCCACTGGCCTAACCATCGAAAATCCAGCCACCGGGGACGCGCCGGAACGGGCGGTGAACCTGCCGGGGAGCTCAGGCGAGCCACTCGCGCGAGTTCCATCTCCGGAACTCTCACTGAATTCGCAACGCTCCGATGATTGCTCGACTACCCGCCCCCGGCCCGCTGATTTTCTCAGTCGGGCCGGGGGTTTGGAGAGCGACCCCGACAGGAATCGAACCTGTGACCTGCGGTTTAGGAAACCGCTGCTCTATCCAACTGAGCTACGAGGTCAGACGCCTAAAGGTGCGGAACGACTGGTTCTTTCTGGTGAGTCCCCGCCACCATCGGTGGGGGCCCGTTCGGTACGTAGTTAGTACGTAACCGGCCAGAAAGGTACTGCCTTGCGCCAGCGGAACGGGAAGTGGCCAGGAAGTCGGCACCTTCCTGGACCAGCACTGCAGGTCCCCGTTGGCTGCTGGAGCACATCCACGACGGAGCGCTTTATAGCAGGCGAGCGGAGCCGCGCAACGAGGGCGATGCCCCGGCGGGGTTGGTCCTGTTCGAGCGCTCCCCTGACTCCTAGCTGACAGAGGGCAGAGGCGGCTGAGCCGGCAGCGGTCGGGAACGCGGAGGAGCTGGCCTGCTTCCTCGTCCGCCTTGAGACCTTAGAAGCACCGATGATTGCCACCGGGATGGACAACTGGGGTCTTAAACAATGGCCAGAGCCACCACGGGACGGCGCCTGGGCACAGTGAAGCCTTGCTTAAGAGCCCATTCGCTTGCCGGCCGTAGTCATCCGATGAGTCGGAGCGTACTCCACTGAAGGTGCAAGGAGCCCGGCTCCCCGCGAACCGGATGACGAAAACCCCTTCGATGAACCGATGGAGTCCGCCTCGTGAGCAATGTCCTGATCCTCGGAGCGAACGGCGGAATCGCCCGTATCGCCACCGAGCTGTTCCTGAAGGAAACCCAGGCCCGGTTGACGCTCGGCCTGCGCAAGTCGGGCAGGCTGATGAACAGCGACGCCCGTCGCATGCGCGTCATTGAATGCGATGCCCTGGACCTGGAAGACTTGAAGCAAGCCATGGTCGGGCAGGACGTCGTCTACGCCAATCTGGCGGGCGACCTGGAGCGCATGGCCAGGAACATCTGTCATCGAAGCCTCGGGCCTCGACTACACGATCCTGAGACCCGCATGGTTTACCCATGCGGATGAGATTGACTATGAACTCACCCAGAAAGGCCAACCCTTCAAGGGACGCCAGGTGTCTCGCAAGAGCATCGCGGCCCTGGTGGTCAAGCTCGCGGAATCACCTGGACTGGAAGTGCGTCGCAGCCTGGGCGTGAGCCAACCCGAATAGAGGACCCGGCTACGCGTGCACCCGGGGCCGCTTGGGCCAGTAGACGTGGAACGTGGCCCCGGCTCCTGGCTCGGATTCGATGGCCACGCGCCCTCCCCGGGTCTCCACGATCTTCTTCACCACCGACAGGCCAATCCCCGTCCCCTCCACCTTGTCGCGTGCCTCCAGCGTCTGGAAGATGCCCCAGATGCGCTCGTGGAAGCGGGGGTCGATCCCCGGCCCGTTGTCCTTCAGCGTGAAGTCGTAGAAGGCATCCGCGTCCGCGCAGGCGATTTCGATCCTCGCGTCCACCCGGCCTGCGTGCTTGAGCGCGTTGCTCATCAGGTTCAGGAACACCTGCTGCAACGGCACCCGCTCCGCCTGGAGCGTCGGCATCCCACCGCCAATCACGATGCTCGCCTCGGGCCTGGGCGCGAGCAGGTCCCGGCTCTCCGCGAGCAGCACCCCCACGTCCACCGTCTCCACCTTCTCCCGGGTCCGGCTGACGCGCGAGTAGCTCAGGATGCCGTTGATCAGCGCCTCCAGCCGGTGCACCCGCCCCCGCAGCAGGCCCATCTGACGGCGCGTCTCCTCGCCCATCGTGTCCGCCAGCGCCTCTTCAATCCACTCCGACAGGCTCGCGATGCCTCGCAGCGGCGCCTTGAGGTCGTGCGAGGCGACATAGGCGAACTGATCCAGATCCTGGTTCGTCGCCTCCAGCTCCTCGGTGAGCCGCTCGGCCCGCTGCCGTGCGTGGACCTGCTCGGTCACCTCGAAGGCGATGACGGAGATGCCTTCAATGGTCCCCGACGGATCGTAGATGGGTTGGTAGATGAAGTTGAAGTAGTAGTCCTGGACCTGCTCCGTGCGCCGCAGCGGAACCTGGAGCTCGTTGCCGAAGAACGGCTCGCCCGTGGCGTACACCCGGTCCAGCAACGGGACGATGACCTCCTTCAACTCCGGCAGCGCGAGCCGCAGGGGCTTGCCCATGACGTCCCGCCCTCCCAACAGCTCGATGTAGCGCGGGTTCGCGAACTCGTAGACGTGGTCGGTCCCCCGCAGCACGCAGATGCCCGCGGGGGCCTGCAGGAAGAGGGTCTCCAGTCGCGCGCGCTGTCGCTCGGCCTCTGCGAGCGCCGCCTGCTCCCGGGCCAGCAACCGCGTCCGCTCCTCGAACACCCTCGCACTGGAGAGCATCGTCGCGACATGGCCGGACGCCAGCGCGAAGAAGTCCCCGTAGGCGTCATCCAGCGAGCGCCTCGGGTTGACCCCCATCACCAGGAAGCCCTGGAGCATGTTCTCCCCCGACTGGAGCAGCGGGAACACGATTGCCTCACGCGACGGCTCGGGCCACGCGCCTCCGGGCCAGGGCGCCTGGGCCTCCGGAAGTACGACGCGCACGGGACGCTGCGTGCGCATGACCTCCGCGAACGGCCAGGGACGTCCCTCCTCCAGGCCCAGCGGCTCGGGCCCCGCCGCGAACCCCGTGGAGCCCACCCGCCGCGCTTGCGTGTCATCAGGCCCGCGCTCGTACAGCAGCGCGAAGGACACGTCCGCGACGCCCCCCGCGAGCGTCCTCATCGCGTGCGCGCAGGCCTCCTGCACCGTGGGCGAGATGGCCGTCTGCGCTCCCAGCTCGCGCAGCAGCCGGAGCCGACGCTCGCTGAGCAGGCGCGGCGTCGTCTCCGCGCAGGCGCAGAAGATACCGCCCACCGAGCCGTCCTCGTTCCAGAGCGGCGCGTAGGAGAAGGTGAAGTAGGTCTCCTCCAGGTAGCCGTTGCGCCACATCATCAACGGGAAGTCTTCCGACCACGTCGCCTTTCCCGTGGCGCGGACGCTTTCGAGCATCGGGCCGATGACGTCCCAGATCTCCCCCCAGCACTCCCAGCCGGGGCGCCCCAGGAACTGGGGATGCTTGTGGACGCCGAGGATGGGGCGATACGCGTCGTTGTAGAGACGCGCGAACTGCGGTCCCCACCAGATCTCGATGGGGTGCCTGGACGACAGGCAGATGCTGACCGCCGTGCGCAGGCTCTGGGGCCACTGCGCCACCGGGCCCACCGGGCAGCTGGCCCAGTCGAACTCGCGCATCCTCCGCGCCATCTCTCCGTCTCCGGCGAGGAACGGCGCCTCCTGGAGTGGGATTGCCTCCACGGGAACACTGGGAACACTGCCCTGGGTCAGCTCTCGCATGGCCTCGCACCGCTCACGGCATCTCCACCAGCGTCCAGTACTTGTTGAGCGTGGCCATCACCTCCACGAAGCTCAGGAACGTCACCGGCTTGAGCAGGTAGCCGGCGACGTTGAGATCGTAGGCGTCGACCTTGTCGCGCTCGTTCGCGGAGGTGGTGAGCACCACCACCGACGTCGCCCTCAACTGCGGATCCGCTCGCAGGGCGCGCAGGAACTCGATGCCGTTCATCTTCGGCAGGTTGAGATCCAACAGCACCAGCCGGCGTCCCTCGGGCACCGTCCCGTTGCGCAGCGCCTCCAGCCCTTCCAGGCCGTTGGAGGCCACGTAGAGCGGGTTGGCGATGTGGTTCTTGCTGAAAGCCCGGCGGACGTTCATCACGTCCACCTCGTCGTCCTCGATGAGCAGGATGTTCAAGGTCTTGTCGCTCTTGTCGCCAACCATGGGAGCGTTCATCGGGTCCTTTGAAACCGTGGGAGCCACGTCTCGAGAGAAACCCGAGCGCCGCCCTTCTAGCGGTCACCTTCCTGGTCCTGCCAACGGATGACGGCGCGCTGTTCCCTTCCCGACACGCCAGAGGCCGCCTGCCCGGCCGCACTCCGAGCAGGGGCGCCGGGCCTCTGTTCTCCAACCAACCGGTCTCCTGAATGAATCTCCCGGCCCCGTGCCGGGCTCTGGTTTGACTGGCGAGCCCTTCTCCATGGATGACACCCAGAAGCCAAAGGAAGTCCTCATCGCGGAAGTCCATGCGCTTCGCGAAGCCCTTCGGAGGAACAACGCCGACCTCGATCAGTTCGCGTACGTGGCCAGCCACGACCTCAAGGCGCCCCTGCGCGGCATCGCCAACCTGTCGCAGTGGCTCGAAGAGGACCTGGGGCCACGGCTCGGGGAGGAGTCACGCCGACAACTGGAGCTGCTGCGCGGGCGGGTGCACCGGATGGAGTCCATGCTCGACGGGCTGCTCGAATTCAGCCGAGCGGGCCGCGGCTCGCATGTCCCCGAACCGGTGAACGTGGGCGCCCTGGTGCACGCCGTGATGGCGCGACTTCCGGGAGGAGACGCCGCCAGGTTCGAAGTCGCCCCCGGGATGCCAACCCTCTTCACCGAGCACCTTCCGCTCCAGCAGGTCTTCATGCACCTTCTCTCCAATGCCCTGAAACATGCGCGCGGCGAGGACCTCCGGGTGCGCGTCGAGGCGAAGGAGGAGCAGGGCTTCCACCACTTCTGGGTGACGGACAACGGCCCGGGCATCGCGGCCGCGTACCGCGAGAAGGTCTTCGCTCCCTTCCAGACGCTCGTCGCTCGCGACAAGGTCGAGGGCTCCGGCATGGGCCTGTGCGTGGTGAAGAAGCTGGTCGAGGCCCGGGGCGGCCGGGTGTGGGTCGAGTCCTCCGAGGGCGCGAGCTTCCACTTCACCTGGCCCCGGCCCGAGGCGGAACACCGTGAGTGATGCTCCGGCGCCTTCGCGCCCCGGGGATGTCCCGGACACCAGCGAACCCCTCCGGCTGTTGCTCGTCGACGACGACGAGGTCGACCGGCTCATGGTCCAGCGGCTCCTGCGCCAGGGAGGCATCGCCGCGGAGGTGGTGGAGGCCACCACGGGCGCCGAAGCGCTCGCGCACCTGGGCGCGCAGTCCTTCGACATCATCCTCCTGGACTTCCTGCTGCCCGGCGAGGACGGGCTCCAGGTCCTGCGGAGCCTGGGAAGGCGGGGGACGCGCTCTCCCATCATCGTGCTCACGGGCCAGGGGAACGAACAGACCGCCGTCGACCTGATGAAGGCGGGCGCGTCCGACTACCTGTCGAAGACGAAGCTGACCGCCGAACACCTGGGGCAGAGCCTGCGTCAGGCCCTGCGGCTGCACCTGGCGCAGCAGCAGCACCGGGCGCTCGCGGAGGCGCTGCCGCAGATCGTCTGGACGTCCGGCCCCGACGGCCGCCCCGACTACCTCAACCAACGCTGGTACGACTACACCGGCCTGCGCGACCGCCGCGCCTCGGACGAGGGGCCTCATGAGCTCTTGCTGGCCCGCGATGTCCTCCAGGCGGAGGACATCCCGCGCTGCCTCGGCCGGTGGAGTGAGAGCCGCGAGTCGGGAACCGCCTTCGAATGCGAGGGCCGCATCCGCCGCCATGCGGACGGCGCCTACCGCTGGCACCTCATCCAGGCCCTGCCCCTGCGCAACGCCCACGGTCGCATCATCCAGTGGCTGGGCACGTGCACGGACATCGATGATCAGAAGCGCGCGGCGGAGACCCTCAGCTTCCTGGCGGAGGCGAGCACCATGCTCACCGCCTCGCTGGAGATGTCCGTCACCCTGGAGCGGCTCGCCGCGCTGATCCTCCCCCGGCTGGGAGATTGGTGCGCCGTCTACCTCCTGGAGGATGACGGTCCCGTGCGACAGGCGATGGTGGCGCACGCGGATCCCTCACGGGTGCCACTGCTGAAGGAGTTGCACCGCGCGTTCCCGCCGTCCACCACCGCCCAACGGGGCATCGCCCAGGTGCTGCGCACGGGCGAGGCCGAGCTGGAGCACGAGCTCACCGACGAACACCTCCGAGAGGCCCTGGGCCCGGTGGAGGCCCTGGGCCCGGACGGACAGTTCCAGCCGGGGTCGTGGCTCGTGGTGCCGCTGTGGGCCCAGCGGCGCGTCTTCGGCGTGCTCCAGGTGTGCGCTTCGCGTTCGGGCCGCCGCTACACCGCGCGCGACCTGGAGCTGGTGCAGGAGCTGGCGCGCAGGGCAGAGATCGCCATCGACAATGCCCGCCTGTTCGAGATGGCCAAGGCCGAGCACCTGATCGCCGAACAGGCCAACCGCGCCAAGGACGAGTTCCTCGCCGCCGTCTCCCACGAGCTGCGCACGCCGCTGATGGCCATGCTCGGTTGGACGCGGATGCTGCGCACGGGACAGCTGGCGCCGGAGAAGCACGCGCGAGCCCTGGAGGCGGTGGAGCGCAACACGCAGGTGCAGACCCAGCTCATCGAGGACCTGCTCGACGTGTCGCGGATCATCACCGGCAAGCTGCGGTTGGAGATCCGCCCGGTGAATCCCGGCGACTGCATCGAAGCCGCGCTGGATTCGGTGCGCCACGCGGCCGAGGCGAAGGGCGTGACGCTGCAGTTCGACCGGCCCCAGGACCTGGGCTCCATCCACGGGGACGCGGACCGGATCCAGCAGATGGTCTGGAACCTGCTCTCCAACGCCATCAAGTTCACACCGAAGGGCGGACAGGTCGCCGTGCGCCTGCGACAGGCGGAGGGCCACGTCCTCATCGTGGTGGACGACACGGGCCAGGGCATCCCCAGGGGCTATCTGTCCCAGATCTTCGAGCGCTTCTGGCAGGTGGACGGAAGCTCCACGCGAAAGCATGGGGGCCTGGGGCTGGGCCTGGCCATCGTGCGGCACCTCACCGACCTGCATGGCGGCACCATCGAAGCCTTCAGCGAGGGCGAAGGTCAGGGTACGCGCTTCACCCTGACCCTGCCCCTGGCGAAGCCCACGACGGGCAAGGTGGAGCTGCCCCTGCCGTCCACGGCGCGCCTGGACGTTCCGCACCTGCCGATGACGGTCCTGCAGGGCCTCCACGTGCTGGTGGTGGACGATGAACCCGACGCAAGGGAGCTGCTCTCCGCGGTGCTGGAGAGTCGGGGCGCGGTGGTCTTCACCGCGGCCAGTGCCCACGAAGGCTTCGAGAAGCTGCGGCTCTTCCGGCCCCAGGTGGTGCTCTCCGACATCGGGATGCCCGGCGAGGATGGCTACTCCCTCCTCCGCCGGCTGCGCGCGCTGCCCGACGATCAGGGAGGGCAGACTCCGGCCATCGCGCTCACGGCCTTCGCCCGGATGGAGGACCGCACCCGGGCGCTGCTCGCGGGCTTCCAGATGCATGTGCCCAAGCCCATTGATCCCGCGGAGCTGGTGAGCGTGTTGGCCACCCTCACCGGCCGGAATCTCCGCTCGGACGAACGCAGGCGGGGCACCTCCGCCTGAGCCGTTGAGCTGTCGGTCCGGCACCGGGCTCGCCGTGTCGGTCGCGAGCCCGGCCCCTCCCGCTACTTCGACCCGGCGTCCTCCAGGGCCTTCGCGATCCGCTCGCGGAGCTGCTCCGCCAGGGCCGTGACGTGGGGGGCGCGGAGGAGCGAGTAGTGGTCGCCCTCCAGTTCGAACAGCGTCACGCTCCCGAGCGCGCCCCAGCCCCGGTCCCTGCCGAGCGGCGCGGGATCCACGCTCCGGCTGGCCCGGAAGACGGTGATGTCCCCCGCGTGCGGAACGGGTGTGTACTGACGGGTCGCCTGACGGTTGAGTTCGAAGACGCGCATCAGGACGCGGAAGTCCTTCAGCTCCACGTCCGGCGTCACCGCTCCGGCCTTCTTCGCCTCGTCCAGCAGTCGCGCCAGGAGTGCGTCCTTTGAAGCCGGATCGCCGGCCTCGGGGGCCTCCGCGAAGAGCGCCGCCAGCTCCTGCTGGATCTGCTCGTCCTCCGCGCCCGTGCCGCCAGCCTGGCTCACGGAGCCCGGGTCGATGAGCGCCAGCAGCGCCACGGTCTGTCCCGCCGCGCGCAACTGACGGGCCATCTCGTACGCCACGGCCCCGCCCATGGACCAGCCCGCGAGCAGGTAGGGCCCTTCGGGCTGCTGCGCGCGCACGGCTTCGACGTAGGTGGTCGCCATCGACTCGATGGTTTCCAGCGGCGCCTGCTCCGCCTCGAGGCCCAGGGAGCGCAGACCGTAGAACGGCTGATCCGGTCCCAGTCGCCGCGACAGCTCCACGTAGCCGAGGACGTTGCCTCCAGCCGGGTGGACGCAGAACAACGGCGGACGGCTGCCTTCCGGCTGGATGGGCACCAGCGGGGACAGCGACGGCGCCGCGTCCTGACGCAGGAGCGCCGCCAGCCGCTCCACCGTGGGACTCAGGAAGAGGGCCGCCAGGGGCAGGCCCTTCCCCAGACGCTTGCGGATCGCCGTCATCAACCGGACCGCCAGGAGTGAATGGCCTCCCAGTTCGAAGAAGTCCGCGTCGACGCTGATCGGCTGCATCCCGAGCAGGTCCTCCCAGATCGACACCAGCTGCAACTCCGTCGTGTCACGGGGCGCGATGACCTTGCCTGTGACACTGGTTCCCACCACGGGCTTCGGCAGGGCCTTGCGGTCCACCTTGCCGCTGGCGTTGAGCGGCAGCGCCTCCAGCACCACGAAGGCCGACGGCACCATGTACTCCGGCAACCGTCCCTTCAGTGCGCTTCGCAGCGTCGCCGCGTCCACGCGATGGTTTGGCTGCGCCGTCACGTACGCCACCAGCCGCTTGTCTCCGGGTGCGTCCTCTCGCACCACCACCACCGCGTCGCGCACTTCGGCCTGCGCTGCCAACGCCGCTTCCACTTCTCCCAGCTCGATGCGGAAGCCTCGCACCTTCACCTGGAAGTCCATCCGTCCCAGGTACTCCAGCGTCCCGTCCGGGCCCCACCGCACCTTGTCGCCCGTGCGGTACAGCCTCGCTCCGGCCTCCTCGCTGTAGCCATCCGGCACGAAGCGCTCCGCCGTCAGCCCCGGCTGGCCCAGGTAGCCTCGCGCCAGG
>SECN01000231.1 GCA_004173515.1 Myxococcaceae bacterium | reverse complement strand
TGGTAACGGCACGCCAGCTTCCGCTCCGAGCCGAACTGGCCGCATCCCGGAAGCTGCCGCAGCACCATCTCGCGCTCGAGCTGCTCCTCTACCTGCGCAACGAGCCCCACCCGCTCCATCCCCATCCCCCTCCTCGCCCAAGCCGCGGCCATCCAAGCAGAGGCGTCTGACATGGACTGGAGCACCCACCGTCCTCATCACCTTGGCGGTCCGGCGCGGCCCTCGGCGTCAGGTGGTGCAAACCGGTCCGACAGTCGGACCGGTTCGCCGTGAAGTGGCCCGGCGGGCGCCTCTGCCCCTGGACCCATCTTGGCGTTCGCGCCAGCACGACATCGCGGCATACGGCAGTTGGTGACGCCAACCGGTCCGACTGTCGGACCGGTTCGCCATGAAGTGGCCTGGCGGGCACCTCTGCCCATGGACACGTCCTGGCGTTCGCGCCAGCACGACATCGTGGCCTGCGGATTCAAGTGGCGCAAACCGGTCCGACTGTCGGACTGGTTCACCGTGAAGTGGCCCGGCGGACGCCTCTGCCCGTGGACTCATGTTGACGTTCGCGCCAGCACGACATCGCGGCATACGGCAGTTGGTGGCGCAAACCGGTCCGACTGTCGGACCGGTTCGCCGTGAAATGGCCTGGCGGGCGCCTCTGCCCGTGGACTCATCTTGACGTTCGTGCCAGCACGACATCGCGGCATACGGCAGTTGGTGACGCAAACCGGTCCGACTGTCGGACCGGTTCGCCGTGAAGTGGCCAGGCGGACGCCTCTGCCCGTGAACCCGTCCTGGCGTACTCGCCCGCGACGTCGCGGCCCACGGCGGCGCTCCACGAGGCGCGCGTCCTTGCGCATCACTTCGGGCACGGACTGGGGGACCTACAGTCACCTTGACGATCCGGCGCGGCCCGGGCCTGCAGGTGGCGCAAACCGGTCCGACTGTCGGACTGGTTCGCTGTGAAGTGGCCCGGCGGACGCCTCTGCCCATGGTCCCGCCTTGGCATCCTCTCGAACGCGATGTCACGGCCCACGGTTGCGTTTCCGCAAGGTGCGCGTCCTCGCGGAGCACTTCGGGCGTGGACTGGAAGGCTCACTGTACTCATCGCATTGGCAGCTCGGCGCGGCCAGCATCTGCAGGTGCCGCAAACCGGTCCGACTGTCGGACCGGTTCGGCGGGAAGCGGGCCCGACGGACGCCTCTGCTCATGGCCCTGCTTTCACGCCCGCGCCTACGACGTCGAGACCCACGGCTGTGCTCCGCAAGGTTCGCGTCCTCGCGGAGCACTTCGGGCTTGGACTGGAAGGCCCACCGCCCTCGTCGCCTTGGCGGCCCGGCGCGGCTCGCGGCTGCTGGTGGCACGAACCTGTCCGACAGTCGGACAGGTTTGGCGTGAAGGGTGCCCGACCGACGCCTCCGCCCATGGCCTCAGCCTTGGCGTCCGCTCCAACGCGATGTCACGGCCCACGGCTGCGTTTCCGCGAAGCGCGCGTCCTCGCGGAGCACTTCGAGGCGCGGGATTGGGTAACGATTTCCTGGCGACCTGTCTAGGCTGCGTCCCCTGGGGGCTGGGAAGGCCATGACGCAGGGGGGAGCGCTGGAAGAGACCGGGCTGTCCGCGATGCGGCGCGTCTGGGTGCTGGGCATGACCGCGGGCCTCCTGGGCGCGGTGCCCCACGCCTTGCGCGCCTACGCGGAGGAGCCCCGCGACTTCTTCTTCAAGCTCGCCCTCGCGCTCGTGCCCTACAGCGCGTGGGCCCTGCTCGGGCCGCTGGTGCTGGCCGTCTTCCAACGCATTCCCCTGGAACGCCCCCGGCTGCTGCGTCACCTGGGCCTGCTGCTGGTAGCGGGCGCGGGCTTCGTCCAGGTGCACGTGCTGCTGCTCGCGTCCGTGCTGTCGGCGCTCCAGCAATGGGGCGCGCACGGCGTCTCCTTCACCGAGGGCCTTTGGCGCCTGCTGTTGGAACGCGGCGCGCTGGGCTACTTCGAATACCTGCTCTTTCTCGCCGCGTGGTCCGCCCTGCGCACGACGCGGCACCTGCGCGAACGGGAGCTGGCGGAGTCGCGCCTCGCGGTGCAACTCGCGGAGGCCCGGCTCCAGGCCCTGCGCGCCCAGTTGGATCCGCACTTCCTCTTCAACACGCTCAACGCCGTGGCGGGACTGGTGCGCCAGCAGCGCAACCCGGAGGCGGTGGAGGCCCTGGCCGAGTTGGGGCACCTGCTGCGCGCGAGCCTGGAAGGCCGGGGCGACCATGAGGTCCTGCTGGAGGATGAGCTGGAATGGGTGCGGCGCTTCCTCGGCATCGAACAGCTCCGGTTCGGCGGACACCTGGAGGTCCATCTGCTGCCCGCTCAGGACACGCTGAAGGCCCGCGTGCCCGCGCTCATCCTCCAGCCTCTGGTGGAGAACGCCATCAAGCACGGCATCGCGAGGAAGGCCGCCCGGGGACAACTCCAGGTAAGCACCGCACGGGAGGGCAACCGGCTGCTGCTCGAAGTGCGTGACGATGGACCGGGCCTGCGGGCGGGAGCCGCCGGGGGCACTGGCATCGGCGTGGCCAATACCCGCGCCCGCATCCACCAGCTCTACGGCGAGCGCTATGGCCTGACGTTGGAGGACCTGCCCGGGGGCGGCGTGCTCGCGACGGTGGAGCTGCCCTTCGTGGAAGGAAGAACAGACATGACGCGGGGGACGCGTGGTTGAGACGCACCGACGGGAAGGCTGGCGCGTGCTGGTCGTGGACGACGAGCCGCTGGCGCGGGACAGCGTGAGGCACCTGCTGGCCCAGACGCCGGAGGTCACCGACGTGCACGAATGCCACGGAGGCCGCGAGGCCGTGGACCACATCCTGCGCGAACGGCCGGACCTGGTCTTCCTGGACGTGCAGATGCCGGAGCTGGATGGCTTCGACGTCCTGCGCGAGGTGGGCGTGGAGCGCATGCCCCCGGTCATCTTCGTCACCGCGTTCGACACGTACGCGGTGCGCGCCTTCGAGGCGAACGCGCTCGACTACCTGCTCAAGCCCTTCAGTGACCAGCGCTTCCGGGACACCCTGGAGCGCGTACGCCAGCAGCGGGCCCAGGGCAGGGACCGGGAGCTGCTCAAGCACCTGTCATCCCTGCTCGAACAGCACCGGGCCCCGCCCCCCGAACCCATCCGACCCACGGGCGGAGCAAGCAGTCCGGTGGAGCGCATCGCGGTGAAGACGGGCGGCAAGGTGCTGCTCATCCCCGTCGACGAGTTGGACTGGTGCGAGGCGGAGGGCAACTACGTGGTGCTGCACGCGGGGACCCGCAGGCCCATGCTCCGGGAAACCCTGAACCAGGTGGAGCAGTGGCTGGACCCGCGCCGCTTCGTGCGCGTGCACCGCTCCGTGCTGGTCAACGTGGACCGCATCCGGGAGTTGGAGCCCGACGTGGACAAGGGCTGGGTGGTGGTGCTCCGCGACGGGACGCGACTTCGCTTGAGCCCCGGCCGCAAGGCCGCGGTGGAGGCCCTGCTGCGACAGTCGTTCTGAGTTCGTCCCACCCGGCGGATGTTTCATCCCCTGCTGCGGCGGTTCCGACACATCGCTTCACGGCGCGCTCGCGGGCGCCCGTACAAACACGGCTCGGCCCCACGCTCGCGCGGTCCTCGCGAGAGCACCTGGAACCGTCACCTGAAGCGATGGATGCAAGGAGCACCGCATGAGCGTTCCCACCTCCAGAAGAGGCCTCTTCCTGGCCGCCGCCCTGGCCCTGGCAACGGCGCCGGGATGTCAGGGAGAAGCCGCCCCGCCCGAGCCGCACGCGACCGCGCAGGCCCTCACCTGTGGAAGCAGCCTCGTCCCCCAGATGACCAGCGCGACACTCCCTGGCGGCACAGTGACCGCCTCCGGCGTGTACGGCACCGGATACGAGGCGTGGAGGGCCTTCGACCGCAACGACGCCACGATGTGGATCTCCCCCCTGAGGGCCGTCCCCGCATGGATTGGCCATGAATGGGCGACCGGTCCGAAGCGGGTCACCCACTACGCCATCAAGTACGCCAACGGCAGCATCCTCACCCGCGCCCCCCGGATCTTCACCCTCCAGGGCTGGAACGGCAGCGCGTGGGTCGTGGTCGATACCCGTCCCAATGAAATCAACTGGACCGGCTTCGAGCGGCGCGAGTACGCGGTCGCCTCCCCGGGCGCCTACGTCAAATACAAGCTGGACGTCACGGAGGACAACGACAGCCGCGCCGGCATCGAGGTCATCTCCATGGGCGGACTCGAGCTGTTCGAATGCCAGACGGACACCGTGCCCCCCACGGTCCCGGTGCTGACGGGCTTCACCCCCATGTCACCGTCCAGCACCACCACGAACCCCGTGCTCGCCGGGACGACGGAGGCGGGCGCCACCGTGAAGCTCTTCGTGGGCACGGCCTGCCAGGGCACGCCGCTCGCCACCGTGACGGCCTCCGCCACCACGGGCGCCTTCTCCTCGGCGCTGTCACTGACCGCCAACACCACGACCTCCCTCACCGCCACCGCGACGGACGCCGCGAACAACGTGTCCGCGTGTTCGGCGGGCCTCACCTACCAGCACGACAGCCTCGCGCCCCCGGCGCCGACGTTCACGGGGTTCACGCCCCTCTCCCCGTCCACCCACCTCCAGCCCGTCCTGGCCGGCACGGGCGAGCCGAACGCCAGCGTGCGCCTCTTCACCGGCACCTCCTGCCAGGGCACGCCGCTGGCCACCATGACGGCCGCCGCCATCACGGGCGTCTTCTCCCGACAGGTCTCCGTCACGGCCAACGCGAACACCTCCTTCAGCGCCACCGCCACGGACGCCGTGGGCAACACGTCCACGTGCGCCAGTTCTCCGGTGTATCGGCATGACAGCATCGCGCCCGGGGCCCCGGTGTTCACGGCCTTCAGCCCGGCGTCCCCCTCCACCAGCCTCCAGCCGTCGTTGAACGGCACGGCCGAAGCCGGTGCGGCGGTGCGCATCTTCACCGGCGCGGGCTGCACGGGAACACTGCTCACCACCGTCGGCGCGCACGCGACGACGGGGGCCTTCACGCTCCCCCTCACGGTGTCCGCCAATGCCGCCTCGTCCTTCTCCACGCGGGCGGTGGACGCGGTGGGCAACGTCTCCAACTGCTCCGCGACCACCCCCTACGTGAACGACACCCTGGCGCCAGCGCTGCCCACCGTGCTCCCCGGCGTCATTCCCTTCACGACGTCGCCGTTCGTCGCGGCGGTGCGGACCCAGACCGAGCCAGGGGCCCGCGTGACGCTGTTCACGAACGCCGCATGCACCGTGCCGTCCCCGTCCACGCCGGAGGTCCTCGCGAGCACCGCGGGGCTTGCCCTGGTGCCCCTGCTCTCCGCCCAGCTCAGCGCTCCGCAGCTCTTCGTCTCCGCGCGCGACGCGGCGGGCAACCGCTCCGGCTGCGCGTCCTTCCAGCCCGGCTGCCCGGTGGGCACGGGCGACTGCGACGGCAATCCAACGAACGGCTGTGAAGCCGACCTGATGCGCGACGAGGCGAACTGCGGCACCTGCGGCACCACGTGCGGTGGGGCTCCGTCCGCCAACGCCGTCTGCGGCGCAGGCACCTGCGGCCTGGGCTGCGCGGTGGGCACGTTCGACTGTGATGGGAACGCGGCCAACGGCTGCGAGTCCGCCACCGCCTGCGCCCCGGCGACATGTTCGGTCATCCCGTTCCAGGAGCTGCTCATCACCGACCTGTCCGTGGTGGAGGACCCGGTGCGGACCACCGGCAATGGCGCCTGGACGTTCGGAACGCTGATGCGCGAGATGAACGGCGGCGTGGATCCGTCCCCACTGGTGCGCACCTGGCTGCGGACCTGGGAGCAGCCCCAGTTCCTCCAGGCCTCGGTCGCCCCGCCCCGCCCCGCCATCCGCGACCTCGTGACGAACGCGTGGGAGGCGCGCAGCGGCGGGCCGGGCCAGCCGCTCGACTTCAACACCGCGCCGTTCCGGCTGCTCGCCATCGTCAACCGCATCGACCTGCGGCAAGAGGGCGTGGCTTCGGGTGAGGGCCGCTTCGTGTTCGGCGTGCTCGACCCATTCGGCCAACCCATGCCGTTCACCGTCATCTTCGAGTACACGCTCCCGGGAGGCAGCCCGGAAGAGTTCCAGCGCTGGGCGCGTGACTGGCACGAGCTGAGCCGGTTGGGCATCGCGCACCCCGACTACCGGCCGAAGCTCCAGGCGCTCACGGACCGCTTCACCCGGGCCTTCGTGGCGCCGGGGCGCTTCATGGGCAGCGCCATCAGCCAGGTGCGCACCAACGAGAACTCGCTCGACTTCGAGTGGGAGCTGCGCGAGTTCCACTTCGGCGCCACGGGCCTCGCCCCAGCCCCGGTGGCGCTCACGCCCGAGTTCTTCCTCTCCAACTCACCGCTGCTGGGCAACTACATCCACCAGAACCAGGACGCCATCCTCGCCGGAACCCACGACGTGCCCGCCACGTTCCAGGGCCAGCCCTTCCAGGCGGCCGCCTCCCTCACGCCCTTCTTCTTCTTCTTCAACGCCCCCGGCGTGAACGCGGAGGCGCGCCACCAGTTCTCCGTGAACACGTGCAACGGCTGCCACGCGGGAGAGACCAACACCTTCTTCCTCCACGTGAGCCCGCGTTCGGAGGGACAGCAGGCCTTCCTGTCCCCCTTTCTCGTCAACCCCTCTCCCACCCCGGATCCGACGGGCGCGGGGCCCGGACGCGTGTTCCAGGACCTGGAGCGCCGTCGGGACGACCTGTCCGCCCTGGTGTGCGGTGAGGTCTCCTCGCTGAAGGCCTCCACCGGAGGAGTCGGAGAGGCGCTGCTCGCGCCGTGGCGCCAGGAGGGCGCGCACAGGCCCGCGGTCCCGGGCTTCCCGCCGCGCTCCAACCTGCCCGCTGGCCGGATCCACTGACGGTCCGTCGCTCCGCCCGGGGCCTGCCTCCCGGGACACCGGGAGGCAGGCCCCTCACGGAGGCGCGGCTTGTCAGGGGCATGGCGGGCGGGAAGACTGGTGGCATGTCCCCCTCCCGCCGCGTCCTCGTCCCACTGCCCGACCGCGATTTCGACGTCACGGAGGTCGCGGTGCCCTGGCGCCTGCTCACCGACGCGGGCCATCAGGTGGTGTTCGCCACGGAGAAGGGACACATGCCCGCCGCGGATCCGCTGCTGCTCACGGGCGTGCTCTTCGGAAAGCTGGGCGCGGATCCGGAGCCCCGCCGCTTCTACGGCGACCTCACCCTCACGGAAGGCTTCCAGAAGCCCCTCACGTGGGACGCGGTGGTGCCGGAGGACTTCGACGCGCTGCTCCTGCCCGGAGGCCACGCGCCGGGCATGCGGCAGTACCTGGGCAGCGAGGCGCTCCAGGCCAAGGTGGCCGCGTTCTGGGCGCTCCAGCGGCCCGTCGCGGCCATCTGCCACGGCGTGCTGGTGCTCGCGCGGGCGAAGGACCCCGCCACGGGCCGCAGCCTGCTGCACGGCACTCGCACCACCTGCCTGCCCAAGTACATGGAGCGCTCCGCGTACCTGCTCACCGCCTGGAAGCTGGGGCGCTACTACCGCACCTATCCCGCCTATGTGGAGGAGGAGGTGGTCGCCTCGCTCGCGGAGGCCCGGCACTTCGAGCGCGGCCCCCGCGCGGGCACGAAGCGCGGCACTGCGGAGGACCCCACGCACGCCTTCGTGGTGGAGGACGGCCGCTATGTGTCCGCCCGCTGGCCGGGCGACGCGTACCTCTTCGCCCAGCGCTTCCTCTCGCGCCTGTAGGCCCGCGCCCTCCCGTGGGCAGGAGGGCGCGAAGCGGAAGGCTCAGGAGTCGTCGTCGCTGCTGTCGGACATGTAGCCGCCGATCTTGTCGAACTGCGTCGGCGTCTCGATGGGCTTGCGGTAGGCCTTGTCCTCGTAGTTCACCGCGCGGCGCATGTAGTCCGGCTTGACGGCCATGGGGAACGAAGGGTTGGTGCCGGTGAAGGCATCCTCCAGGGAGATCTTCCCGTCCTGCACCATGCGCAGCGCCGCGCGCCCCGCCTTGTCGGAGCCTCCGACGCGCATGGGCTCGGACACGTTCATGATGGCCGTGAGCTTGGCGGCGGCATTCTTCGACTTGTCGTCGGTGAGCACCGACGGCTTGCCTCCATCCAGGGCATTGAGCAGGTCCGTGGCGATGTCCTTGTCGCTGGCGCCGCTCGACTTCAGCGCCGGCACCAGGTGCGAGTAGCGGTCGCCCACCGTCTGCTTGCCATAGTCCTTCTTCTGGCTGGTGATCTTGAAGGCCGGGTCCGTCGTGGGAAACCTGCTCGCGTTCACCGGACCAAAGGGCGTCTCCACCCGCTGCTTGCCATCCTTCTTGGGGTCCATCTTCTGGTACCCCTGCGCGGTGCCGACGAAGCCGCTGCGGCCGCCCGACGCGTCCACCGCGCTGCTGGACTCCTGGCGGCGCTTCGCGCGCACCTCCGCCCGCTTCAGCCGGGCCTCGGTCGTGTTGTCCTTGGGCTCCGCGTCCGTCTTCGCCTTCTTGTTGGAGCCGGAGGCGGAAGCCGAACCGTCCACCTGATCCAAAGGACGCTTCTTGCTCGTCGCGGTGCTCGACGAGGGCGCTCCGGGGGTGACGGTGTTCCTGGGCTTGGAGCTGGAAGACGACACGGACGGAGACAACGACGGCGCCTTGAAGGAGCTGGAGCCGCCACCAATCTTGCGAGGCATTTGAAACCTTCCGGGGGAGTCAGAAGCAGGGGGACCCAAAGCCTATCCAACTCCAGCACTCCTGTGTGCAGGGCCACGCCCACCTGTTCACCCCCAACACTTCGGTTTCCCACCATTGACACGGATTGTGTCAGGCCCCCTGGAGCCCCGGAAGAGGGGTAGAGTCCCCTTCGCAGGAAAACACGTTTTCCCTGGAGCCATCGATGCGTGCCCTGAAGTCCCTCCTCGCCTCGGCCCTGCTGGGCCTCCTCCCGGCGTGTGGACCCGAAGCCAGCCCTCCTGTTCCCGAAGACACCGGCACAAGCCAGCAGCCGGTCCGGCTGGGCATCAAGAACGCGGATCCCTCCATCATCCGGGTGGGCAGCACGTACATCTCCGCGGAGTCCGACGGCAGCCGGCTCTATGTGCGGACGGCGGCGTCCGTGGCGGCGCTGGCGAGCGCGGCCCGGACGCAGGTGTGGGGCAACCCCACCGGCCTGGGCGAGGTCTGGGCGCCGGAGATCGTCCGGGACGGCACCACCTACGTCATCTACTTCGCGGCCGGCACGGGGGATGGCCACCGCATGTATGCCATCCAATCCCAGACGCCCAACGCGGGCTATTCCGGGGCGGTGAGGATGGCGCTCCCGGACGACAAGTGGGCCATCGACGGCACGGCGTTCACCTACCGGGGCCAGCGCTTCTTCGTGTGGTCCGGCTGGGTGGGAAACCAGAACGGGGAGCAGACGCTCTTCCTCGCGCGCATGTCCAACGCCACCACCGTCACCGGCCCGCGCGCCGTCATCTCCCAGCCCCGCGAGTGGTGGGAGAAGGTCGACGTCAATCCGCCCACGCGCGTCAACGAAGGCCCGGAGGTCATCATCGATCCGAACGGCCAGCTCCACGTCGTGTACTCGGCCAACGGGAGCTGGGACACGAACTACTGCCTGGCGGACCTGCGCCTGCGCGCGGACGGCGACCCGATGTATGTCTGGGACTGGTTCAAGTCCAACGGCTGCCTCTTCGGCGCCAACGGCGGCATCATGATGAGCGGCTGGGACCCGACCCTGTATGCCAAGGGCGTGGGCCACCACTCGTTCGTGCTGCTCAACGGCGACCCGAACACCAGCCCTCCCGCGGGGCCCCAGTTCCCCCTGGCCTACCACGGCGTCCCCAAGGCGGATTTCCCGAACCCGTTCTGGTCCGGCCGCTACTGGTACTCCGGCACCTTCCAGTGGTGGGGCAACATCACCTACACGCGCGGCAGCGAGAGCAACACCGGCTGGAGCCTGAAGTTCTACGAGTGACACGGCTCTCCGCTTAATCTTTAAATCGGGATTTCTCAGCCAGCCGGACTATGTTGGCCAGACCTCGCCGCACAGGAGTCGTCATGGCCAACACGCTGATGTTCCGCTGTCTGTCGTTGCTGGGAGTGGTGGGTGCGCTGGGAGGCTGTTCCGGGGCGGAGTCCGCCTCGGAGGCCCCGGAGGCGACCGGGCAGGTGGAGAGCCCCGCCATCGTGTCGTCCATCGTGGAGGGTGACTACGTCATCCGCTCGGCGATGACGAACAAGTGCATCGACGTGGCCTCATCCGGCACGGCGGACGGCACCGCGGTGCAGCAGTGGGACTGCAACGGCACCAACGCGCAGAAGTTCCACATCTCCCCGACGACGGGCGGATATTTCAAGATCATCAACGTGAACAGCGGCAAGGGGCTGGACGTCAAGGACGTCAGCACCGCGGCGAACGCCGTCATCCACCAGTGGAGCTACCTGGGCGGCAACAACCAGCAGTTCCGGTTCGTGAACCGGGGCGGCACGAACTTCAGCATGCACCCGCGGCACACGGACATGGCGGTGGACCTGTCCTGGGGCTCCTCCGCCAACGGGACGGCGCTGCTCCAGTACCCCTACGGGAACACCGCCAACCAGCACTGGACGTTCGACCTGGTCTCCGGAGGCGGTGGCGGCACTTTCCACCGTCCCACCCCATCGG
>SECN01000230.1 GCA_004173515.1 Myxococcaceae bacterium | reverse complement strand
TCGTGTCGGCCGCCCTTGGCGTGATCCGCGAGCGTCGCGGGGGGCTTGAAGAAGGCGCGCACCTGCATGGGCTCGCCGTTGGCGAGGCCACCCTGGATGCCGCCGTACGCGTCCTTCACGGAGTGGAACTGGCTGCCGGGCTGGCCGATGCGCTGGAGCAGATCCGGCGGGCCCCAGACGACGCCGGTGACGGCGCCGATGCTGCCCAGCGCCTGCGCGATGAGCGCCTTCAACTTGCCGAAGATGGGCTCGCCCAGACCGACGGGCAGGCCCTCCACGCGCACGTCGATGGCGCCGCCCAGGCTGTCCCCGGCCTCCTTCGCGGCGAGGATCTGCCGGGACATCTCGTCGCGCAGGGCGACGTCCGGGCAGCGGGTGGGGTGCGCGTCCACGAGCGCGCGCGTGAGGCCCGGCGGCGGAACGGACGCGACCAGCTCACCCACCTGCGACACGTAGGCCACGGTGCTCAGCGTGGGCAGGTCGCGGGCCAGGTACGCCTCCGCGATGGTGCCGCCGATGACGCGGCAGAGTGTCTCGCGACCGCTGGTGCGGCCGCCACCCCGGTGGTCGCGGTGCTTGTAGCGCTCGCGCCAGACCGCGTCCGCGTGGCCGGGCCGGTCCACGGCCGCCAACTGGTTGTAGTCCTGCGAGCGCTGGTTCGTGTTGCGCACGATGGCCGCGATGGGCGTGCCCAGCGTCTTGTCCTCGAAGACGCCGGAGAGGATCTCCACGCTGTCGGGCTCGTTGCGCGCCGTCACCAGTGCGGACTGCCCGGGACGCCGACGGTCCAGGGCCGCCTGGAGCAGCTCGCGCGTGAGCGGAACGCCCGCGGGACAGCCGTCCAGGATGGAGCCGAGCGCCGGGCCGTGGCTTTCGCCAAAGGTCGTCAGCCGGAAGAGGGTGCCAAAAGTATTCATGTCGCCGTTTCCCAGAGTTGTCGCTGCCGCCGGGCCTGGGCGACGAACCACGCCGCACCGAGCAGGAGAGGGGTGCCCCCGCGGCTAACGATCTCCGCGGCGACGCGCCGGCCGGGCGCACCGTATGCGATCACCGCCACGCGCGCCCCCTCGAATCGCAGGGTTTCGGGCGGCGCCACCCGGTCCGGCCACGTCCATACCCAGTCCCCGGTGAGAGGCGCCTGGACCTCGGCCCGGCGCACGACGCGCAAGGCGAGCCCCTGCTCCCCGGCCACCAGCCGCAGGGCCTGCGTGGACCCGCCGTCGCCCAGCACCGACACCGACGTCGAACCCAGGCGCTCCAGCACCGCGCGGGCGCCCTCGGTGTCGGTGTTGAAGGACTCCCACCGCGAGCCCCGGCGCACCAGGGTGTTGATGGCCTCCAGGGACGAACCGGTGTGCTTCGCGAGCCGCATCTTGAAGGGGCTGGTGACGGCGAAGCCCGCGTAGTGCGGCAGCAGCGAGTCCACCACCGCCTCCACCGGCGCGCCCTCCGCCAGGTCGATGCGATCAAACGGCTGACGGTGGATGCGCGGCGAGCGCGAGTGGGGAATCGAAGTCCCCAGGATGCCCAGGCGCGGCGTGTTCGTGCCCTTCGCCTTGCGGTGCTCGCGCACGACGTCGTCCAGCAGGCGCTGACCCGGAGCGGCCGTCCAGGCCCCGCCCATGGCCAGGTACTCCAGCCCGTTGCGCGGGGAGAGCACCGCGCGAGCAGGGAGCGCCACCGGTCCCATGCCCAGCACCGTGACGCGCTCCGCGCCGAACCGGGCGGAGAGCTGACGCTGCGTCTCCAGCAGCACGTCCAGGTCCGAGGGCACGTCCATGGGCTCCACGTGTTTCACCAGCGCATCCGAAGGAAGCGGGCGCGACCAGCGCCGCAGCGCCTCCGCCGTCGTCAGCGGTCCTTCCGCGTGGTGCGACGCCAGCAAACGGCCCGGAGGCGCATCCAGATCATTGGCGCGCTCCACGTCCCGGTCCACGCGCCAGGCGGCCTGGACCCAATGCGGGGGCAGGGGCTTGCCGCGCTCGGAGACCAGCAGCGGCATCACGCGCGCCAGGGCCTCCGGATCGATGGCGTCGGGGGCATGCAGGTCGGTGCGCACCTCCAGCACGTCCGCGCCCCGGCGCAGGCCGTCGCGGGCGAACGTCAGTGCCTCTTCGCCGGTGAGGGTGGGGGGCAGGGTGATGATCCGCCGGGTGGCCCTCACGTGGACTCCTGGGCAAGGCAGCCCCGGAGGAAGTCCGCCAGGGAGATGGTGGGAACGCGGGCATGGAGGGCTTCGCGCTCATGGAACATCGAGTGCAGCTCCTCCTCCAGCGACACGTCCGTGCGCAGCCGGGGGCGGGTGGTGTCCGCCGTCAGCCGCTCGCGGTACGTGTCGAAGGTGACCGGAACGACGAGCGTGAAGTGGCTCTGGAGCGCGTCCGGATGGTGCGACAGGAAGCCGCCGCCCACGGACACCACGCTGCCGCCAGGCAACAGGCCCAGCGTCTCGCGTTCAGCGGCGCGGAAGGTGGAGGGGGACTCCGCGACCCAGGTCCGCAGCGGGCGCCCGTGACGGCGCTCCAGCTCCGAGTCCAGATCCAACCCGGTGCGCCCGAGCAGCTTCGAGACGAGCGGCAGCAGGCGCGTCTTGCCGGCGGCGCGATGCCCGGCGATCACCACGGTCTGGGTGTTCAGCGGTCGGGGGCAGGGCCCCGGGGACGACAGCGTCCCCTGGAGCACCTGCTGGAGCCTGGGATCTACCGATGCGACAACCTGTGCGACGAGGTGGCGTCGGTCTTCAGCGGACGGTTCCAACATAGACGTAGGCGGTTCCGAACAGCAGGGGGTGGGCGGCGCGCTCGGAGTAGGCGCCGGCCTGGTCCATCAGGGAGAGGAAGCGCTCGCCCGCGGGGAAGGCCGCGGCGGTGCGAGGCAGGTACTGGAACGCGGCGCGATTGCCCGTCAGCAGCCCGCCGACCGTCGGCATGACGGTCTTGCTGTAGAAGCGGAACAGCACGCCGTAGGGACCGGTGGGCTGGCCGAACTCCAGCACCACCACGCGGCCCCCGGGGCGCACCACGCGCGCCATCTCCTGCAGGCACTTCACGGGATCATCCACGTTGCGGATGCCGAACGAGATGGACGCCACGTCGAAGCTGTTGTCCGGGAGCGTGAGCGCCATGGCGTCCTGCACCTGGAACTCCACCTCCAGGCCCGCCTTGGCCGCCTTGGCGGGCGCGCTCTCCAGCATCTCCGGGCAGAAGTCGGTGCCCACCACGCGCCCGGTGGTCCCCACCTTGCGCTTGAACGCCAGCGCCAGGTCGCCCGTGCCGGTGGCGCAGTCGAGCACCTGGCTGCCTTCCTTCGCCTGGCTCAGCTTCACCGCCGTGCGCCGCCACAGCCGGTGCACGCCGAAGGAGAGGACTTCATTCGCCACGTCGTAGCGCGGGGCGATGGAGGAGAACATCTGTCGGACTTCGGTGCTCATCGCGCCTCAGCGATCTGTGCCGGAACATCCGGCGTCCAAAGGTGACGGTCCACCGCGGCGAGCACGCCGGGAAGCCGTCGCATCAACGACGCAAAACCCTCGGGCGACAGCGCCTGCTGCCCGTCGCACAAGGCCTGCTCCGGCCTCGCGTGGACTTCAATCAACAACCCGTCCGCGCCCGCCGCCGCCGCCGCCAGCGACATGGGCAGGATGAGCGACGGAATCCCCGTCGCATGCGACGGATCCACGATGACGGGCAGGTGTGTCTTCTCCTTCGCCCACGCCACCGCGGCCAGGTCCAGCGTGTTGCGCATCGCGGTCTCGAAGGTGCGGATGCCGCGCTCGCACAGGATGACCTGCTCGTTGCCGCCCGCGAGGATGTACTCGGCCGCGTTGAGCCACTCCTGCACCGTGGCGGACAGCCCGCGCTTGAGCAGCACCGGCCTGCGCAGCCGGCCCAGCGCTCGCAGCAGCCCGAAGTTCTGCATGTTGCGCGCACCGACCTGGAGGATGTCCGCGTGCTCCGCCATCAGCGGCAGCTGGTCGGTCTCCATCACCTCGCTGATGATGGGCAGCCCGTGACGCCGGCCCGCGTCCACCAGCAGCTTGAGCCCCGGCTCGCCCATGCCCTGGAACGCATATGGGCTGGTGCGGGGCTTGAACACGCCGCCACGCAGCAGGTGGGCGCCCGCCTGGGCCACCGCCCTCGCGGAGAGTTCCAACTGCTCCGCGCCCTCCACGGCGCACGGCCCGGCCATCACCACGAAGCCCCGGCCCCCCACCTCCACGCCGCCCACCTGGACCCGGGTGCCGTTTGGATGCGCTGCGCGAAGGACCCGGTGTGCGCCCGGCTCACGCCGCGCGGCTGGGTCGTCTGGTTGCTGGCCTCCCACGGCGGCTCCTCCGGTGATGGAGTTCAAGCGGTTTTGAACTCCTTGGTGCATGTATAGCCGAGATCGCTTAGAAGACAATCGAAGCTGATGGCTCCCGGAGCCTCGGAGCCCCTAGGAGAATTGCTGATGACGCCGCTCAGTCCCGCTGAGGGCCCGCAGTGGGTCGCCGGGATGATGCCACTGGCGGGGGTGGATCCGCTCGCGGGGGCCGGGAGCCTGGGCGTCCCCTCCCTCTACTGGGAGCGGCCGGTGAATCGCGAGGCGGCGGCGGGGTGGGGCGAGGCGGGAGTGCGCGAGGCGCACGTGGCGGCGGAGCTTCCCTCGGTGCTGGGCTCGCTGGGCCATGAGCGCGTGCGGTGGCTGGGCCCGGTGCCCCCCCGCATGCCGGGGCCCTGGTTCGGAGGCATGCGCTTCAGCCCCACGGGGCAGGTGGACGGGGCGTGGCGCTCGCACGGGCTCGCGCGCTGGACGTTGCCGGAAGTGCTGGTGTGGCGCGAGGACAACGAACTGTTCGTCGCGGCCTTCGCCACCGAAGCGCAGGGCGGCGAGGACGCGGTGCGAGCGCGGCTGGAGCGCGTGCGGGCCTCCTTCCCGGAGGGCTACCGCCACGCGGTGGGCGGGCCGGTGGCGCTGCGCACGTCGTCGTCGCGGCAGGACTTCGAGGCGCTGGTGGACCGGGCGGTGGAGGCCATCGGCGCGGGGCACCTGCACAAGGTCGTGCTGGCGCGGGCGATGGACGCGGAGGGCCCGGAGCCGTTCGACGTGGTGGACGTGCTGGCGCGGCTGCGGGAGCAGAACCCCCGCTGCGCCACGTTCTTCTTCCGCGCGCCGGATGGGACGGGCTTCCTGGGCGCGACGCCGGAGACGCTCTGTCGGGTGGACGGGCGGGTGCTGGAGACGGAGGCGCTCGCGGGTTCGGCGGCCCCCGGGGGCGAGCTGGCGCTGGATGCCAGCGACAAGGATCAGCGCGAGCACGCGGCGGTGGTGCGCTACATCCTCCAGGCGCTCCAGCCGGTGGCGGCGAGCGTGACCGCGGACGCGCAGCCGTCGGTGCTGGCGCTGAAGAACGTGATGCACCTGCGCACGGGCATCCGCGCGCGGCTGGGCGAGGGCGTGGACACCGCGCAGGTCGTCACCGCGCTGCACCCCACGCCGGCGGTGGGCGGCGCTCCGAGGGAGCTCGCGCTGTCGTTCCTGGTGGAGCACGAGGCGTTGGACCGGGGTTGGTACGCGGGGCCGGTGGGCTGGGTGGGACCGGGGCGTGCGCATCTGGTGGTGGCGTTGCGCTCGGCGCTGGTGCGCGGCGCGCATGCCCGGCTCTTCGTGGGCGCGGGCATCGTCGCGGGCTCCAGCGCGGAGTCCGAGTGGCGGGAGACGGAGATGAAGAGTCTGGCCATGCTGCGCGCACTCGGAGGCGGGGATGTCGTCCGACGCTAATCTCAACGTGCTGTGGGCGCGTGCCCTGCTGGAAGAGCTGGTGCGCGGCGGCGTCCGCCACGCGGTGGTGTGTCCGGGGTCGCGCTCGTCGGCGCTGGCGCTCGCCTGCGCGCACACGCCGGGCCTGCGCACCTGGTCGGTCATCGACGAGCGCAGCGCGGGGTTCTTCGCGCTGGGCATGGCGAAGCACTCGCGGCAGCCGGTGGTGGTGGTGGTGACGAGCGGTTCGGCGGGCGCGCACCTCTTTCCGGCCGTCATCGAGGCCGCCATGGCCCAGGTGCCGCTGGTGGTGCTGACCGCGGACCGGCCGCTGGAGCTCCAGGGCTGGGGCGCGCCGCAGACGGTGCCGCAGGCGCGCTTCTACGGCGACTTCGCGCGGCTGTTCGCGGACGTGGGCCTGCCCGAGTCGCACAGCGGCGCCATCGCGCACCTGCGCGCCACGGCCGCCCGAGCGGTGGGCACCGCGTGCCGGGCGCCCCGGGGGGCCGTGCAGCTCAACGTCCCGTTCCGCGAGCCGCTGGCGCCCGTCGCCCAGGACTTCGGCGTGGAGAGCCTGACGGCGCTCGCGAGGCAAGGGCGTCCGGACGCGCCCCTCACGCACATCGTGCCGCCGTCGAGGATGCCGGATGCGGCGGCGCTGGACACCGTGCGCTCGCGCATCGCCGCCACCGAGCGGGGTGTCATCGTCTGCGGTCCGCGCGACGAGGACGACGGCTTCGCGGAGGCCATCACCGCGCTGAGCCTCGCGACCGGCTATCCAGTGCTGGCGGAGGCGGCGTCCCAGGCGCGCTATGGCGGCGGTCCGCTGACGGTGTCGTTCTACGACGCGCTCCTGCGGCACGAACCCTTCGCGCGCTCCCAGACCCCGGAGCTCATCCTCCGCTTCGGCGGGGGGCTGACGCCCAAGTCCACGCAGCAGTGGATGGATGGCTCCAACGCGGAGCTCATCGTCTTCAGTGACGAGGGCGCGCTGTATGATCCGCCGCACCGGGCCTCGGTGGTGGTGGAGGGCGCCGCGGTGCTCGCGTGTCGCGCGCTGACGGAGGGCCTGTCGCGAGGCGCCGGTCGCTGGGCCCAGGGCTTCATGGCCGCCGAACGCACGGCCCGTCACGCGCTGGAGACCGCGCTCGCGGAGCGTCCTGATGCGCTGACCGAGCCCCGGCTCGCGCGCGAGGTGGTGGCGGCGCTGCCGGCCGGAGCGCTCTTCTTCGTGTCGAGCAGCATGCCCATCCGCGCGGTGGACGCCTTCGCGCAAGGAGGCGGGGTTCCGCTGCGCGTGCTGGCGAACCGCGGCGCCAATGGCATCGACGGCATCGTGTCCAGCGCTGCGGGCGTGGCTGCCGCCGCGGGGCGGCCCGTGGTGTTGCTGTCCGGCGATCTGGCGCTGTTGCACGACGTGGGCGGACTGGTGACGGCGGCGCGGGCGAAGGTGCCGCTGACGATCGTGGTGGTGAACAACGACGGGGGCGGCATCTTCTCGTTCCTGCCGCTGGCGAAGTCCGCGAAGCCGGACGAATTCGAGGCGCTCTTCGGCACCCCGCACGGCGTGGACCTGTCGCACGCGGCGGCGCTCGCCGGGGCCCGGTTCCATCGCCCCACGACGCCCTCGGCCCTGCGCACGGCGGTGCGCACGGGATTGGAAGGGGGCTTCCACCTGGTGGAGGTCCAGGTCGACCGCGCCACCAACGTGGACGAGCATCGAAACCTCTTCGCGCGGATGGCCACCGCACTGGGAGAAGGACCATGGGTGTGAAGCTGACGCATGACACCTGGGGCGAAGGGCCCCGCACGTTGCTGGCGCTGCACGGCTTCACCGGCAGCGGCGCCTCGTTCGACCACCTGCGGCCGCTCATCGGTCGTTCCGTGCGCTTGGTGACGGTGGACCTGCCCGGCCATGGACGCACGCCGCTGCCCGACAAGACGGGGCGCGAGGGCTTCCTGGAGACGGTGGACGCGGTGGTGCGACTGGCGCGCGAGCTGGGCGGCGACGCGGGCTCGGTGGACCTGCTTGGCTATTCGCAGGGCGCGCGGCTGGCGCTGGCCGCGTCGGTGCAGGCGCCGGAGTGCTTCGGTCGGCTGATCATGGAGAGCGGCTCGCCGGGCCTCCACCGCCGTCAGGAGCGGTCCGAGCGGCGTGAAGCGGACGCGAAGCTCGCGGGCTTCATCCGGACGAAGGGCGTGGAGGCCTTCGTGGAGCGCTGGGAAGCGCTGTCGCTCTTCGACGGGCTGCGTCGCCTGCCTGCGTCGCAGCAGGATTCGCTGCGCGAGCGCCGCAAGGCGTGCACGGCGGAGGGACTGGCCGGGGCGCTGGAGAGCCTGGGCCTGGGCGTGCAGCCGGACTACTGGCCGTCGCTGCACCGGCAGCGGCTGCCCACGCTCCTGCTCACCGGAGATCAGGACACGAAGTTCACGCTGCTGGCGCGACGCATGGCGGCGGAGCTGCCGGTGGTGTGGCGCCACGCCTTCGCGGGCAGCGCGCACGCGCCCCACCTGGAGGCTCCGGAGGAGTACGTGCGGGAAGTGCTCTCGTTCCTCCAGACGCCCTGGTACGAAGCCCCGCAGTTCGAACCCGCCATCCTGGCGCGAGAGGCGGTCCACTCGTGAGCACCACCCTGGCTTCCAGTCCTTCCGGCATCGCTCCTCCCCGGCCCACGCTGAAGACGTGGCTGATGGCCGTGCGCCCGAAGACGTTGACGGCGGGCGCGGTGCCCGTGCTGGTGGCCACGGCGCTGGCGTACGACGGAAGAGCGCCTGGGCCCGAAGCGCGTGACGCAGAGCGGGCTCATCGCGCCGGCCACGGTGCTGATGGGCGGGCTCACGTGCTTCGCGCTGGCGACGCTGGTGGGCGTGTACCTGGTGGCGGTGGGCGGCTGGCCCATCGTGGCCATCGGGGTGATGTCGCTCTTGTGTGGCTACGCGTACACGGGCGGACCGTATCCGCTGGGCTACCACGGGCTGGGCGACCTGTTCGTGCTGATCTTCTTCGGCATCGTCGCGGTGACGGGCACGTACTACGTGCAGGCCGGCGTGGTGGGCCCCGCGGCGTGGTGGGCGTCCCTGCCGGTGGGCGCCATCGGCACGTGCCTCATCGTGGTGAACAACCAGCGCGACGCGAGCACGGACGTGAAGGCCGGCAAGCGCACGGTGGTGGTCCGCTTCGGCGCGGGCTTCGGCCGGGCGGAGTACATGCTGCTGCTGGTGGCCTCCTACGTCACGCCGTTCGTGATGTTCGCGAAGGGGCTGGCAAGCGTCTGGGTGTTCCTGCCGCTCTTGAGCCTGCCGCTGGTGGTGACGCCCCTGAAGCTGATGTTGAAGTCGGAAGGGGCGGCGCTCAACCCCGCGTTGGGGGCCACGGCGAAGCTGCAACTCGTCTTCGGATTGCTGTTCGCGCTGGGCCTGTTCCTGCGCTGAAGGAACGTCATGCGCATCACCGAGGCGACCCTCACCCCCCTGCGGCTCACGCTGGTCCGCCCCCTGAAGACGGCGAGGGGGACCTACGCCACGCGCGACGGCTTCATCGTGCGCCTGCGGGACGAGGAAGGTCACATCGGCCAGGGCGAGGCGATGCCCCTGCCCGAGTTCGGCACGGAGCCCCTGGCCACCACGCACCAGGTGCTGCGCGGCTGGCTGGACGCCCTCCAGGGCCAGTCCCTGGATGACAGCATCGAAGGCATCGAGGCGACCCTCGCTCCCTCCATCAGCGAGGAGCTGCGCTCCCTGGGCGCGAGGATCCGTTCGGGAGAACCGGAGGAGCACGCTCCTGCGGCGCAGCACGGCCTGGAGCTGGCGCTGTTGGACCTGCTGGCCCAGCGCAAGGGCGTGCCCCTGTGCTGGCTCCTGGCGGAAGAGGCGCGGCCGGAGGTGCTGGTCAACGCGCTCTTGAGCGCCGAGGATCCGAAGGTCCTGGCCCAGGACGCGCGCGAGGCGGTGGCCGAGGGCTTCCAGACGCTGAAGGTGAAGGTGGCCGGCCGCCCGCTGGACGCCGACGAAGCACGGGTGAAGGCGGTGCGCGACGCGGTGGGCCCCAAGGTGCGCCTGCGGCTGGACGCGAACGGCGGGTGGACCGAGCCCGAAGCCAACCGCGCCCTGGATCGCCTGGGCTGGTACAAACTGGAACTGGTGGAACAGCCCACGCCGCCGGAGGATCTCCAGGCGCTGTGGCGGGTGCAGCGCCGCGCGCCGTGCATCATCGCGGCGGACGAAACGCTCGCCACGCCCGCGGCCGTGCGCGCGCTCCTCACCATGGACCTGGGCGGTGGGCCGGTGGTGGGCGCGGTGGTGCTCAAGCCGATGGTGCTGGGCGGGCTGCTGCCCTCGATGGTCGTGGCGTTGCGCGCGGCGCGGCTGGGCATGCACGCCTACGTCACCAGCTCCATCGACGGCGTGGTGGCCCGGGCGGGTGCGACGCACCTGGCCTCCGCGCTGCCCTCGGGTGAGCTTGCCTCCGGACTCGCGGTGGGGAGGCTCTTCGCGGACGAACCCCTCGACCATCCCTATCGACCGGAGCACGGGCTCTTGCGTCTGCGGGACGTGCCCGGCCTGGGGCTGACGCCGGAGCTGCTCGGAGTGCCCTGACGATGGTCCGTGGCCGGTCGTGCAGGACAAGCGGTCATTGATCAGGCCTGGATCTTCGGAGTCACCTGACGATGCAAGTCACCTGTCCCATCCACGAAGGCGCTCAGCGGCACCCGGAAGCAGAAGCCCTGCGCTTCGCGGACCGGTCCTGGACCTTCCGCACGCTGGACGCGGAGGTGGGACGCTGGACCGCCGCGCTGGAGTCGCGAGGCGTGGGGCAGGGCGATCGCGTGGCGCTGCTGTCGACCAGCCACCCCGCGGTGACGTTCCTCTTCTGGGCCCTGGGCCGGGTGGGCGCGGTGTTCGCGCCGCTCAACGCACGGCTCACGAGCACGGAGCTGCAACCCCTGGTGGACTCCGTCGCGCCCCGACTCACGCTGGCGCTCGAACCCCTGCGGGACCGTCTCCCCGGTGCCGAGTCCCTGGAGTCCTTCCCCGCGTCCACGGCCCCGGCCCCCGCGCCCGTCCGGGCCTGGGAGGAGGACACGCCCCGCGTCATCCTCTTCACCAGTGGAACGACGGGCCGTCCCAAGGGCGCCGTGCTCACGGAGGGCGCCTTCCGCGCCTCCTGCCGGGCCTCCGCCGCGAACCTGGGAGCGCATCCCTCTCCACGCTGGCTGGGCACGCTGCCGCTGTTTCACGTCGGGGGGCTCGCCATGCTCACGCGCACCGCCTACGAGGGCGGCTGCCTGCTGCTGCACGAGCGCTTCGATGCGGAGGCGGTCAACCGCGCCATCGACACCGAAGGTGCCTCGCACGCGAGCTTCGTCGCCACCACGCTGGAACGGGTGCTGGACGCGCGCGCGGACCGGAGGCTGCCGGACACGTTCCGGTGCGCGCTGATTGGAGGCGGTCCCGTCCCCACGGCCCTCCTCATCCGGGCCCGCGCCGCCGGACTGAAAGCCCTCCAGACCTACGGTCTCACCGAAGCCTGCTCCCAGGTCACCACGGAGCGCCCCGACGAGGCGGACGGCCGCACCGCGGGCCCACCGCTGCCGGGCCTGGAGGTGCGCATCGTCGGGGCGGACGGTGCGCCGCTCGACATGGGGCAGGAGGGCGACGTGGAAGTGCGTGGCCCCACGCGGATGACCGGCTACTGGAACCAGGCCGAGGCCACGAACGAAGCCCTCCACGACGGCTGGCTGCGGACCCGGGACGTCGGCGTCCTCGATGCGCGCGGGCGTCTCACGCTGCTGTCGCGCCGCACGGACCTCATCGTGCGCGGAGGGGAGAACCTCTACCCGGCGGAGATCGAGGCCGTGCTCGCCAACCATCCGGCCATCGCGGAGTCCGCGGTCGTCGGCGTGCCGGAGCCCCACTGGGGCGAAGTGCCCGTGGCCTTCGTCGTCCTGCGCCCCGGCCACGCGCTGCCCGAGGACCTGGACGCGTGGTGCCGCCAGTCGCTCGCGCGCTTCAAGGTGCCCACCCGCTTTGTCTCCCTTGAAACACTGCCGCGTAACGCCATGAGCAAGGTGGAGCGCTCCGTCCTCCGCCGCCAGGCGATGTTTCAGCCCGTGTCTCAATAGGGGTCTTGAAACACCCGCACTACCAGTCACGTGGGTTTGGCGAGACTCGCTGAGTGAACCTGTGAGGTCGGGATAGAGTCGTCCGCCGTGGGGGGCATCCTGGGAGGGAGCTCACGGTGAGCAACACGGCGGAAGCAGTGAAGTCAGAAGGGCAGTCAGGAGTCGTTGGACCCGTAGCACACGGTCATGGAGCCTCGGGCGCGATGAAGTGCCCCCATCTTGGCGCCCAGTACAATCCATTCTCGGGCCCGCACGTCGAGGATCCACATCCGTTCTACGCGGAGCTCAGACGGGACGCGCCCGTCAGCTTCAACCCCATGCTGGGGATGTGGCTGATCAGCCGCTACGACGACATCTGTCACGTGCTGAAGGACCCAGCACGTTACTCGTCGGCCGACATGGGCAATGTCGGCTCGGTGCTGGCACCGGAGACCCTGTCGGTGCTCGCCGAGGGCTATCCGCTCGCGGACAGCCTGTTGAATTCGGACCCACCCACCCACAACCGTCTGCGCAAGCTGATGGGGCGGGGCTTCTCCGCGCAGCGCATCGCCGCGCAGGAAGGGCCCATCCGCGCCGTCGCGCAGGAACTCATCGACGCGTTCGTGCACCAGGGCAAGGCGGACCTGGTGACGCAACTGGCGTACCCGCTGCCCGTTCGGGTCATCCTCGGCATGGTGGGCGTGCCCAAGGAGGACATGGCCAACATCAAGCACTGGTGCGACGACTTCTTCCGGATGATCTTCACCCGCGTCCCGGCGGAGGAGCAGCCGCCGCTCGCGCGAAGCTGGGTCACCTTCCAGCACTACGTCGCCCGCCTCATCGCCGCCCGGCGCAATGATCCGAGCGACGACCTGGCCAGCTACCTCGTCACCACCGACGCGGACGGTGAAGCCCTCACGCTGCCGGAGTTGATCATCGCCATCGCCGGCAGCCTGCTGGCGGCGGGCCATGAGACGACCACCGCGCTGCTCTCCCAGTGCTGGAAGCAGGCCATGCTCCAGCCCGGCCTCTGGCAGCGGCTGCGCGAGGACCGCTCGCTGGTGCCGCACCTCATCGAGGAGACGCTGCGCTTCGACTCCGTGTCACACGGGATGATCCGCACCACCACGGAAGAGGTGCAGCTCGCCGGCGTCACGCTGCCCGCGGGCTCGAAGCTGCTGCTGCTCTACGCGTCGGGGAGCCGGGATCCGGCGCTCCTGGCGGACGGGGACCGGTTCGACATCTCCCGCCACCACCCGTCGCACCTGGGCTTCGGACGCGGCATCCACTTCTGCATCGGCGCACCCCTGGCCCGGCAGGAGGCGCTCATCGCGACCAACCTGCTGCTGGATCAACTGCCGGACATGAAGCTCGCGCCGAACCCGGACTTCGGGACGATGCAGAACCTCACCATCCGCGCCATCCAGCACCTGCCCGTGGAGTGGACCCCCCGCAACGCCTGAGCCGCCCGGCGCTCCGGTCCCGCCCGTGGATGACACGGACGGGCCGGGGCGTCCCGGTGCTCAGCACTCCGAGGCGGGGTGGCCCCAGGGGTTGGTGCGCGGGTACTGGCGCAGCAGTGTGCAGAGGCGGTGCGCGGCGAGCATCGCGGCGGACTGCCGCGGCGGCTCGGCGTGCATCGCCGTCTGGCCCAACCGGGCCGCCTGCAGCGCCAGCGCGTGCTGCACTTCCGGAGACCAGCGCTTGAATTCGAGCCATTCCATGGGCCTGCTCCTCCTTGAAGGAGCCGCCATTGAACGCCCTTCAAACCCGGAAATCACGACGCCCCGCGTTGGCCGGGGGCGTTACTGACCTCCTGCTGACAGCCCTCTCAGGCCTGGGAGGGATTGGCCGGTCGGCCGATGAGCATCATCAGGCCGAAGGGGTTGCCCTCATTGGTGAGCCGGTCGATGTCCCAGACGTAGTCGTCGCTCAGGCCCTGGGTCAGCTCGCGCATCTCCTCGATGGAATAGGTCCGCAGGCAGGACACCACGCCGTCGAACGCCGCGGCGATGGGGATGAGGGGCATCAGATAGGTGAGGGCCAGCCGGTCCATGCGCACCGGCCGGATGAAGGGCGTCGTCAGCGGCACGTTGATGAGGGCCGCCGCCGTCATCGCGATGGCCGGCCCACGCCGCTCCACCAGCTCCATGATGGCGATGCCCCGGCGCTGCGCCACGGCATCCGCCAGCACCTTGCGCGCCGCTTCCGGCGGCAGGTGGTGGAACGAATTGCACATGATGCGGAAGCCCTTGTACGTGGCCGGCACCGCCGTCGCGTCCACCGGCGTCGACACATAGTCCACGCGTCCCAGGTGCGCCGCCTTCACCTTCTCGAACGCGGACACCTCCGGATACAGGTCCGTGAGCAACGCTGTCGCAGTGTATTTTTCCTGTGACTCCAGCATCTCCAGCAGCTTCGGCACCGGCCCCGCGCTGCCCGACGCCATGTCCAGCAACTGCGTCTCACCCATCGCCGCCATCGCGCCCTTGAGCCGCCGCACGAACTCCACATAGCGGTCGTCCGAAAGGCTCCACACGTACGCCAGGAAGTCCGTCACCCCGCGGCGCAGGACCTTCGGGAACCAGGGCTGATCCTCTAGCTCGAAAAGTTGCAGTCTGGGCATAATCGCTGGGCGCTCCAAGGGGCTCAGGGGAGAGACGGCCCCGCCACTGTCGCCCACTCCGGCGCGACGCACAAGAGGCGCCTTCCGGGTGTATCAGCGCACATCCACCTGCCTCGAATTCAATACAAGACACAGAATTCATACGGCCAGCGCGCAACTTTGAATCCTCGCAGGAAAAACACCTGCTCGGAGTGACGTCGGGAGCCCTGCACGCCGAGGGAAAAGCGGCCGCACGCACAAGCATATGGGCAGACATGCAAGGTTTTCGGGGGGGTGCGTTTTAAGAATAGGTGGAAGTACTGAGGTCCCCGGCGCCGCTGGCCGGGTGATGAATCACCCGGGTGTCGTTGAAACATCGACGTTCGCACGGGGTTGCAAGGGTTTGGCGGTATCCTTAACTACGACCGAGGGGGGCTTCGGTCGCTAGGTCGCACGGTTGGATGAATCAGCTCGCACACAACGGGAGGGGAGTAATGGCTCCGGAATCTGTTGATGTGATCGTCGTCGGAAGCGGCCCGGTGGGTGCCATGGCGGCGAACCTGCTGGGGCAGTACGGGCTGCGCACCGTGGTCATCGAGAAGGAGACGGTCCCGCACACGCAGTCGCGGGCAATCAACGCGGACGACGAAGCGCAGCGCATCTTCCAGGCCGCCGGACTCACGGGCGAGCTGGGGCCGGGCTTCCACCCGTGCTTGAAGATGACGTACGTCGACGACGAGATGCGCGTCCTGGCGGAGGTGGACTTCACCAAGGTGGAGCGTCCCAACGGGCACTTCATCGGCTCACTCTTCAGCCAGCCGCGCCTGGAAGCGTCCCTGACGCGCGGCATGGAGCGCTTCCCGCACGTGGCGCTGTGGCGCGGCCACGAAGTCGAATCCTTCATGCAGGACGAGGACGGCGTGTCGGTGCGCGTGAAGGAGAACGCCACCGGCCGCACCCTGACGGTGCGCGCGCGCTACCTGCTGGCCTGCGACGGCGCCAAGAGCGGCATCCGCCGCCGGCTGGGCCTCAAGCTGGAGGGCACCACGGGGATCGCGCACGCGCTGGCCATCACGGTGGAGACGCCGTCGTCGGCGCCGGACTTCACCTACTACCCCTGCGGCCCGACGCGCGTGGGCATCGTGACGCGCACCGCGCACGACGAGATGCGCTTCGACACGGTGGTGAAGCCGGACCAGGATCTGGAATACGTCCGCAGCCCCGAGTACGTGCGCGGCATCATCGCCCCGTACATCGATCCGGACTCGGTGCGGGTCAAGAGCGTCAACCTGTACGCCTGGCACAGCCGCATGGCGGAGAAGTGGCGGGTGGGCCGGGTGTTCCTGCTCGGGGACGCGGCGCACCTCATGCCGCCCTTCCTGGGCCAGGGCGTGTGCTCGGGCCTGCGCGACGCGGCGAACCTCTCCTGGAAGATCGCCCACGTGCTCAACGGCGCGGCGGAGGCCTCGCTGCTGGACACCTACGAGGTGGAGCGTCGGCCGCACGCGGCGGAGATGATGCGGATGTCGGAAGCGCTCGGCTCGATGCTGTCCTCGGGCGGGCCGCTCATGGCCCGCGCCCGCAACGCGTTCATCAAGCTGCTGTACCGCATGCCCGTCACCGGCCCCTTCATCCGCGAGTACAAGATGAAGCCGAACCTCTTCCACGCGGAAGGGTTCCTCTTCGGCGGCAAGCGCGGCAAGGCGAAGACGGCCGGCGAGGGCGCCTACTTCCCGCAGCCGCGCGTGGAGCACGGTGAAGAGGGGGAGCGTCCGCTCGACGACGTCATCGGGCAGCGCTTCGCGGTGCTGACACGGCCGGGTGCGCCCGCCGACGTGCAGCAGGCCGCCAAGGCCCTGGCGGAGGACATCGGCGGCCTCTGGCTGTCGGTGGCGCCCGCGGCGCGCTCCGGCGCGGGGCGCGCGGGAGAAGTGGTGGACCTGGAGGGCAAGCTGGGCGAGTGGTTCGCGCAGCACGCGGCCGACCTGGTCGTCATCCGGCCGGACCGCTACGTCTACGCGGCCACGAACCGCGCGGGCGTCGAGCAGGTCCACGCCGCGCTCAAGAAGGACGTCCGCCCCTTCAGCCGCAAGGGCAGCCGCCTGTCGCGCCGCATCGCGTCCTTCGGCGCCTGAGCCGGTCCTGAAGCACGAAAGCGCCTGACGGGCGTCGGCCACCTTGCTGGCCTCGACGCCCGTCGGCGTTTACAGCGGGGAGCTCATCAGGCCGTGGCGACCTGGAGCATCTTCTTCGCCTTCTCCATGCAGTCGCCGTAGAAGCGCAGGTAGATGTCCAGCGCGCGGGCGCCCGTCTTGCCGATGATCACCGCGTGCTCGGGCTTGCTACTGAGCAGCTTGTTGAGCATGACCTCGTTGAGGGCGGTGTGGCCCACGTCGAGCTCCACGTGCTCCTTGATGAACGTCAGCGAGTTCATCACGTCGTCCCCGAGCACGCGCTTGCACTGCTCGATGAGGCGGGGCGCGAACACCACCGACAGGTTCTCGATCTCGTACTCGATGGCCACCTGCGCGCCCGGCATGGCGCCGTTGATGGTGTCCTCGTGGATCTGCCGGTACTCCTGCATGGCCGGCGTGGGGGCCTGGGCGAGCAGCTGCTCCGCGTCCAGCTTGGGCATGCGGCGCGCGTTCCACCCGGCCACCAGGCTCTTGGTGTCCGCCACCATCATCAGGTGGTGACCGGCCTCGTGCTTGGCGTGGGAGATGAGCTGCCGGCCGACCTCCTCCAGGCCCGCGACCTTCGTACAGGCCTCACCGGCGCGGCGGATCCACCCGTCCACGGGCTCCGTCATGTACACGCCCAGGGCGCACAGCTGGATGAGGAATCCCTCCAGCAGGGCGGGATCCACCTTCTCGTCCAGCAGCGTCGTCACGTGGGGACCGGACGCGAGCACGTGGCGGACGTCGGAGACGTGGGGGAGGTACTGGGTGTCGACGAGGGGCTTGCTCATGGGGACTGTCCTCAACGGGAGTGGGCACCGCGGCGCCCGATGGTGAGTTCGCTGATGTGCTCCAGGAAGTCCGGAACGAGCTTCGAGGAGATGATCCACATGTACGGATCCGGTCCGTCATGGAGGCCGCACTCCTGCACGTAGCTGCCGCCTTCGTCCTCGCGCAGGTAGAGGAAGGAGGGGCGGCGGCGCGCCAGGTACCAGTTCCGGGCCGCGTCCATCAGGGCCGAGTAGGCACGCGTCCCGTCCTCGACCAGCGAGAACATGCGCGTGTTGTCGAGCAGGCGGAAGAGGTTCGCGCCCAGCTGACCCAGCTCCATCACGGCGGCGGCGTAGGGGATGCCGTGGCGGCGGGCCACGAGGATGGAGCGCTCGCGCTCCATGCCGAAGCTCTTCCACTTCTGCGTGACGGGCGTCATGTCCAGCCGGTCCCGCGTCAGGTCCAACGATTCCACGTAGCAGTTGGGGAACTTGCGGGCGATGGTCGCCGCCAGCAGGCTCAGCTCGCCGGCGGTGGCGAGGCCCACCTCGAACTCGCGGTGATCACGGCCGCTCAGCTCGTGGCTGAACGCCTTCATCTTCTGGATCTTCCGCGTGAAGGCCAGGCCCGCGCCGGTCTCCATCTGGCGCTCCGCGTACCGCACGTGCGCCTTGGCGATCCACGGGTTGAGGGCCTCCACGTAGGCGATCACCCAGTGGAAGTCCGGGTCGCTCTGCGGGTGCTCGAAGGTGCGCAGGTAGATGTCGCGCATGATCTGCCCCGCCTCCTGCACCCCCGGAGGTGGCTTGCCGGGCCGCTTCGCCACCTGGTGTCCCAGCCACGCGTGGCGGTAGGGCTTGGTGAAGGACAGCGTCGCCTCGATGCCGCGCTCGGACGGCCACACCGCCTGGCAGAACAGCTGCGGCACTTCCGCGGCGCGCTTGGCCAGCGACGCGAAGTTGAGCTTCAGCTCCTCGAACTCCTCCGGGGAGCTGCCACCCAGGCTGAAGAAGCCGGAGCGGTTGAACAGGTCCCAGAGCTGATCCACCAGGCCTTCGCTGGTGCGCGTGGCCGGGGACATCGTCTGCGACACGAAGCGCACCCAGCGCGCTTCATCCGAGGAATAGGGCAGCACGCTCAGGCCACACAGCACGGTGCCGTCGGCGCGCACGCCGCTGACGTAGCGGATCTCTCCGCGCACGCTGACCATCTGACCGTCGCCCAGCTCCAGCTCGATGAGGGGCGGCAGCAGACCGGGGAACATCAGGTCCTGTGGCTGGCAGCGCATGCACAGGCCGGAGAAGGACAGGTCCAACACCTCGCGGCGCAGCAGGCCCTGCTCGCGCCACAGCGGGTGGTGGAAGCGGGCGCGGATGCCCTCGGGGGCGGCAACGCGGCGGTGCCAGCGGTGACGGATGCGGAACAGCTGGGTGGGCAGGGTGGTGAAGAGGCGGTCGCCCTCGCCACGGCCCGTCTTGGCGGAGAAGATGGAGCGGATCCGCTCCGGATCCACGATGGTGTCCTGCACGGGCAGCGCGGAGGCGGCCGGCTCCGCCACGCCCCGGCGCAGCGCGTCCGCCAGGAACGCCAGGATCCCCCGGCCCTGCTCCAGCGTCACGCCCACCAGCTGGAGGCCCACCGGCGCGTGCGGCATGTCCGCGTCCGTGCGGATGAAGGCGCCGTTGAGCGGCCCGATGGTGACGCCATTGAAGGACAGGTAGATGGGGAAGGTGCGGGACTCGGAGGTGTCCACCTGGGGCACCCGGGGCGCCACCCACACCACCGTCGGGCTCAGCCGGGTGACTTCACCCAGCACCGCGTCGGGGCTGCCCAGCGCGCAGGTGATGGCCGTGGGACCGGTGCCGTGCAGCGAATAGCCCGAGTCGTCCAGGGCCGCTTCCGCGGGGGGGAGGGGAATCACGTTGCGCAGCGCATCACCACTGCCGAACTCGACCGCGTGCTGGAACTTCGCGGACGCCGGAATCCCTCCATCCATCGTCAGGACACCCCTTCTCCGGGCAGCGACACCAGTCATGGTCGGCGATGTTGCGAGCACAACACTTCCTCCCTGATTCAGTGAACACGCTGACGGCTCTGGATTCTGTGACCGCATCATGGGGAGTTCGTCCGTAACAGTCAAATCGAATTTATGCACCTGGGCTGTTTTTCCGTCCCCTCGGATGACTCACCCAGGGTCAGGAATGACCAGGGCAGGGAGCGGGAAATCCCAGAGCGAACTACGGGGTTTCCGAGGAGTAGTACGTACCCGGGAGACGCATCTTCACCGGCAAGATGGCGCATAACTGTAATGCCTCCCAAACAGAAACCGAGAAACGAACACTGTCGGATGGCCATGCAATGGACGCCTGTCAGAGGGGGCCGGTATGGTCGCTGCTCCAGATCAAGGGTGGGGAGACGCGTATGAGCGCAGCGCTCGAGGCGAAGGGGATTCCGGGGTACGGGATGGCTTCGTCGGGCGGTCTGGAGTCGGTGGACCTCCCGGACGTCTTCCAGGTGGATGTCGCGGCGTCCGCGCGCGACGCCCTGGGGCTCTTGGACGCGACGCGGCGGCTGCACGGCGTGGAGGTGGCGCTGGAGCTGCCCGAGGACCCGGTGATGGCTCGGGTCAGCCGGCGCCGCCTGGAGCAGGTCTTCCTCCTGCTCATCGCCCATGCGGCGGACACGGCGACGCCCGAGGCCTGTTCGGTGCGGGTGGTGGTGGATCCCCCGGACGACTTCGGGGATGTGGGCCCGCGCTTCCAGGTGGTGATGCCGGGCGTGGCCCTGTCCGAGCGGGAGGTCCGCTCGGTGGTGCTGTCCCCACTTCGTGTGGGCACCACGCATCGGCGGCTGGCGCGCGCGCGGGAGCTGGTGGACGCGATGGGCGGCGAGCTGTCTGTAGAGCGTCTGGAGACGGGAACGGGCGTGAGCATCCAGCTGCCGGCCCCGGGTCTCGCCAGCTTCTAGCCCGCGAATCCTGGGAAAAGCGGCCCCGCCTTTTGAAGGGCATTGGCTGCGATAAGCGCGGCGCACCGCCGGTGCGTCCAAAGCCGGTGCCGCGCGGCCAAACTCCTTGACGACCGGGGGCGGGTTCCAGAGTATCCGCCGCCTCTCAATACCCGGTCCTATTCAGGAGTTTGCGTTCATGGCGCCTCCCTCTGGCGAGAAGATCACCCTGCACAACGGCAAGCTGAACGTGCCGTCGAACCCGATCATCCCCTACATCGAGGGCGACGGCACCGGCCGCGACATCTGGAAGGCCTCGCAGGCCGTGTTCGACGCGGCGGTGGAGAAGGCGTACGGCGGCAAGAAGAAGATCTCCTGGCTCGAGGTCCTCGCCGGAGAGAAGTCCTTCAAGCAGGTCAACAACTGGCTGCCGGATGAGACGATCGAGGCCTTCCGCACGTACCTGGTCGGCATCAAGGGCCCGCTGACGACGCCGGTGGGCGGCGGCATCCGTTCGCTGAACGTGGCGCTGCGCCAGATGCTGGACCTGTACGTCTGCCTGCGGCCGGTGCGCTACTTCAAGGGCGTGCCCAGCCCGGTGAAGCAGCCAGAGAAGGTGGACATGGTCATCTTCCGTGAGAACACGGAAGACATCTACGCGGGCATCGAGTTCGAGGCCGGCACGGAGGCCGCCAAGAAGTTCCAGGCCTGGCTGCAGCAGGAGTTCCCCAAGGACGCGAAGAAGGTCCGCTTCCAGGAGAACGTCGGCTTCGGCATCAAGCCCGTGTCCAAGGAAGGCACGGAGCGCCTGGTGCGCGCCGCCATCCAGTACGCGGTGGACCTGAAGCGCAAGAGCGTGACGATCGTCCACAAGGGCAACATCATGAAGTACACCGAAGGCGCCTTCCGCAAGTGGGGCTACGACCTCGCGGCGAAGGAGTTCGGTGACAAGGTCTACACCTGGGATCAGTGGGAGGCGACCAAGGCCGCCAAGGGCGAGGACGCCGCCAACGCCGAGCAGAAGGCGGCCGTGGGCGCGGGGAAGATCCTGATCAAGGACTCCATCGCGGACATCACCCTGCAGCAGGTGCTGACCCGTCCGGACGAGTTCGACGTCATCGCCACGCTGAACCTCAACGGCGATTACCTGTCGGACGCGCTCGCGGCGCAGGTGGGCGGCATCGGCATCGCGCCGGGCGGCAACATCAACTACGTCAGCGGCCACGCCATCTTCGAGGCCACGCACGGCACGGCCCCCAAGTACGCGGACCTGGACAAGGTGAACCCGGGCTCGGTCATCCTCTCCGGTGAGATGATGCTGCGCCACATGGGCTGGCACGAGGCCGCGGACCTGATCATCAAGGGCATGGACCGCGCCATCGCCGCGCGCACCGTGACGTACGACTTCGCGCGCCTGATGAAGCTGGAGTCGCAGGGCACCGTGACCGAGGTGAAGTGCTCGGAGTTCGGTCAGGCCATCATCAAGAACATGTAGTCCCCACCCGGCAAGCAAGAGGGCGAAACCATGGCGCACAAGAAGAAGAAGATCGGCCTCATCGGCGGCGGTCAGATCGGCGGCAACCTGGCGCTTCTGGCGGTCCAGAAGCAGCTCGGCGACGTCGTGCTCTACGACATCCCGGTGGCCGAAGGTCTGGTCAAGGGCAAGGCGCTGGACATCAACCAGCTGTCCGCGGTGGACGGGCTGGACTGTCGCGTCACCGGCTCCACGGACTGGAAGGACGTGGCGGGCTCGGACGTGATCATCATCACGGCCGGCGTGCCCCGCAAGCCGGGCATGACGCGCGAGGACCTGCTCGACGTCAACCTGAAGATCATGCGGGACGTGGCGGCCAACATCAAGCAGCACGCCCCCGGCGCCTTCGTGATCAACGTCGCGAACCCGCTGGACGCGATGGTGTACGCGCTCCACAAGATCGCCGGCCTGCCGGACAACATGGTCGTGGGCATGGCGGGCGTGCTGGACACCAGCCGCTTCAAGTGCTTCGTGGCGGAGGCCCTGGGCTCCTCCATCCGTGACGTGGAGGCGCTGGTGCTCGGCGGCCACGGCGACGACATGGTGCCGCTCGTGCGCCACAGCACCGTGGGTGGCGTGCCGCTCACCCAGCTCATCGCCAAGGACAAGCTGGACGCCATCATCGACCGCACCCGCAAGGGCGGCGCGGAGCTGGTGGGCCTGTACAAGACGGGCAGCGCCTACTTCGGGCCGGCCGCCTCCTCCATCGCCATGGCGGAGAGCTTCCTGTTCGACCGCAAGCGCGTGCTGCCAGCCGCGGCCATGCTCAAGGGCCAGTACGGCATCAGTGACTTCTTCTTCGGCGTCCCCGTGCAGATCGGCGCGGGCGGCGTGGAGAAGGTCATCACCGTGGAGCTGAACGACGCGGAGAAGGCCGAGCTGAAGAAGTCCTACGAGTCCGTGAAGCAGACGGTCGAACTCGTCAAGCTGTAGCCGTTTTCCGCATCGGTCGGTCGGGCCCGCCGGAATGCTGCCGGCGGGCCGCCGCCTGATGCCGTGAATGATCCGGGCTTATCGTCCGGCGCACCGTCGTTGCGGCGGTATTTTTCCAAGTTAACTAGCGTGTAGGACTCGCACTGGATGGCTCGGGCGCGGGGAGGTGTCGCGAAGTGCTTTGGCGCGACCCACCGCAGGCAGGCCCGGCGTCTGGCAGTCAAGGAGACGATGATGGCGGCAGCAGCGCGATTCACGGTGGTGGGCGGCGGTCTCGCCGGGCTGATGACGACGATCAAGCTGGCGGAGGCGGGTCACCAGGTGGACGTGCTCTCGCTCGTCCCGGTCAAACGCTCGCACTCCGTCTGTGCCCAGGGTGGCATCAACGGCGCGGTCAACACGAAGGGTGAGGGTGACCACCCGGACATCCACGTGATGGACACGCTGCGCGGCGGCGACTTCCTCGCGGAGCAGACCTCCGTGAAGGGCATGTGCTACGCGGCGCCCGGCATCATCTACCTGCTGGACCGCATGGGCGTGACGTTCAACCGCACGCCGGAAGGCCTGCTCGACTTCCGCCGCTTCGGTGGCACCCTGCACAACCGCACCGCGTTCGCGGGCGCCACCACCGGCCAGCAGCTCTTGTACGCGCTGGACGAGCAGGTGCGCCGCTACGAGGCCGAAGGCAAGGTCACCAAGTACGAGTACTGGGAGTGGCTGGGCACGGTGAAGGACGGGACCGGTCGCTGCATCGGCAGCGTGGCCATGGACCTGCGCACCATGGAGATCCGCACCTTCCCGGCGGAGGCCGTGTGCCTCGCCACGGGCGGCCCTGGCATCGTCTTCGGGCGCTCCACCAACTCCATCATCAACACCGGCACCGCTGCGGGCCGCGCGTACATGGAAGGCGCGCTGTACGCCAACGGCGAGTTCATCCAGGTGCACCCGACCTCCATCCCGGGCGAGGACAAGCTGCGCCTGATGAGCGAGTCGGTGCGCGGTGAGGGCGGCCGCGTCTGGGTGCCGCGCAAGAAGGGCGACGTGCGCGCGCCCCGGGACATCCCGGAGTCGGAGCGCTGGTACTTCCTGGAAGAGAAGTACCCCAAGTACAAGAACCTGGTGCCTCGCGATGTCGCGACGCGCGAGATCTTCATGGTCTGCCGCGACCTGGGCCTGGGCATCGGCGGGCGTGACGGCGTGTACCTGGACGTGACGCACATCCCGGCCAAGACGCTGGATGCGAAGATCAAGGGCGTCATGGAGATCTACGAGAAGTTCGTCGGAGATGATCCGCGCCACACGCCCATGGTCATCTTCCCGGGCATGCACTACTCGATGGGCGGCCTGCACGTGTCCTTCGATGCGGATCCGAAGACGCAGACCCCGAAGGACGGCAGCCCGATCAACCAGACCACGCGCATCCCGGGCCTGTACGCGGCGGGCGAGGCGGACGGTGCCTTCCACGGCGCGAACCGCCTGGGCGCCAACTCGCTCCTGTCGTGCATCTACTCGGGAATGATTGGCGGCCCGGCGATGGCGGCCTTCGCCAAATCGCAGGAGGTCAGCGCGGCGGCCAGCCCGGAGAAGTACTTCAACGACGCGAAGAGCTACTGGGTGGATCGCTTCGCCACCATCAAGGCCATGAACGGCGCGGAGAACCCGTACCAGCTCGCCAAGGAACTGGGCGACGTGATGACGGAGAACTGCACCGTGGTGCGCTACAACGACCGCCTGAAGAAGACGGTGGAGCGCATCCGCGACCTGAAGGACCGCTGGAGCCGCGTCAACGTGCTGGACACGGGCGTCGT
>SECN01000229.1 GCA_004173515.1 Myxococcaceae bacterium | reverse complement strand
ATGTTCCTGGGCTTCGTGCTCGCGGCGGTGTCCATCAAGACGTCGTCGAAGAGCGGCACCGCGGTGGCGCTGCTCGTTCCGGTGATGGCGCTGGGCCTGCCCATCATGGACACGCTGCTGGCCATGGTGCGCCGCTCGCTGCTGGGCAGACCCATGTTCAGCGCGGACAAGGAGCACATCCACCACCGGTTGATGAGCCGCCTGTTGCTCACCCACCGCGCCACCGTGCTGGTGCTCTACGCGCTGTGCATGCTGTTCATGCTCACCGCGCTGGGGCTCCACTTCGCCAACAGCTTCCAGAGCGCGCTGCTGCTCTGTGGCATGGGCGTCGTCATCGTGGTGCTGATGCGCAAGCTGGGCTACCTGGACATGCGCCATGCGGGCGCCGTCCAGCAGACGCGCCAGCGCAACCAGCAGCTGCGCACGCTGGTGAAGGCCGTCACCGGCGCGGTGCGCTCGGCCGGTTCGCTCCAGGACGTGTGGAACGCCGTGCGTCCGCTGGCGCAGGGCCTGGACGCGGCCCAGCAGGAGCTGCGCCTGCGCCGCCCGCACGAACAGGACACCGAGGGCGTCGTCTTCGAGGCGCAGCGCCCGGAGGCCGGCACGTCCTCGCCGCTGGAGGTGCGCGTCGAGGTGAAGGACGGCGAGGCCCTGCTCGGCACGCTGCGCCTGTGCTGGCGCGACGGGCGCGGCACCATCGACCGCGACGAGGAGCTGGCGCTGGAAGTGGTCGCGGACGCGGTGGCGGAGCGCACCGTGCAGCTCGCGGCCCTGGAGGCCGCCGAGCCCGCGCGCATCATCGCGTTGCGGCGGTAGGCCCTTCACGTGAGCCCGCTTCCCCCCCTGGCCCTGCTGACGCTGCTGAAGGCATGGCCGGAAGCCCCCGCCACACCCGTGCCCCCGGAGCAGGCCGACGCGCTGGTGAAGGCCGCCGTGCGCCATGGCCTCGCGGGCTTCGTCGAACACGCGCTCCTCCGCGCGGACCTGAGCCTCCCCGAGGAAGCGCGGGCCCTGCTGCGCCGCGAGGCCCTGGCGGGCGCGGCCCGGGGCATGCGCGTGCGGGCGCTGCTCCTGCGCAGCGTGGAGGCCCTGGCGGCGGTGGACGTGGTGCCGGTGCTGCTCAAGGGCTACGGCCTCGCGCGCAGGCTCTACCCGGAGCCGCTGCTCCGGGCCACGACGGACGTGGACCTGCTGGTGCCGCGCGCGCGGGTGCTGTGCGCCGTGCACGCGCTCGAAGGGCTGGGCCTGACGACGAAGCCCGGCGACGGGGACCGCGACGACACGCACCATGTCGAGCTCACCGGCCCCGCGGGGCTGGTGGAGGTGCACTACCGCGCACTCGCGGGCTACGGCCAGGCGCTGGAGGGCGACGCGCTGGTGGCCCGCGCCGAGGACGCGGACCTGGACGGCCTGCGCGTGCGCTACCTGTGCGCGGAGGACGAGGCCGTGTACCTGGCCCTCCACGCGAGCAACCACCTGCTGCAGCGGCTGACGTGGCTCTTCGACCTGAAGCTGCTGGCGCGGGCCAGGCCCCACCTGGACTGGGACCGGGTGGTGGCGCGCGCGAAGGAGACGGGCCTGCCCCACCTGGCCTGGTACGCCTGGGACACCGCGCACCGGCTGCTGGACGCGCCCGTGCCGGCGTGGGTGCTCAAGGCCCTGGCCCCGCCCGGGTGGCAGCGCGCGCTGGCGACCCGGCTGTTCTCCGGGCCCCGGCTCCTGGACGCGGAGCTGGCTCAAAACAAGCCCGCCTGGGTGGCCGCGAAGCTCGCCCTGGCGCCCCGGGCCCGGCCCATGGTGCGCTACGCGCTCCGACGGCTGCGAGGCCACTGGGCGCGCGGCGGGTAGGGTGCTTGGCAGGACCGTGGGCAAGACGGTCATTGCGGCGGATGGGTCCGGACCATTAAAGGTGCCGCACCATGGCGCCCAGCCTCCTCGATACCTTCCGGGTCCTGTCCTCCTTCGAGCCCCCGCGCGGAAAGCTCCGGGGTGCGCCCTGGGAGGCCTACGTCGACTGGGCCATCTCCCAGGGACTGGCGCCGCTCGCCGCCTACAACCTGGAGTATCGGATGGGCGGCGGCGAGGCGCCCGAGTGGGCCCGCGACCGGATGATGTCCATCTACACCGGCTCCGTGAACGACAACGTGATGAAGCTGGTCCACTTCAAGCGCATCGTGGACCAGTTGGAGGGCCGGAAGATCCTCCTGCTGGGCGGCGCGGCCTTCGCGGAGGCGCTCTACCCGCACGTGGGCTTCCGCCCCGTGCTGGACATCCAGGTGCTGGTGCGCCGGCTGGACGTGGACGGCTTCGCCGGCTACCTGTCCAACCACGAGTTCGTCCCGGAGACGGACACGACCAACAGCGGCGCCGCGCGCGTGGTGTCCGACGGCCGCACGCCCATCTACCTGTACTCGGACGTGCTGGGCGCGAGCCGACGTGAGCAGTTGGCCGGCATCTTCGACCGCGCCCGACCCATGAAGGTCTACGGCGCGTCCGTCTTCCGTCCGGAGCTGGAGGACGCGCTCCTGCTCACCGCGCTGGACCAGGCCCACCACGGCTACGACGTGCCGTGGCTGTCGTTCGTGGATCTGCGCGAGCTCATCACCGGCGCCACGTGGATGGGGGGCGTGTACTCGCGCCCGCTGGAGATTCCCGCCCTGCTGGAGCGGGCGGAGGCGTTCGGCCTGGAGCGAGCGCTCTACACGTCGCTGGCCATCGTCGCGCGGCTGTTCCCAGACGCGGCGGCGCAGGCCACCGCCGCCATGCCTCCGTTGCGGCGGGCGACCCGGGAGCTTCTGGACCGGGGGGTGGTGGGTCCAGTGAGCACCCCCGGACGTGCGTCCGCCCTGCGGGGCGTGGACCGGCTGCGACGCCTCCTCACAGGGCGATAAGCCTGTCCGGTCGCTCGGCGTTCAGCGCCCCTGGGCTTTCTTTCGGTGCGCCGGTCGGCGTAGAAGTTCGTGACGCCACCTGTCGAAAACCCAGGACCTTTCAAGAATGCGCATTGCCATTATCGGATCGGGCTACGTCGGACTCGTCGCGGGCACCTGCTTCGCAGACTCGGGCAACGACGTCGCGTGCGTGGACATCGACGAGCGGAAGATCCGCATGCTCCAGGATGGGCAGGTTCCCATCTACGAGCCGGGTCTGGAGGAGCTGATCCGCAAGAACGTGAAGGAGAAGCGCCTCACGTTCACGACGAACCTGGCGGAGGGCGTGGCCAACGCCCAGGCCGTGTTCATCGCGGTGGGCACGCCCGAGGGTGAGAGCGGCGAAGCCGACCTCCAGTACGTCATCGCGGCGGCGCAGGCGGTGGGCCGCGCCATCAAGCAGTACACGGTGGTGGTGGACAAGAGCACCGTGCCGGTGGGGACCGCCGACAAGGTGCGTGACGCCATCGCGAAGGTGACGAGCGTGGAGTTCGACGTCGTCTCCAACCCGGAGTTCCTCAAGGAAGGCGCCGCGCTGGACGACTTCTTCAAGCCGGACCGCGTCGTCATCGGCGCGGACACCGAGCGCGCGCGCAACATCATGGGCGAGCTGTACGCGCCCTTCGTGCGCACCGAAAACCCCATCCTCTTCATGGACACGCGCTCCGCGGAGCTGACGAAGTACGCGGCCAACGCGATGCTCGCCACGCGCATCTCCTTCATGAACGACGTGTCCGCGCTCTGCGAGAAGGTCGGCGCGGACGTGGACTTCGTGCGCAAGGGCCTGGGCGCGGACAAGCGCATCGGCTACCCGTTCCTCTTCCCCGGCGTGGGCTACGGCGGCTCCTGCTTCCCCAAGGACGTGAAGGCGCTGGTCACCACGGCGCGCGAGTACGGCCTGGAGCTGGACCTCTTGCGCGCGGTGGAGCGCACCAACGAGCGGCAGAAGAAGCTGCTCGTGAACAAGGCCGTGAAGCACTACGGCACGCTGGAGGGCAAGAAGTTCGGCGTGTGGGGCCTGGCGTTCAAGCCCAAGACGGACGACATGCGCGAGGCGCCGTCCATCGAGGTCATCGAGGGCCTCATCGGCAAGGGCGCGCAGGTCATCGCCCATGACCCGGTGGCCGCTCACGCGGCGAAGCGCGTCTTCGGCGACCGCATCCGCTACGCGGAGGTGCCCTACGACGCGCTGGAGGGCGTGGACGGCCTGTTCGTCGTCACCGAGTGGAACGAGTTCCGCCACCCGGACTTCGCGCGCATGAAGTCGCTGATGAAGTCGCCCGTCGTCTTCGACGGCCGCAACATCTTCCAGCCCGCGCGCATGCGTGAGCAGGGCTTCACCTACTTCGGCATCGGGCGTCGCTAGCGATGAAGCCGAAGACGGGCGCTTCGCTGGATGCCCTCACGGGGCTGCGCTTCCTGGCGGCCCTGCACGTGGTCCTCTTCCACTTCGGGACGCCTTGCCTTGCCGGCTGGGCCCCGGAGTGGATGGTCCACATCGTGGCCTCCGGCTACGCGTCCGTCGGCGTGTTCTTCCTGCTGTCCGGCTTCGTGCTCGCGTACAACTACGTGGACACCGAAGGCCGGATGCAGACGCCGTCCCGCTCCTTCTGGAGCGCCCGGGTGGCGCGCGTCTACCCGGTGTTCCTGCTGACGTTCCTCTTGTCCGCGGCGCCCACCATGGGGCGCTCGCTGGCGGTGAACTCGCTGCCCCTGGCCGCCGCGAAGCTGGGCACCGCGGGCTTCACCACGCTGGCGCTGCTCCAGGCGTGGGTGCCCAAGCTGGCGCTGTACTGGAACCCGCCGGCCTGGTCCGTGTCGGTGGAGGCGTTCTTCTACGCGGCGTTCCCGTCCCTGGGGCGCCGGCTGGAGGGCTTCAAGGGCGCGCGGATGAAGGCGGCCCTCGCGGGCGCGTGGGCCCTGGGGCTCCTGCCGCCGGTGCTCTACGTCGTCCTCATGCCGGATGGCCCGGGCCCGCTGAACGCGGCGTCCGAGGGCCTCTGGCTGGCGGTGCTGAAGTTCAACCCGCTGATGCGCCTGCCGGAGTTCCTGTTGGGCGTGCTGCTGGGGCTCGTGTTCGTGCGCGAGAAGTCGAACGCCTCCGGGCCCGCGCGCTCCGGCGCGGTGATGGCGGCGGCGGGCGCGGCGCTGCTGCTCGCGGGCTTCTCCCAGGGCGGATGGATTCCGTACCCGCTGATGCACAACGCGTTGCTGGCGCCCGCGTCCGCGCTGCTGGTGTACGGGCTGGCGCGCGGCGGCGGTCCGCTGGGGGCCGTGCTGGCGCGGCCGTGGCTGGTGCACCTGGGTGGGGCCAGCTACGCGCTGTACCTGCTCCAGTACCCCATCAGTGAGTTCGTGCACTGGCTGGAGACGCGCGTGGACCTGTCGTCGCCCTGGCGCTTCCTGGCGGTGCTGCTGGTGCTGCTGGTGCCCGCGTCGGTGGCGGTGCACCGCTGGGTGGAGACGCCGTGGCGCTCGCGGGTGAAGCGCGGGCTCCAGCCGTGGGTGGATGGCGGAGCGCCGGTTCCGGCCCGGGTGATTCCGGGCGCCTGAGACGCGTGGGGCACCCGCGGACCTTCTGGACGCGGGCGTTCCGAGCGGGACAGCGTTTCAGCGGGCGAGGCCGCAGGCCTTCTTGCCCTCTTCCGTCTCGATGGTGCGGCAGTCGCAGCCTTCCAGCCGCGCGTCGCAGGCGAGTTCATCCTCGGCGGTGGGCTCCACGCGGGCCTCTTCGTCCGCGGCGCGCTGCTGGCAGAGCTGCTTCTCCACCGAGTTCAGGGCGCACTCGCAGAGCTTCTCGGACAGTTCACGGCAACTCGTCTTGCACGCGGTGAGTCCGGAGAGGGAGGCGCAGAGAACGGCGGCGGTGAGCAGGAAGCGACGCATGGGTCGGGGACGATGCCAGATGGGACTCCGGATGCAAGCGATGTCCCGGCGCGCCGGTTCATTCGACGGCGCCCCGGGCCGCGTCCGGGAAGGAGGCGGCCGGGCGGTGTGTCTCCTGGCTGAAGGGACGGCCCGTCGGTGGAAGGAACTGGCCCGCCCGGCCCGCGTGACATACTCGCGCCCTCCGCATGGCTCCCGAGTCCCGTCGCGTCTCCCGGTACACCCTGTCCGCCGAGGCGGCGCTCGCGGCGCTGCTGGTGCTGGGCCCGGTGGCGCTGGGCGGCGCGGCGCATTGGGTGACCTGGCCCCTGGGCGTCCTGGCCGGGCTGGCCGCGCTGCTGGCGGGGGTGGGCGCGCGCCGGCAGGGAGAATCTGTCCGGATCCCCTTCCTGGCCGCGCCGCTGGTGGGCGGCGTGCTGCTGTGCGCGCTGCAACTCGTGCCGCTGCCGCCAGCGGTGCTCGGGTGGGTGAGCCCGGAGGCCGCGGCGCTGCGCGAGGACGTGCTCGTGCCGCTGGGACTCACGGGCTTCCGGCCGGTGTCGCTGGAGCCCTCCGCGACGTGGCGGGAGCTGGCGAAGCACGGGGCCTATCTCCTGACGTTCCTCGCGGCGGCGCAGGTGTGCCGGGCCCGGGCGTCGCGCAAGCGGCTGCTGTCGGTGCTGGCCTTCACGGGCGCGGCGGTGGCGGCCGTGGGCCTGGGCCATGCGCTCTTCAACGTGGAGACGCTGTTCGGCCTGCGGGCGTACGTGCATGCGAGGCCGCCGCTGGTGACGCCCTTCGGCAACCCCAACCACCTGGCGGGCTTCCTGGGGCTGGCGGCGACGGTGGCGGTGGGGCTGGCGCTGTCGAAGCAGCCGCGTTCGCGCGCGTGGCCCTTCGCGGTGGCGGCGCTCCTGTCCGGCGCGGGCGTGCTGCTGTCGCTGTCGCGCGCGGGCATCGTGTTCTTCGTCTTCGGGCAGGTGCTGCTCGCCGCGTGGCTGTCGAAGCAGCGCAGGGAGGCGCGCACGCCCGCGAGGCCCTCGTGGGGCCGGGGCGCGGCGGTGCTGCTGGGGCTGCTGGCGACGCTGTCGGTGGGCGCGTACCTGGCGGCGGACCGGCTGTGGGCGGAGGCGCGCACGGCGGACAGCGTGGAGTCCCTGGGCCACGGCAAGGTGGAGCCGTGGCCGATGATGGCCCGCGCGGCCCGCGCCTTCCCGGTGCTGGGCATGGGGCGCGGCGCGTTCGAGTCCGCGTTCCCGCGCTACCAGACCGAGCCGAACCCCAACACCTTCACGCACCCGGAGAACGCGGTGTTGCAGGTGGCGACGGAGTGGGGCGTGCCGGGCCTGCTGCTGCTGGCGCTGGGCGTCTGGGGCTTCGTGGCGCTGGTGCGGCGCGAGGGCCATGGCCCCGGGGAGCTGGCGGTGCTGTCGGGCGTGGCGGCGCTGGCGCTGCACAACCTGTTCGACTTCAGCCTGGAGCTGCCCGCGTGCGCGGTGGCGGTGGCGGTGGTGCTGGGCGCCGTGGCGCGGCCTCGCGAATCGGAGCGCCTGTCCTCGCGAAGCGCGCGCACCCTCCCGCTGCCCTCCGGTCCCGCGCTGGCGCTGGCGGGGAGCCTCACGGCGATGATGCTCGTGGCGCTGGTGCCGGGCACGCGGAGGATGGAGGACGCCGAAGCGCTGCTGGCCGCGCGCGTGTCGGCCCGAGCCCCCCGGGCGGAAGTCCGCGCGCTGGGGCTGTCGCTCATCGACGTGCACCCGACTGACTACCTGCTGTACCGCCTGGTGGCGATGGCCTCCGTGGGGGACGGGGCGGCGGGCGCGAAGGACGCGTTGGCCTTCGTCAACCACGTGCTCTACCTGCGGCCGCTGGATGCCCCGGCGCACCGCGTGGCGGCGAGGGCCCTGCTGCACCTGGGGCGGCGCGCGCAGGCCTTCCTGGAGTACCGCCTGGCGCAGGAGGCCGGTGACGCGCGCGTGTTGCTGTCGGAGGCGGTGCCCCAGGCCCGCACGCCGGAGGAGCTCGCGGCCCTCACGCCCGAGGCCCCCGGGCAGGCCACGGAGCTGGCGCGCTCCCTGGTCGGCACGCCCGAGCGTCGCGTGCTCGGACTGGCCTGGCTCGCCTGGGCGAAGGAGCACTTCGAGGGCCGCCCCGAAGCCACCGCGCTGTGGATGGAGGAGGTCCGTGGCCGGCTGGCCCAGGGGGAGCTGGTCGCGGCGGAGGCGGCATGCGCGGAGGTGGAGCGACGGGCTCCGGACGCCGTGTCCACGCACCTGCTGCGCGCCGACGTGTGGCGCGCGCAAGGCAAGCTCAAGGAGGCCCTGCTGTCCCTGGAGGCCCTCGCGAAGCGCCATCCCCAGGACGTGGAGCTGGCCTTCACCCTGGCCGCGCGGCAGCAGGAGGTGGGCCTGACGCGGCGGGCGCGGGACACGCTGGACGCGGTGGCTCCGTTCCTGACGAACCTCCAGCAGCGCGCGCGGCTGCTCTCCCTGGAGGCGGACTGCTTTGAACGGGAGGGCCTGCTGGCCCGCGCGCTGGAGCAGCGGCGCTCGGTCGCGGGGTTGTTGCCCGCTCCGGACAGTCACTTCGCGGTGGCCCGCTTGCAGGAGCTGCTGTCGCGCTACGACGCGGCGGCGCGCTCGGTGCACGAGGGACTGCGGCTCATGCCCCCTGGAGGCGTGCGGCGCGCGGAGGTGGAGGCCTGGGCGGCGCGGTTGGAATCACACGAGCGTGCGCGGGTGGACGCACATCGCCGCGAACTGCTGGAGGATCCGAAGGCACGGGCGCGCGAGCCGTTCCTGCGCGACCCGCGGACGGTCAGCGACTCCCCCGCGCCTTGACGCCAAGCAGTCAGGCCGAAGCGCCGGAGCCTTCCATGGACGAGGAATAGCTGTCCTGCGAGCCGCGCTCCGACGACACGGGCGGCTGGATGAACGACGCGACCAGGGGCCACTCCAGCCGCGCGAAGTCCTGGAAGCGCAGCTCCAGCGCCTCCTCGTGCGAGCCCGCGCGGAACAACACCCGCTCGTTGAGGCTCAGCGATTCGTCCACCGCCACGGGCAGGCCGTACAGCTCTCCAAAGGGCGGCTCGGCGCCGACTTCACAGTCGGGGAAGTGGTCGACGAACTCGGACTCGGCGGCGAGCCGCGCCGTGTGCACGCCCAGGGTGTCGCGGACCTGCCGCAGGTCCACGGTCGTGAGCGCGGGCACGACGACGATCCACGGCTGCCGGTTGGCCTTCACGATGACGGACTTCGCCACGCGCCAGCCGGGCACGTTCAGGACGTCCACCAGCTCCGTCGCGGTCACGGCCCGGGCGTGGGCATACCGCTCGAAGGGGACGCGATGGCGCCGGAGGTATTGCTGGATGGCAATGGGGATCATGGGGACCTCACCTCCTTACCGTTCAAGGTGTGTCCGGACGACGCAGGCGGCCATTCGCCACGCCGAATCAGGGAGTCGTGGGGGCCTGCCCTCGCAGGGTGCTTCGGAGGGCAGGCAGGCACGCACGGCTACTGCTGGAAATCGTACACGCTGCCCAGCTTCAACAGCCGCGTCAGCTCATCAAGCGCGGTCATCGTCTCGCGCGCGAGCAGCGGATCCCTCACGTCCTCCGGGCGCAGCACCTCGCGGTAGTGGCGGCGCACCCACGCGGCAAGGGCCTCATGCAGGGCGGGGGAGTAGAAGACGTCCGCGGTGATGGCGGTCCGCTCCGCGTCCGTCAGGCAGATGCGCTGGCGCAGACACGCCGGACCCCCGCCGTTGTTCATGGACTGTCGAACGTCCAGGTAGTGCACCGCCTTCACCGGGTTGTCTTCCGCGACCACGCGTTGCAGGAAGGCGTGCGCGTGGGGCGTCTCGCGGCTCTCGATGGGCGCGATGATGGCCATGGTGCCATCCGGCAGCGACAGCACCTGTGAGTTGAACGGGTAGGCCTTCACCGCGTCCTTCACCGGCAGCTCGTCGTTCGTCGCCACCACGGAGCGGAAGTCCGCGCCCAGCTTCTGGCGCAGCGTCTCCAGGAGCGCGGGGTGGTCCGCGAACGCCAGCGCGTGCAGCATGAGGAAGCGTCCGTTGCCCACCGCGAGCACGTCGGTGTGGAACGCGCCCGCGTCGATGCCGTCCGGATGCTGCTGGGGCATCACCACCTGCTCCGGGCTGAGCTGGTGCAGCCGGGCCAGGGCCTGGCTGGACTCCAGCGTCTGGCGCGCGGGGAAGCGCTGCGGGCCCTTCACGTCCTGCCACGCGCTGCGGCCCCAGGCGAGCAGGTGCACGGCCTTGTGGCCGGGGGTGAAGAGGCGCGTGTGGTTCGCCGCGCCCTCGTCCGCGAAGTGCGAGGCGCCCGGCAGCGGGGCATGGACCTGGAAGTGCTTCGGATCCGCGAAGATGGCGCGCAGCACCGCGTGCGTGGTGTCCGCCTCGATGGCGCGGTGGAACATCTGCGTGAGGTTCGCGGGCGTCAGGTGCACCCGTCCGTCCGCCGTGTCCACCGACGGCGCGACGGTGGCCGCGTTGGCCGTCCACATGGCGGAGGCGCTGGAGGTGAGGCGCAAGAGGTGTTCGGCGTCGCGAGCGGCGCGGGTGACAGGTTGCCGGGCGAGAGGCCGGCGTAATTGTGGGTGGGACCAATGAGGCCGTCGAAGTTGTATTCGCGCATGGGATATGGAGACGCGTCGTGGAGCGTCCCCCCTTAACAAAGCGCCTCAAGCGTTACCTGCGCTACCTGCTCATCGCCGGGATGTTGCGCCTGCTCCAGTTCCTGTCGCTGGGCGCCGCGCGAACCCTGGGCATGACGCTGGGCGGCTGGGCCTACGCCATCGCCGGGGGCGAGCGCCGCAAGGCCCTCAAGTCGCTGGCCCGCGCCTTCCCCGACCGCAGCGACGCGGAGCGTGACGCACTCGCCCGTGGCGCCTTCCGCCACCTGGCCGCCGCCGCCCTGGAGGTGGCCTCCACGCGGGCGCTGGATGCCGGGCTGGAGGCCCTGGTGTCCTGGCCCCAGGAGGACCGGGCCGTGCTGGAGGCGGCGCTCGCGAAGGGCAGGGGCGTCGTCTTCGTCTCCGGCCACGTGGGCAACTGGGAGCTGCTCGCCCGGCGCGTGGCGAAGGCGGGCTACCCCAGCCAGAGCATCGCGAAGGAGACCAGCGACCCGCGCCTCACCGCGCTGGTGGAGGACTTCCGGGCGAAGGGCGGGGTGCGCAGCATCTGGCGCGGCCAGGAGGGCGCGGCGCGGGCCATGCTCCGCACGCTCCGTGGCGGCGAAATCCTGGGCATCCTCATCGACCAGGACACGAAGGTGCAGTCCGTCTTCGTGCCCTTCTTCGGGGAGCTGGCGGCCACCCCGCGCGCGGCGGCGGACCTGGCGCTGCGCACCGGCGCGGCGGTGGTGGTGGGCTTCTGCCAGCGGAACGGCGAGGGCTACCGGCTTACGATGGAGGAGGTCCCCGCGCCGGAGGTGACGGAGCGCGAGGCGGCCGTCCAGGCGCTCACCGCCGCCCTGTCGCAGCGCATCGAGGCCGCCATCCGCCGGGCACCCGAACAGTGGGTGTGGATGCATCAACGTTGGAAGACGCGCCCTGTCATGGAGGCGTCGCGGGACGCTTCCCCGGCCCCCGCCGACCCAGCTTCCGCCCCGGTGCGGTGATAAGGAAGACCCGTGTCGCGCTTCCTTGCCCTGAGCTTCCTGGGACTCCTCGCCACCGCGTGCGCGCCGCGCCGTCCCGCCGAGGGCGCCTCGGCCGAACCGCGTCCGGACGTGGTGCTGGAGGGCGCCCGCCTGCGCTCCTTCGAGGGCGAGAAGCTCATGGTGTCCGGCTCCGCCCGGACCGTGCACTACCGGCGCGCGGGCGGCGAGGTGCAGGCGACGGACGTCGTCGTGCGAGTGCCCCCCGGCCAGGGCACCCAGGGCTCGCCCCTGCCCATGGCGGGAGGCACGGTCATCACCGCGCCGAATATGGAAGGCAGCTTCGCGTCCAAGCAGTGGGTGGGCAGCGGAGGTGTCGTCGTGCGCACCGGTGACGGCATGGTGGCCCGCACGCCGCGGCTCACCTACGACGCCACGGCGAAGCGGGCGCATGGCGATGAGGGCGTGACGATGCAGGGCCCCGACTACCGGATGCGCGCGGACCGCTTCGAGCTGTCCGCGCCGGATGAGACGTTCACCTTCGAAGGCACGGTCGAGACCGTGCTGGGTGGAGCCGCGCAGTGATCGAGTTCCTCGTGATGGCGCTGTTCCTGGCCCAGCCCACGCCCGCCCAGGCAGCGAAGCCCACGGG
>SECN01000723.1 GCA_004173515.1 Myxococcaceae bacterium | reverse complement strand
TGGAGATGGTGATGGAGTCCGTCTTCGCGCTGGTGGACGTCATCTTCGTCTCCCGCCTGGGCGCGGACGCCATCGCCACCGTGGGCCTCACCGAGTCCGTGCTCACGCTCTACCAGACGCTGCCGCTGGGGCTCGCCATCGGCGCCACCGCGCTCATCGCCCGCCGCGTCGGACAGAAGGACTCCGAGCGCGCCGGACGCACCGCCGTGCAGGCCCTGGGGCTGGGACTGGTCCTGTCCATCCCCATGGGCGTGCTGGGCGCGGTGTTCGCGCGCCCCATCCTGCTGGCGCTGGGCGCGGCCCCGGGCGTGCTGGAATTGGGCGTGCCCTTCGCGCGGCTGATGCTGGCCAGCTTCCCCATCATCATGCTGCTGTTCCTCATCAGCGCCGTCCTGCGCGGCGCGGGAGACGCGACCACCTCCATGCGCGCGCTGTGGCTGGCCAACTCCGTCAACCTCGTGCTCGCGCCGCTGTTCATCTTCGGCCTGGGCCCCGTGCCCGCCATGGGCGTCCTGGGCGCGGCGGTGGCCACCACCGTGGGCCGCTCCACCGGCGTCGTGTACCAGTTGTACCGCCTGCTCAAGGGCACCGGACGTCTGGAATTGCGCCGCCGTCACCTGTGCGTGGAAGGGGACACGCTGCGCTCGCTGCTCAAGCTGTCCGGTGGCGCCACGCTCCAGTACCTGCTGACCATGTCCAGCTGGCTCATGCTGATGCGCCTGATGGCCACCTTCGGCAGCGCGGCGCTCGCGGGCTACACCCTGGCCATGCGCGTGGTGCTCTTCGCGCAGCAGCCTTCGTGGGGCCTGAGCCACGCGGCGGGCACGCTGGTGGGCCAGAGCCTGGGCGCGGGGGACACCGACCGCGCGGAGCGCGCCGCGTGGCGCGCCAGCTTCTACACGCTCGGCTTCCTCGCCGTGGTCGCCGTGGGCTTCCTCGTCTTCGCGGATCCGCTCATCCACGCCTTCACCCCCGACCCGGAGGTGGCCCTGCACGCCACGCGCTGCCTGCGCATCGTCAGTTGCAGCCTGGGCCTGTATGCCTTCGTCACCGTGCTGCCCCATGCCTTCAACGGCGCGGGGGACACCACCACCCCCACGCTGACGAACCTCGTCTTCTCCTGGGGCCTGCAACTGCCCCTGGCGTGGTTCCTCGCCATCCCCCTGGGGTGGGGGCCCTCGGGGGCATTCGCCTCCATCGCCATCACCTATGGCGCCCTGGGGCTGGCCAGCGCCGCCCTCTTCCGGCGCGGGCAGTGGAAGCTGCGCCACGTCTGAAAGACAGACGCCGGCCCGAGGCACGACGCCAGCACCGGACATTCACCACAGTCCGGAGGCTGAGTTGAAAGCGCTCGCCCAGGTGCCGACTTTCCCGGAACTCCCGCAGCGAATGGAGCGCCCCTGGCGCCTCCACACGCCGGGCGCTCCCAACATCCCGGAGCCGCCCCCAACGCGTCGCCGTGGGAGCCGGGGGTGAAACGGTCGAGGGGAAGGGGCGGTACACACATGGCGGGCAGCGAACGGCTGGGCGTGGCGATTGTGGGTCTGGGCGGGGCGGTGGCGACGACAGCAGTGGCGGGGATGGAGTTGTTGCGACGGGGTCGGGTGGACACGCGAGGGCTGCCGCTCGCGGGTGTGAAGGACATGGGCCTCGTCGATTACGGCGCGCTGACGTTTGGCGGCTGGGATCTGTTCGACGAGGACCTGGAGAAGGCGGCGCGCAACCACGCGGTGCTGACCGACAGCCAGATGGAAGCCGTGGCGCCTGTCCTGCGGGGCATGCGGCCCTGGCCCGCGGCCTCCAACGCGAGGTTCTGCAAGAACGTCGTCGGCACGGCGACGAAGAAGACGCGCGGCCTGCGTGAGCAGGTGCAGGCCATCCGCGAGGACCTCGTCCGCTTCAAGAAGGAGCAGGGCCTGGAGCGCGTGGTGGTGGTGAACCTGGCCTCCACGGAGAAGAGCGTGGACCTCAGCCGGCCGGAGTTCGCCACGCCGGAGGCCTTCGAGAAGGCGCTGGACGCGGACGACGCGGAGATCGGCCCCGCCATGCTCTACGCCTACGCGGCCATCGTGGACGGCATCCCGTTCGCCAACTTCACGCCCAGCATCGCCGCGGACGTGCCCGCGCTGATGGAGCTGGCGAAGCGCACCGGCGCGCCCATCGCCGGCAAGGATGGCAAGACGGGGCAGACGCTGCTCAAGACGGTGCTCGCGCCCGCCCTGCGCGACCGCGCGCTGCATGTGGACGGCTGGTACTCCACCAACATCCTGGGCAACCGCGACGGCGAGGCCCTCAACGACCCGGCGTCGAAGCAGAACAAGCTCGACACCAAGGGCGCGGCCCTGGACAGCATCCTTGG
>SECN01000228.1 GCA_004173515.1 Myxococcaceae bacterium | reverse complement strand
GGGTGCTGTTGGGCGTCCTTCAATCGCGCGTGCTGCGGAGGGCGGGCCTCCAGGCGGCCGGGTGGGTGACGGTGACGGCGCTGGGCCTCGCGGTGGGGCTGGTCGGCTCTCGCGCACTGGCCACGAGCCTGGGGGTGTCCCAGTCACTGGCGCCCCTGGGACTGGGCGTGGTGATGGGGCTGGCGCAGTGGTCCGTGCTGCGGCGCGAGGCCCATGGCGCGGTGGTGTGGGTGGCGGCCTGTGCGGTGGGCTATGGCCTGGCCGGGCCCGCGACGGCCTGGGGCGAGCGCGGCCGGGAGGCGGCCATGGGGGCGCTCCGGTTCCGGCAACTGTCCTCCATCTCCTGGACGGCGCAGGGCGTGGCGGTGGCGTCGCTGGCGCTGTGCACGGCCATTGGCGTCGCGTTCATCCTCGCGAACCTGCGCACGCAGGTGCTGCCCGGCCCGCGCTCGCGGATGCCCGGCGCCCTGGCGCAATGGGCGGTGCTGGGGGTGTTCCTGCCCCTGCTGGTCACGATGGAGGCCCGGGCGCGGTCGGAGGATCCGAGACACTCCTGGCGGCACCTCGGACCGCCCACGATGCCCGCGGCGGCCCGGTATGCGCCCCCTCGCGCTGCCCCGGTCCCGCACGTCCATCCGGCCTCCGTGCATCGGGATTCGGTGGAAGGGTTCCGCCCCGGATGTGTCAGCAAGGGGTGCGGGCCGCTCCTGGACTCCCGGGATGAGGTGATGCCTTCCGAGGGGGTTGTGCTCGTGGGGCCGGACGATGAGGCCGACCTCCTCGACCCGGCCGACGTGGATGAGACCGTGGGAGGGATGCCCGCCAACCTCCACGACGAGCACGTGCGCACCCTGTCCACCCTGGGCAAGACGCGGTTGATGGACGGTCCCCGGTGGAACAACGCCGCGACGGACGTTTCCGAACCGGCCGTGTCCCTCCCCTGAACCTCCGCTGGCGCGCCGCCAGAGGGCAGGGCGCGCCGTTGCCGTGGGTGGGAACTTCCTTGCCCATCCCATGCAGGCGTCGCGAGCGTTTCCCGTCATGAGGTGGACACGTGGGGCCCGGTGTGGGCCGGGCACGCCCATTGCTCTGTCGCGAGCGCATGGGACGAGGCGTGTGGGTGGGCGCGTTGGTGAGCGCGCTGGTGTGGGGGGGCGCGGCCGAGGCCGCGAACAAGGCGACGACGAAGCGGGCCACGCCGGTGGTGCTGGCGGAGCGGGCGCTGTGGCGGGCGAAGTCCTGGGTGGGGCTGACGACGCTGGCGTCGGTGAGTCAGACGATGAACGACGACTGCTCGGGGATGGCGCGGCTGGCCTTCCAGCAGCGGCGGTTGGACCTGCTGCCCGACGACGTGATGCCGGAGGAGAACGGCGTCACCGCCATCCACCGCAAGGCGCAGGCGCTGGGCATGCTCTCGGACGCGCCCACGCCGGGGGCGTTGGTGTTCTTCAAGGAGACGTTCGACCGCAACCGCGACGGGCTCATCAACGATGGGCTCACGCACATCGGCATCGTGGAGCGGGTGGGCGCGGATGGCACGGTGACGTTCGTGCACAAGTCCGGCGGTCTGGTGAAGCGCTCGCGCTTCAACCTCCAGCAGCCGGAGGCGCGGCGGGATGAGAAGGGTCGCATCGTCAACGACTGGCTGCGCCGCAAGGGGAAGAAGACGCGCGGCTACCTGGCCGGAGAGCTGGTCGCGGGCTTCGCCGCCGTGGACGAGCGCTGGCGTTCGCCCGAGCCGCAGCGCATGGCCTCCGTCCAGCTCGCCGTGAAGGGTGACGCCACGGGCGCCGGGCGCTAGACACGGCTGGCGATGTCCAAGGTCGAAGTCGAAGGTCCGCCCGAAGCCCCGAACTCCGAGCCCGGCTCGGAGCCCGCTGCCGCGTCCACCGACACGGCAGCCCCTGTCTCCAGCGCGGAGCCCGTGTCCGCCCCGGTCGCGCCGCCGGAGGTCCCACCCGGCAAGCCACGGCGTCGGCGGTGGGGGCGTTGGGTATTGGGAGGCCTGCTGGTCGCGGGGCTGGGATTCACCACGCACGCGTACGTCACGCTGCCGGACCCACGTCCCCTGGCGAAGGAGAACCCGAAGACGACGGCGCTGATGGAGCAGCGGGCGGCCGAGGCGCGCGAGGCCGGCCGCAAGCCCCGCCGTCGCCAGCAGTGGGTGCCCCTGTCCGCCATCTCCAAGCCCGCGGTGGACGCGGTGCTCCTCTCCGAGGACGCGAGCTTCTACCTGCACGACGGCGTGGACACGGTGGAGCTGGCGCGCGCGGTGGGGCAGGCGGTGGAGGAGGGCAAGCTGGGCCGGGGCGCGTCCACGCTCACGCAGCAGCTGGCGAAGAACCTCTGGCTGTCCACGGACCGCAGCCTCCTGCGCAAGGCGAAGGAGCTGATGCTGGCCCACCGGCTGGAGGAGGCGCTCACCAAGCAGCGCATCCTCGCGCTGTACCTCAACGTCGTGGAGTGGGGCAACGGCGTGTATGGCATTGAAGCCGGGGCGCGCGAGCACTTCGGCGTGTCCGCGTCCCAGCTCACCGTGGCCCAGGGCGCGGTGCTCGCCTCGATGCTGCCGTCTCCGCGCAAGCGCTCACCGTCGAGCGGCTCGAGCGCGCTGTGGAAGCACTCCCACCGCGTGGTGCATTCGCTCAAGGTCTACCGCCGCATCAGCGCGGACCAGGAGGAGGCCGCGCACGCGGAGGTGGACCGGCTGCTCGGACGCACGTCCGGGGACACGGGTGGAGGGGACGACGCGGAGGACGACGGTCCGTAGCTTCTCCTTCGTGGTGCCTTCCGCGGGCACGTACACCATTCGCGCCGGTTGCTACGGTGCCACGACCTGCAGCGGTACGGTCGCCTACAACTACTGAGTCCGTCCGACGTCGCGTGGCCGGGCCGCCGCCTCCAAACCCCGCCAAGGTACGCCTTCGCGGAGTTCTGTCTCCAGGCCTTCGAGCGGCTGCGCTGAACCACGCGCTTCAGCGCCCCCAAGAGAGGGCCGTCCCCTGGAGGCGCTGAAGCGTTGCCACAACCCGCCCCCATGGTGCGTTTCAGCGACCCGATTGGATCCATCCCGCCGCATGTTCCACCCCGGGAAGGGCTGCCCCGCACGCCCTGTCCGGGAAGGCGGACGCTCCACGAGGGCCCTGCTCGCCCGGAGGCTCGGGATGGCTTTGTCTGGCGGCGGGGCAGGGTGGGGCGTAGCTTGAATCCCAACGACATGACCCTTCCTCTTCCCTCCGTCCCAGGCGTGGGGGACGAGCGCGAACGGGTGCTGGCGCTCCTGCGCCAACACGGCTGGAACGCGACGTCCTTCCAGGTGCTGCAACCGGGCTTCCGCTACTGGTTCGCGCCCGCCGGAGACGGGTGCGTGGCGTACGTGGACACGGGCGGCGCGTGGGTGGCGGGAGGCGGTCCCATCACCGCGCCGGAGCGGGTGCGGGCCCTGGTGGAGGGCTTCCATCAGGCGGCCCGGAGCGCGGGCCGGCGCGTGAGCTTCTTCGCCACCGAGGCGCGGTTCTCCCAGCTCGTCCCCTTCCACGAGCTGCCCATCGGCGAGCAGCCGGTGTGGGACCCGGCGAACTGGGAGGCGGTGGTGCGCGGCAGCCGCAGCCTGCGTGAACAACTGCGCCGCGCCCGGGCCCACGGCGTCCGCGTGCGCGAGGTGCCCGCGGAGGTGATGGAGACGCCGGGCCACCCGCTGCGCGAGGCGGTGGAGGTCCTGGCCGAGCACTGGCTGGCTTCCAGGCGGATGGCGACCATGGGCTTCCTGGTAGGGCTCGCGCCGGACGCCTTCGCTGGCGAGCGCAGGGCCTTCGTCGCGGAGGTCGAGGGCCGCGTGGTGGGCTTCCTGTCGGTGACGCCCGTGTTCGCGCGCGACGGCTGGTTCCTCCAGGACCTGTTGCGTGAACCCTCCGCGCCCAACGGCACCGCGGAGACCCTGGTGGATGCCGCGATGCGCGCCGCCGCCACGAACGGCCGCCGGTACGTGACGCTGGGTCTGGCGCCGCTTTCGGGAGAGGTGCGCCCATGGCTGCGATTCGCGCGCACCGCCGGCCGGCCCCTGTTCGACTTCGAGGGCCTGCGCGCCTTCAAGGCCAAGTTCCGCCCCGATGCCTGGGTGCCCCTCTTCCTCTCCCACCCTTCGGACGAACCGGCCGCGTGGGCCATCTACGACGCGCTGCGAGCCTTCGCGCGGGGCAGCCTGGTGAAGTTCGGCCTCGTCACGCTGCTGCGGCGGCCCCGCTTCTTCGTGCGCTCGTTGACGGCGCTGCTGGTGCCGTGGACGGCGCTGCTCGCGCTGCCGGTGAGCGCCCCGTGGTTCCCCTCGCGCTGGGTGCAGGGCGGCTGGGTGTTGTTCGACGCGGGGCTCATCGCGGGCCTGCTGCTGCTGCGACGTCGCTGGCGCAATGGACTGGCCACGCTTCTGGGCCGGCTCACCACGGCGGATGCCTGTCTGACATTGGTGCAGGCCATCACCTTCAACGCGGTCCGGGCCCGGGGCCCGTGGGACTGGTGCATCATCGTCGCGTCGGTGCTCGCGCCCGCCACCGCGTCCGCGATGCTGCTGCGCTCGCGCGACCTGCGCGTCCCCGAACCGTAGGGTCCGCACGTCTTCAGTGCGCCGCCGACCGCGCGGGTGCGAACCTGCGCATGACTGTCGATTGGCCGCACGCTCGACAGGTCAGCCCGGACGTTCAAGCACGCCGGACCGGAACACGCGCGTCCGCTCCCGAGGGCTCCCGGAATCGCTGCCGATCCATGGGCCCTCCTCGAGCCCCTCCTTGACCTCCCCCTCGCCCCAGAGCCGCTTCTCTCTGGCATCCTCGGTGTGGTCTGGCGGCAGGTGATACCGCCAGGTGCCCTGCCGCACCCCGTTCTCGAAGTGGCCAGAAGCCAGGGGCGCTCCGGTCGCGTAGAAGAAGCGGAAGGGCCCCTCAGGTTTGTTGTCGAGAAACGCTCCCTCCGACTTCGCCCTGCCGCTGGGCCACTTCGCGTCCTGAATCACATCCACGGGATACAGGGACACGTATTCGTCATACATGCGCAGCTCATGGGAGGGGGGGCGCGGCGGCTTCTTCTTCTTCGCCGTGGCTCCCGCCGCCGTGGCCTCGCGGTGCACCTCTTCGATCCGGGCGATGAGCCAGTCCTCGAAGGCGCCCTGGTCATCGCTGGGAATCGCGACGCTGTCCTCGACGCCCCAGACGCGCTCGCCCTTCCCATCGTTCCTCAGGCACCAGCCGCCCACGTCGGAGAAGTCATGGCCCGCGAAGAATGCGCCATTGGCGCGACGCACGGCCGTCTGGAGGAGCGCCTTGTAGAGGTGCCAGTCGAAGCCGGGCTCCGCCAGCCCGATGGCGGGTTGCAGGTGCAGGGGCACGAGGGTCATGCGGAGTTTCGGAGCCAGGATGGACGGATACCCGCAGCGTGCGACGAACGCGCGCAGTGAAGAGGGCACCAGGTGCGCCCAGAGCGGGTGCGGCGCTTCGTGGGTCGGTGTGCCCTTGCGGATCCAATGGTCCTTGTCGTTCGCCTCCAGAAAGGAGGCCAGCGCTTCGAACGCGTCCGCGGCTCGCGATTCCGTCATCCCCCGGGAGCGTATGTCCCGAGAGGCAGTGGGACCAGCGTGGAGGCACACTGTCGTCGCGGACGCGTCAGGCGCGGGCCCTGACGTGTCACGGGCACGGGTGGCGGGCTCGCGTCTCATGTCATCACAGGAGGTTGCCCACGGGCATGCCGTCTGCAATGACCGCCACGAACCTCTCACCTGGAGTGTTTCTCCGTGGCCTCCTTCCCGTCGAAGTCCGCAGTGTGTCCCAGGGTGTCTTCGCGCCGCTTTCGTCACGCCTGGGCGCTGGGCGCGATGGGCGTGGCGTTGATGGGAGGCTGTGGCCCCCAGGACCTGACCGCTGACAACGTCGGGGTGGGGGAGGTGGCGCAGGAGATTGTCGGCGGTACCGCCGCGGCCATCACGGACTTTCCCTGGCAGGCCTCCTTGCGGAACGGCGGCTCGCACTTCTGTGGCGGAGCCATCCTGGGGCAATGGTACGTCCTCACCGCGCAGCATTGTGTCTTCGGCAGGAACCCCGCGAACTTCAGCCTTGGCGTGGGCAGCGCGACGCGCAGCACGATGGCGTCCTCGGGACAGGTGGTGCAGGTGGCCGACTTCCTGCTGTACCCAGGATACAGCGGCACGCTCGACAAGGACGTCGCGCTCATCCGGCTCGCCTCTCCGCTGACCCTGAATACCACCACGGTGAAGGGCATCCCCATGGCCACCGCGGCGGATGTGGCGGCGGGCCGCACCAACGTGGGTGTCTCCGCCACGGCGACGGGTTGGGGTGTGCTGGTCCAGGGGGGCACTCCGCCGGATGACCTGAGGAAGGTGGAGCTGCCCATCACCACGTACACGGATCCCCTCGATGGACCGCTCTCCGCGTATCAGCTCGCCGCAGGGGGCGTCGCGGGGCAGAGCACCTGCCAGGGAGACAGTGGCGGGCCCCTCGTCGTCAACGGTGCGTCCGGCAAGATTCTCGCGGGCCTGACGAGCGGGGGCGTAGGTTGCGGCCTGGCCGACCATCCGATCATCTTCGGCCGTGTCTCGGCCATCGAGCCGTGGGTGACGAACATCCGCAACCGGCCCATCAACAACCGCCTGACGGAGACCCTGTCGTCCTCCACGGCGGGCGAGTGGATCCACCGCTCCTTCACCGTCGCGGCGGGCACCCCCTCCCTCAACGCGCAGTTGATCGGCGGTACGGGAAATGGGGACCTCTACGTCCACAGCGCCATGCCCACCACGTCGTCCTATACCTGCCGTCCGGGTACGAGCGGCAACGCAGAGTACTGCGTCATCACCAACCCGGCGGCGGGTACCTGGTACGTCTCCGTGCGGAGTGTCTCGGGTTTCGCCAACGTGACCCTGCGCGCCACCACCTACTAGGCCGCGAGGCTACTTCGCGCGCTTGAGCGGCACCTGGAGCTCCGACGGCATGTGCGTGGCGTCGGCGTTGCAACCTCCGGTGGCTGGCCGGGCTCCGAAGAACAGCTCATCCCCCGTGACCTTCACGACGTCCTGCTCCCAGGGGCAGGTGTTGAAGGAGAAGATGATGGAGCACCCATTGGTGCCCGTGACATCCTGCTCCTTGCCCACCGCCCACTTCTGCGTGCCACACGTCCCGGCGGGCGCGCTGTTGAGGTACTGCGCGAAGCCGTCCGCCAGGGGCGTGATCTTCAGCGTGGAGAAGAGGAAGTGGGCAGGAGACGCGCCCTGGGTCGCGCCCGCCTTGTCGATGGCCGGAGAGCGCACGGCATAGGGGCCGGTGATGACCACGCGGGACATCTTCTTCGCCTCGTCACACGTGCCGTCCGCGTAGAAGGTGATGATCGCCTTGGAGTCCGCCTTCGAATAGGTGAAGTCGCGCTTCACGTAATACTTCTGGTCGCCCCCACCCGGACGGACCTCGCACTGCGTGGACTTCCAGTGCCCCACGAGGCTGGGCGGTTCGGCGGCGAACGCCTGGGTGGCGAGGCACAGCGTGGACACGACGGCGAGGGCGAGGCGATTCATGGGGGCTCCTGGTGCGGGTGACACGGGGAAAGGTAGCCTGGGGATGTGATTGAACGGACTGAAACGTCGTCACCTCCCTCATGAACAACCTTCACATCGATGTCCGCGACCTCAACCTCTTCGTCTTCCTGGACGCCGTCCTCACCGAGGGCAGCAACCGCGCCGCCGCGGTCCGGCTGGGGGTGAGCCAGTCGGCGGTGAGCCACGCGCTGGCCCGGCTCCGCCACCGGCTGGGCGACCCGCTGGTCGTCCCCAGTGGCGGGCGCATGGTGCCCACGCCGCTGGCGGAGTCGCTGGCGCCGGTGTTGCGCGCGGCGCTGGAGCAGCTTCGCGGGGCACTGCACGGTGCTCGCAAGTTCGACCCGGCCACGGCGCGGCGGACCTTCTGGCTGTCCTCGGCGGACCTCGCGGGCATGGTGGTGCTCCCACCGTTGATGCAGGAACTCACCCGCGTGGCCTCGGGCGTGTCCGTGCGCGTGCGCGGGCCCGGAGAGGGCCTGGAGGACGCGCTCGAACGGGGCAGCCTGGACCTGGCATTGGGAATCTTCGGGAACATGTCCTCCGCCTTCCGCGTCCAGGCGCTCTTCCAGGAGCGCTTCGTCTGCCTCGCCCGGGAAGGCCACCCCGTCACCAAGGGGCGGCTGACGCTCGGGCGCTATCTGGAGCACGGGCACATCAGCGTGGCGCCCCTGGGGGGCACGGGAAGTCTGGCGGACGAGGCCCTGGCCCGCCTGGGCAAGTCCCGTCAGGTCATGGTGGCGGTGCCGCACTTCTTCCTGGCCGTCTTCATGGTCGCCCGGACGGACCTGCTGCTGCTCGCCCCGGAGCGCATGGCGTTGCTGCTGGCGCCCGCATTCCGGCTGAAGCTGCTGCGCCCTCCCCTAGAGCTCGCGGGCTTCACCGTGAGTCAGCTCTGGCACGAGCGCATGCAACACGACCCGGCGCACGCCTGGCTGCGCAAGGCCATCGCGGACGTGAGCCAGCGTTCAGCCTCCGTGGAAAGATGAAGCAGGAGTCCCGAGGTTCAAATCCAAGACACTTCACGCACCCTCGCGTCGGAGTGACATTGCCCGGCTTGCCCGTCTTGCGTGAAATGAGAGGCATCCGGCCGCAGGTCGCGCGGATGTCCCGCGTGGGCTCCTGAAGGCTGGCGGGAGGGGTGTCATGCGGCTGCCTTCGGGCGTCGTCACGGTGCTCGCCGTGGTGCTGAACACCGGTGTGGGGCTCGCGGCCTCCCCGCCTTCGCAGGCCCCCTCCACCAGCCCTCCGCCCCTTCCCCCCGGCGTCTCCGCGACGCTGTGGCGGCTGGCGGTGCCGCCGGGCTCGGAGCCCACGCCGGAGAAGGTGGCGCTGGGGGAGAAGCTCTTCCGGGAGAAGCGCCTGTCGGCGGACAACACCGTGGCGTGCATGACGTGCCATGAGCCGGAACTGGGCTTCACCGACGGCAAGCCGCTGTCGGAGGGCATCCGTCAGCAGAAGGTGACGCGCAACAGCCCCACGGTGCTCAACGCGCTCTTCAACGCCACCCAGTTCTGGGACGGCCGCGCGGGCACGCTGGAGGACCAGGCGAAGCTGCCCATCCTCAACCCGCGTGAGATGGGCATGCCGGACGCCGAGTCCGTGGTGAAGAAGGTGCGGGCCATCCCGGAGTACGCCGCCGAGTTCCAGAAGGTCTTCGGCCGCGAGGTGAACTACGACGACCTGGCGGCGGCCATCGCCGCGTTCGAACGGATGCAGTTCTCCGGCAGCGCGCGCTTCGACAAATTCATCACCGGGGATTCCAAGGCGCTCACCGCGTCGGAGAAGAACGGCTGGGCGCTCTTCAACGGCAAGGCGCGCTGCAACTCCTGTCACGCGGGCAACGCCGTGTCGCCGCTGTTCAGCGACCAGAAGTTCCACAACATCGGCGTCGCCGCGCACAAGCAGGACTTCGTCACCCTGGCGCGCAAGGGCGTGCAGGTGGTGCGCACCGGCGACGAGAAGCAGATCGACGAGCTGGCGCTCCAGACGGAGTTCTCCGAGCTGGGCCGCTTCCTGGTGACGAAGCAGGAGAACGACGTGGGCTCGTTCAAGACGCCCACCCTGCGCAACGTGGGCATCACCGGGCCGTACATGCACGACGGGTCGCTCACCACGCTGTGGGACGTGATGGACCACTACAACAAGGGCGGCGTGGCCAACCCCTTCCTCGACGGCGGGATGCAGCGGCTGGGCCTCACCGAGCCCGAAATCGACGACGTGGTGGCGTTCCTCTTCGCGCTCACGGACACGAAGTTCGACAAGCTCAACAAGGAGCAGCTCGCGAAGCAGCGCGCCCGGAAGAACACCCGGCCGGAGCGGGACACCGCCGTGGCCCTGGGCAAGAAGGGCAACCTGGGCGACCTGGCTCCCAACCCGGACCTGAACGTGAAGAACCCGGCGGACCTGGGCATCTACGGCGACGTCACCCCGGTGACGACCACCAAGCAGCAATAGCGGAGGCGCGCCATGGGCAACAAGTTCCGGAGCATCGAAACGAAGCACCATGAAGAGCGTCAGGCGTTCTTCGAGGGCCTGAAGCATCTGGACCGCCGCGCCTTCCTGCGCGTCGCGGGCATCTCCGCCGGCATCGTCGCGGGCATGGGCAAGCTCACGCCCCAGAGCTTCCAGCTGGTCAACGTGGCGGAAGCCCAGGGGGAGAAGCCGAAGTTCTCCTTCGCGTACATCTCCGACACGCACCTGTATGAGAACAAGCTGAACGACCGCTTCGTGCGCGCCATCCTCAAGGCCGTGGACGACGTCAACGCGCTGGACCCCCAGCCGGACTTCGTCCTGTTCGGCGGGGACCTGGCGCAGCTGGGGCAGGCGGGGGAGCTGAAGCTGGGGGCGCAGATCCTCAAGAGCGTGAAGGCCCCCATCAAGATGATGGTGGGCGAACACGACTGGTTCCTGGACATGGGCGAGCTGTGGCGCGACCTGTTCGGCGCGCCCAACTATTCCTTCGACCACAAGGGCGTGCACTTCGTGGTGCTCAACTCCATCCATGAGGGTGCTCAACTCCATCCATGAGAAGGATTTCTGGACGGAGCGCAAGCTGACCCCCATGGAGCGGATGAAGATCGTCGCCGGCCTGGACAATGGCATCCAGTCCCGCTTCGAGGTCGGCGGCGAACAGCGCCAGTGGCTCCAGAACGACCTGGCCAAGGTGGCGAAGAGCACCCCGCTCATCGTGTTCAGCCACTCGCCGCTCTACAAGTATTACAAGCCGTGGAACTTCTGGACCGACGACGCGGACGAGGTGCAGGCCATCCTCAAGCCGTACGACAAGGTCACCGTCATCCACGGCCACACGCACCAGTTGCTCAGCAACCGCATCGGCAACATCCAGTTCCACGGGATGCTGTCCACCGCGTGGCCGTGGCCGTACGCGCCGGAGGGGCTGCCCGCAACCTCTGGCAGCGCGACCCCATCACCGTGCGCTCCGGCTACCTGGCCTCCAATGGCAAGCAGGCGTCGCCCCCCAAGCCCAAGCTGCCCACCTACTGAAAGCCCCGACGAGGACCCCTCTCATGACCTTGCGAATGAAGCTGCTCGTGGTCCCGTGCGCGGCCCTGTCCTTCGCCGGCGGCGTGGCGCTGGCCACCTCCCCCGTCGCGAAGCCGGCGCCTCCGGTGTCGGAGCCCCTGCCGAAGCACGCCCTGCCAGCATCGAAGGACGGCAACCTGGTGCTGGGCCTGTGCGACGGTGAGACGTCGCTGGAGGTGGAGGGCGTGAAGGAAGGCCAGACGCTCACGCGCGAGCAGGCGATGCGTGCCTCCGCGAAGCTGATGAGCGACTGGCGCCAGAAGAACCCGGACGCGCTCTGGGACGATGTCCCGGGCCCGGCGCTGGCGCAGGCCACGCCCCCCAACGCGAAGAAGTCTCCGTCACCCGCTCCCCAGCCCAATCCCGGCTCGAAGCCGGCCGGCAGCGACGTGCGCCAGGGCGGCGTGGGCGCGGAGTCCGGCGCGAAGGCGGTGCCCCAGCAGCAGAAGGCGAACGTGCAGACGGGCCACACCTACGGCGCGTTCTCCGAGCGCGACGAGCAGGTGTGGGCGGACTCCACGCAGGCCTTCGTGAAGGAGGGCCACCGCGTGTTCCACGACGCGGAGGCCGTGGGCGGCACGGTGGGCGTGTCGTGTGACATGTGCCATCCGGACGCGTCCAACACCCACCCGGAGACCTATCCCAAGTACCAGGTGCAATTGGGCCGCGTGGCGCTGCTGCGCGACATGATCAACTGGTGCATCGAGAACCCTGCGCGCGGCAAGCCGCTGGCGGACGGGGACCCGAGGATGCGCGCGATGGAGGCGTACATCTACGCGCAGCGCAAGGGCACGAAGCTGGAGTACGGCAAGCACTGAGGGCCGGCCCGTCGGCCGGGGGCGTTACATCCGGCCGACGAGGAAGCGGACCATCATCACCGCGGCCATGAGATAGGCGTAGCCCAGCAGCACCCGGGCGGTGATTCGCATCGGCGTCAGCTTGCGGGGCGTCACCGCCTCCTCCTGGGAGGGGGCTCGGCGCATGTCTCGCATCTGGAGGAAGCGGCCCAGCCCCAGCGCCACAATCACGGAGAGGATCCCGATGTCCATTGCGTCCATGGCGCGGAGCATCCGGCACCCGCTGGAGGGGATTCAAGGAGGGGATTCAGGGGCCGGGGGCTTGCCCCCACCCTCCGGGTGATGGGTTGAATGCGCCCCCATGTCCTCCCTCGCACTTCCCACGGATCCCAGCGGCCTGCTGGAGCGCGCCCCCCGTCTGGCCGAGCTGCTGCCGACGGACGTCGCGCTGTCGGAGGCGCTCGCGCGGGGAGACACCTGGAAGGTGCACGCGCTGCTGGTGCGAAGGCTGGAGAAGGAGCGCCCGGGGCCCACGCGGGAGCTGCTCGCCGCGCTGGTGGAGGACCGGGGCGCGTTCGTCACCTCGGCCCCGACGCCCCGGACGCCTTCCTTCCTGGGCACGGGCCTGCGGTGGAAGGGCCGGCCCGCGTCCACCGCGCCCGAAGCCCCCTTCGTCGCCGAGCGCGCCGTGACGGTGTTCGGGCTGCGGGTGTGGCCGCTCAATGACTATCTGGTGCGTGCCGTCCCTTCGGCGCCGCTCCAGGTCATCGGGCAGGTGCCGCCCCCGGCGCGGCGGTCTTTGCGTCGCGCGGGCGTCGTCGGCTGTGCGGTGCTGGGCCTCTGCGCAGGCGTGGGGCTGGGCGGCGCGCTGCTCTCCATGGGCCACGAGCGCGCCGTGACGGTGGTCAATGGCCTGTCGCGGCCGGTGGAGGTGCGCATCGGCACGCAGCACTGGTCGGTGGCTCCCGGAGCGCGGATCGACGGCGTCGTGAAGGTGGAGAACGACGCGGCGCCGCACGCCAAGGCGAACTGGCCCGGTTCGGAGTGGGCCTTCGAGGACGTGGTGCTGCCGACGGACGGCGAGCACCTCGTCTACAACGTGCGCGGCGCGGCGACGCTGGAAGGCCACTCGCTTTCGGCGTCGCACCCGACGGACCTGGCGGGCCGCCGGCCCCTGTCGGGCGTCGGGTCGGTGCTCTTCCCGGAGGAGCAGCTCGTCGTGGCGAAGGCGAACTGGGAGTCCACCGTGCTCGCCCACATGGAGGCGGGCCGCTGGCAGGCCGCGGGGCAGGTGGCCTCCGCCGTCGCGGAGGTGGAGGCGGACAACGTCCGCGCGCGCGAGCTGGGGGCCCGCAGCGTCCTGCTCGCGGATGCGCAGGCCCCCGCGCAGCCGCCCAGGGACCCGCGCGCGAAGAACACCCAGGCCTTCGCCTGGATGCTGATGCACCAATGGCAGAACGACCCGGGCGCCCAATCCCTGGCGCAGGACCTGCTCTTCCACGTGGGCCAGGGCAAGCCGACCCTGGAGCGCTACTACGAGCACGAGAACGCGTTCCGCGACCAGCCGCTGCCCGCCCTCTACCTGCGGCGGGCCCGCACGATGGAGGTGCTGTCCTCCCTGGCCCTGCCTGAATACGAGGGCATGGCGAAGCGCTTCCCGGACTCGCCCGACGTCGGCCGTGCGCTGCTGGAGGCCCGCTGGCGTCAGGAATTGGAAGATCCGCTGCGGTCGCGGCAGCAGGCGGAGGACGCCTCCCTGGAGCGCGTGCGTGAGACCTCGCGAATGGCGGAGGCGCTCGCGGCGAAGCATCCGCCCGAAAGCGTGGAGCAACTGGAGCTGTTCGTCCGCATCCACCTGCGCGCCTGGCGTCGGGACGCGGCGACGGCGCTGGTGCACCGCTTCGGCCAGGACCCTCGCCGCCGGAGCTGGGAGTTCCTGGTGCTGGCGGGCCGGCTCGCGGAGGCCGTGGGCCCCGCGCACACGCCCTATGTGTTGCAGGACTGGATCCCCGCCCCCCTGGGCCGTCAGCCCGAGCGGATGATGCTCCTGAACCTGCTCACCGGCCGTCGCTCACCCAAGGAGCCGGAGCGGATGTCGCTGCCGTCCGCCACCGACCGCGCCGTGTTGGGCCTCACGCGGGACGTGCTGGAGGACCCGAAGCACGCGATGGAGCTGGCCGTGAAGGAGTCCGAGGCGGTGCTGTCCCGCCTGGATCCGGAGGTCGCCGCGCTGCTCGCCCTGGAGCTGGCGCGCACGGGCGACGCGAGGGCGAAGCACCTGTTCAACGCGTCCCTGCCGCTGATGCTCGGCCGGGAAGCGCTGCTGAAGTTCCTGCACACCGGCGAGGTCACCCCGGCGTTCTCCCGCCTTGCGCCGGGCCTGCGCGCCGCCGCGGTCCTGACCCATGCCCGCGCCGAGGCGAAGGAGGGCTACACGGTGTTCAACGCGCGGCTCGACGGGCTCGAAGGACTGGATGCGCTCGGGGGCTTCGCGGTCCGCGCCGCCCGCCCCTGGACGCGGCTCGCCTTCGACGCGTGCATGGACACGAAGGTGGAGCGCGAGTTCAGCCACCGCATCATCATCCACCCGCGGGGCGACCTCCTCCGGCATTGGAACCAGCAGGAGAACGACCGCGAGGCCCGCCGGCCCAACTGCGAGGCGCGGGTGTTCACCCCGACCGGGCTGCCCCCGCCGAAGGCCCCCGCTGGCGCTGGCACCCCGCCGTCCGGAAACGCGAACGGCGCCGACCCCTGAAGAAGCGGGTCCGGCGCCGTCACGGTGCAGCGAAGGGCGGGAGGCTCAGCCCGGCTGGCAGACCTGGCGGAGGATGTCGAGCGACTCCAGCGCCTTGCCCGCGCCAATCACCACGGCGGAGAGCGGGTCCTCGGCGAGGAACACCGGCAGGCCGGTCTCCTCGCGCAGGAGCGTGTCCAGGTTCTTGAGCAGCGCGCCGCCACCGGCCAGCACGATGCCCCTGTCGGCGATGTCACCGGCCAATTCCGGCGGCGTGCGCTCCAGCGTCAGCTTCACCGCTTCGACGATGCCGTTGACGGGCTCGGCGAGCGCGTCGCGGACCTCGTCGCTGGACACCGTGAGCGTGCGCGGCACGCCGGCCACCAGGTCGCGACCCTTGATCTCCATGGTCATGACCTCGTCCGTCGGGTACGCCGTGCCGATGCCCATCTTGATGAGCTCCGCCGTGCGCTCACCGATGAGCAGGTTGTACTTGCGCTTGACGTACTGGATGATCGCCTCGTCCAGCTTGTCGCCGCCAATGCGCACCGACTTGGCGAACACGATGCCCGCGAGGCTGATGACCGCGACGTCGGAGGTGCCACCGCCGATGTCGACGATCATGTTGCCGCTGGGCTCCGTCACCGGCAGGCCCGCGCCAATCGCCGCAGCCATGGGCTGCTCGATGAGGTAGACCTCCCGCGCGCCCGCGTTGGCGGCCGCTTCGCGCACCGCGCGGCGCTCCACCTCCGTGATGCCGGACGGGATGCCGATGATGATGCGGGGGTTCACCAGCGTCTTGCGGTTGTGCGCGCTCTGGATGAAGTAGCGCAGCATCGCGGCGGTGATTTCGAAGTCGGCGATGACGCCGTCCTTCATGGGCCGGATGGCCACGATGTTGCCCGGCGTCCTGCCGAGCATCTCCTTGGCCATGCCCTGACCGCGGATGTAGATGAGCGTGTTCGCCGTACCCAGGTCGATGGCGAGGTCGCGCGAAAACAGGGTGTGGAGCCAGTCGAACATACGGGGGCGGAAACTTTCGGAAGGGCCCCGAAACTTCCCAGCCCTTCAGACGGAGTGCGTTGACGAAACTACTACGCGCCGCAATACGGAGGAAGAAAAGCCGGAAGCACCTTGGGGTTCCGCCTGCTGGATAACCAGCCATGGCGGCCGCTGTGTTCCATTCTCCGCACTCTCGCCGTGCCGCCTGGAGGATGGACCGCATCCTCCCCAGGACAGCAGCCAGGCGGGCGGAGTCCGGGAAACGCGGTCGCGTCCCGGCGGGCCGCCCGAGCGGCCTTCAGCGCTTCACGGAGTACTTCGCGATGGCGTAGAGGGCGCGCACGCCGTCCTTCCATCCAATCTTCTTGCCCTCCTCGTAGGTGCGCCCGTGGTAGCTGATGGGCACCTCGAACACGCGCCAGTTTCCGCGCGCCACCTTGGCGGTGATTTCGGGCTCGAAGCCGAAGCGGTCCTCCTCCACGTGCACGGACCGCAACACCTCCGCACGGAATGCTTTGTAGCAGGTTTCCATGTCGGTGACGTTGAGGCCGCTCGTCATGTTGGAGAGCATGGTCAGCAGGTTGTTCAGCACCGTATGCCAGTAATAGAGCACCCGGCGCGGCGAACCGATGAAGCGGCTGCCAAAGACGACGTCCGCGTCCCCGTCCAGGATGGGCTGGATGACGCGAGGGATGTCCTTGGGGTCGTATTCCAGGTCCGCGTCCTGCACGAGGATGATGTCCCCGGTGGCCTCGGCGAAGCCCCGGCGCAGCGCGGCCCCCTTGCCCTGGTTCTTGTCCTGGAAGAGCACCCGCACTTCGTTGCGGTTCTGGGGCGTTCCTCCCAGCAGCGCCAGGCCCTGTTCGGACAGCTGCCGCAGGAATTCACGGCTGCCGTCCTTGGAGCAGTCGTCCACCAGGACGAGCTCCTTGGGGAAGTCCACGGCGATGCAACGGCGGAGGATTTCCGCCAGGGTGGGAATCTCGTTGTAGACGGGGATGACGAGCGAGACGAGCATGGCGACCCGCCCCTATCGCGTTTCGTGGCCCCGGGCGACTCCCTTGCCACAAAAAATCAGGGTCGGGCCGCCTGCCGGAGGGCCTCCAGGAGGGCCTCCAGGTCCCCATCCCCGGTGAGGGGGTGGATGAGGGTGGTGCGCAGGTACACCCCGTCTGGCAGCCGCGTCTGCACCAGGTAGAAGTTTCCCCCGGTGACCAATGCCTCCCGCAGGCGGGCCTGGAGGGCGTCCCAGCCTTGCTTCGGCACGTGCGCGGGCGTGTGGCGGAAGCAGACGATGTTGCAGTCCGGGGGCACCGCCACCTGGAAGTCCGGGGTGGCCGCGAGCAGGGCCGCGAACCTCCGGGCCTGGTCGTAGGACGCGGTGACGGCCTCCTCGAAGACGCGCGTGCCCAGCACGGACAGGCACGCGTACACCTTGAGGGGCATCATCTCCTTGGTGCACTCCAGCGTGCGCAGGCCCACGTCGCTGTAGGGGCGCGCGTCGTCGCCGTGGAAGAGGTAGTGGGCCTCCTGGGAGAAGGCGTCGAAGGAGCGCGCCCCGTCGCGGAAGAGCACCGCCGTCACCAGCGCGGGCATGAGCAGGCCCTTGTGCGCGTCCCACACCACGGAGTCCGCCCGTTCGATGCCCTTCACCTGCGCGCGGTACTTCGGGCTCAGGCTGGCGGCGGCCCCGTGCGCGCCGTCCACGTGGAACCACAGGCCGTGCTTTTCAGCGAAGTCCGCCACCGGCTCCAGCGGATCGAAGGCGCCGGTCGCGGTGGAGCCCGCGCTGGCCACCACCGCGATGGGCTTGCGCCCCCGGCCCAGGGCCTCCTGGAGCGCGGCCTCCAGGGCGTCCGGGCGCACGCGGAAGGCGGCGTCCACGTCCACCGGCGTGAGGCCGCCCTCGCCCCAGCCCATGATGCGGACCGCCCGCGCCAGGCAGTAGTGGGCGGAGCGGGGGACGAGGACCGTCAGGGGCGGGCCCGCGTGCGCGCCGCCGTTCCACGCATCGAAGCCGGCCTTCGCCTGCCGCGCGGCGAGCAGCGCGGTGAGGTTGCCCGCGCTGCCGCCAGAGGTGAGCACGCCCCGGGCGCCCTCGGGCAGGCCCAGCTTGGAGGCCATCCACGCGAGCACGTGGTGCTCCATGGCGGTGGCCACCGGGCCCATCTCGTACACGGCCATGCCGTTGTTGAGCAGCGAGGACACGGCGTCGCACAGGGCGGCGAGCGGCAGCGGCGCCGTCACCTGGTGGCCCACGTAGTGCGGGTGGTGCAGGTGGTGTGAGCCCTCCAGCACACGCGCCATGAGTTGCGCGAAGGCCTGGGACAGCCCGGCGGGAGGTTCCTCCGGGAAGGGCGTGGCGAAGCGCTCCTGGTTCACCGCGGGCGGCGCCCAGGGCAGCACCGGCATCGCGCCCCCCTTCAGCGCGGCCTTCAGGTAGTCCGCGAGCTGGTCCATCAGGGCGTGGGCGGTGGTCCGGAAGGCCTCCGGGTCGTAGGCGGCTTCCAGGGGGGCAAAGACGGTCGTCATGGCGGGCGGGACGCTAGCGGAACCCGAAACGCACGGTTGGCACTGGCGCCTGTCCACCGGGCGAATTAACCCAAGGGGGTACCGGGCGTGCGCACCCCGCGCAGCGCCCGAAACGCCAGGAGGCCTTCCATGGCCCAGACGACGGTGACCATCACCTACTGTACCGCCTGAGGGTACGCCCCCAGGGCCGCCCGTGCGGCGGCCGCGCTGAAGGAAGAGCTGGAGTTGGACGCGGAGCTGAAGAAGGGCTCCGCCGGCATCTACGAGGTCGCCGTGAACGGCCGGGTCGTCCTCCGCAAGGCGGGACTGGCGTTCCCCACGGACCAGGAGGTCGTGGACGCGGTGGCGAAGGCCGTGGGGCCATAGCGGAGAAGACCCTCTCGCCCGCTTCTTCCCGAAAGGGGGGCGGGCGGGCAGGGGCCCGGATGACTCCCGTCGGCCCCGGGCCGTCCCCACCTTTGCCCTCTCAAGGGGAGGTGACGACCGATGGCTTCCGACGACACGCTGTTCGAACGGCGCTCCATCATCAGTGGCATGCGCGTGCGCGCCCCGGACGGGGCCCTGCTGGGGTACGTGGCCCTCATCGGCCAGGAGCACCTGTATGTCCGGCGCTCGCCCTTCAACCGGCACTGGAAGGAAGTGCCCCTGTCCGCCGTGGGACAGGTGCTCCAGGGCGCCGTCATCCTGCGCGAGGGCACCGGCCCGCTGACGAAGGCGGACCCCGCATTTCACGGGGAAATCCCGACCCAGACCCTGCCGCTGGCGTTGATTCCGGGGACTTCGCACGCCTGAGTCGGGCCCGGCTTCGGGAGGGTCGGCGGAACGACACTCGGGTGCGGCGCGGGGACCTGAAGTGTGATTCAACCCGGGCCCATGGCCACCTCCATCGAAGACCTCTCCCAGAGGGTGTCCGCGGCCTTCGCGGACCGCACGAAGTTGAAGGACGCGGACACCGTGGCGGCGGTGCGCGAGACGCTGGCGCTGCTGGATGCCGGCGAATTGCGCGTCGCGGAGAAGGGCCCTGAAGGCTGGCGGGTGAACGCCTGGGTGAAGGAGGCCATCCTCCTGTTCTTCGCGGTGTCGGAGATGCGGGTGATGGAGGTGGGCCCCTTCGAGTTCTACGACAAGGTGCCGCTGAAGAAGGGCCTGGAGGCCGCGGGCGTGCGCGTGGTGCCGCCGGGCACGGTGCGCTACGGCGCCTTCGTGGAGAAGGGCGCGGTGGTGATGCCGGGCTACGTGAACATCGGTGCCCGGGTCGGCGCGGGCAACGTCGTGCTGACCGCGTCCACGCAGATCATCGACGTCACCGGCCCCGAGGAGCGCGTCTACAAGGGGCGCGTGCCGGCCCGGAGCGTGGTGATTCCCGGAATGCGGGAGAAGGAGTTCCCCGCCGGGAAGTACATGGTCCCCTGTGCGCTCATCATCGGGCAGCGCAAGGCGTCCACCGACCAGAAGACGAGCCTGAACGCGGCCCTGAGGGAGTTCGCGGTCCCGGTGTGAGGCCAGAAAATCCGCTGTCGTCGGGGGCGCGTATAGAACCTCGGTGACCCTCGCGGTCCAAAGAATCCCATGGAACACCTCGACGACATCCTTCCCGAGTGGCTGCTCGGGACCCTGGAACCGGCCCGACGGGACGCCGCGTCCCGCCACCTGGAAGGCTGCGCCAGGTGTCAGGCGGAGCTGGCCCGGCTGTCGCCGGCCGTGGATGCGCTCGGGACACTGGTCGCCCCGCTGACGCCTCCCGCCGAGGCGCTCTCCCGCCTGATGCGGGAGATGGAGGGCCCCGGCCGCTTCGCCCGCTGGGGCGCGCAGGTGGCCGCGTTCCTGGATGTGACGCGGGAGCGGGCGCTGTCCCTGCTGGAGTCCATGGCGGATCCGAACAACTGGATGCCGGGGCCGGTGGACGGCGTGGAGCTGATGCCGGTGGAGACGGGCCCGGCGCGCGAGGGGATGATGGCGGCCATCGTGCGGCTGCCGCCCGGGGTGCGCTATCCCCGCCACACCCACCAGGGCCGCGAGTGGAACCTGGTGCTGGAAGGCGGCTTCCGCGAGGACAACGGCCATGAGGTGTGGCCGGGCGAGGAGCTGGAGAAGACGGACGGCTCCATGCACGACTTCACGGCCCTGCAGGGCCCCGCGTGCATCGCCGTCACGGTGCTGGACGGCGTGACGTCCTTCGAGGACCTGTAGGCCGTACGGGCGGCATGGCTTCCAACGACCTCGCCGCCCGTCTTGCCCATACGACGCTCGAGTTGTGCCGCATCGACAGCCCCATTGGCCACGAGGGTCCCATCGCGGACCACGTCGAGGGCTGGGCGCTGCGTCACTTCCGCCGTGAAGACGTCTTCCGCGTAGGCCACACGCTGCTGCTGGGGTCGCTGGAGGACCCGCGGCCCACGGTGGCGCTCATCGGACATCTGGACACGGTGCCCATGCATCCGGGCGACGTGGGCCGCACGCCGCGCATCGAGGGCGAGCGCGTGCACGGCCTGGGTGCGTCCGACATGAAGGGCGGCCTGGCGGTGATGATGGCGCTGGCGGAGGACCTGCGCCGCGACACGTTGCCCGTCAACGTGGCCTTCCTCCTGTACGAGCGCGAGGAGGGGGCCTACGCGGAGAGCGGCCTCATCCCGCTGTACGAGAAGCGGCCGGACCTGTCGCGCGTGAGCTTCGGCATCGCGATGGAGCCCACGGACGGCGTGGTGCAGGTGGGCTGCGTCGGCAGCATGCAGGTGACGGTGCGCTTCAACGGGCGCAGCGCGCACTCGGCGCGGCCGTGGCAGGGGGAGAACGCCATCCACAAGGCGGGCCCGTTCCTGACGGAGCTGTTGGGGCGCGAGCGGGTGGAAGTGAACGTCGCGGGCTTCCCCTTCTACGAGGTGATGAGCGCGACGCTCGCCAAGGGAGGCCGGGCGCGCAACGTGGTGCCGGAGGCGTTCGAGCTGAACCTCAACTACCGCTTCGCCCCGGGCAAGAGCGTGGCGCAGGCGAAGGAGGACGTGCTGGCGCTGGTGGCGGGCCGCGCGGACGTGGAGTTCACGGATGCGTCGCCCAGTGGACCGGTGGCGGCGGGCAACCCGCTCTTCCAGCGGCTGATGGCGCTCACGGAGCTGCCGGCCGCGTCGAAGCAGGCGTGGACGGACGTGGCGCGCTTCGGTGAGTGGGGCGTGGACGCGGTGAACTTCGGGCCCGGTGAGACGGCGCAGGCACACCAGCTCCACGAGAGCGCGCCCATCCCGCCGCTCGCGGTGGCGTACGAGAAGCTGGCCGCGTTCCTGAAGGGCGCGGTGTAGCGAAGCGTTGAACCGTGCGCGCCGGGGCCGGATTTTCGGCCTCGCGCGAGGGTGTTCGCGCATGCATTCGTTGGATGGCGTGCATCTGCGTGGGGGCGCATGGGTTGACTTCATGCGGTTGCGCGTACGCTCCAGGTGTTTTCGAACCTGGAGGTTGTTGATGAACGCCGAAACGAATGCGCAGGACCCGAACGAGACCCCGTCGCTGTCCAACACCCTGACGTCGGTGGGGGATGCGACGTCCGCCACGCCGTCGCGCCGCCGCGCTTCCGGAACGCGCAAGAGCGCGCGCAAGGCCTCGACCCGCCGCAGCACGGGCGCCGCGAAGCGTGCGACCACGAAGCGCGCCTCCGCGAAGAAGGCCGCGGGCAAGCGTCCCTCCGCGAAGAAGGCCGCGGGCAAGCGTGGGACGGCGAAGCGCGCCACCGCGAAGCGTGGAACGGCGAAGCGCGCCACCGCCAAGCGTGGGGCCCGCAAGTCGCCGGTCCGTCGCGCCGCCGCGGGCCGCACCGCGCGCAAGACGACCGCCAAGCGCGGCACGACGGCCCGGAAGAACACCCGCGCGGGCGCTCGCAAGAGCCCGTCGCGTCGCTCGCCGCGCCGCTAGGAGTCGCGCTGACGGCAAGTGGGGAGGTGGCCGTCCTGTGAAGGGATGCGCGCTCCCCGCGCCGTGAGGATGCGCGCATATCGGCTGCGACCGCCGCATCTATCCTTGGCGTCGATGGCCTCCTTCGGCTCCTTCAAACTCGGCGTCCCGCTCTTCCTCTTCCTGGGCGGATGCGCTGCTTCCACTCCGCCCTCGCTCCCGCCTGGAAAGGGCGAGGTGACGTGGCCGGACGAGCATTCGGCGAGGACGGTCGTCGAGTCCATGGAGGCCGGCGCCGCGCTCGCAGCGGCGGGCGCCATCCGTGAGGTGGTGAGGACCAACCCGTTTCCGAACCTGTTCGCGGGGTGCTCAAGCCCGGAGCAGGGCTTGGACGTCTCCGTTTTCACGGGTCCAACGTCCGATTTGTACTTCGTGGTGGTGGACCAGCGCTTTCACCGCTGCGGCGGCCCCAGCGGACGCGTTCTCGACTGGTGGGAGGTGTACGCGGTGACGCCCCGGGGAGTCGTGGTCGCGAAGGCTCCGACTCCGGCTGGCGAGGACCTTGTGGATTCATCGCCTGACGCCGGGGCCTCTCCGGAGCCGGGATCCGCTCCGCTCGCACCAATGGCCCCACCTGCCTCGTCATCTCCGCCTCTGCCCGAGGCTTCCCCTGTGCCGGTGTCACCCGTTCGACCAGCACCAGCGCCTCCGGCGCCCGATCCAGCAATGTGAGATTCGGGCAGAGCAGCATCCCCAGTGGGAGCGGCTCGGAGTGCAGAGCGACGCTCGCGAGGGTGTTCACGGCGATCCTTCCGCGGCGGGTCGGAATGCCCCGCCAGTGGATGCCTTCTGCCTGTTGACCCACATCCGCCGCGAGTGGCGTGAATGCCAATCTCCGCCGGGTTCACGCCCATCCTGAAACAAATGCATGACGGTCGGTGGGTGAGGGTCAACCCAGTCCGCCATTCCTAATTCCCGAGATTATTCAAATTTTCCGGGGCACCACGTTTACCGTGGAGTCAGGTTCCCAACACCACTACAAGGGTTGCGGTTCCAACGAGGGGTCATCATGTCCAAGGCGCGACACAAGCAGCCGTTCGAGCTGCCCGATTTCTATGTTCCCTGGCCCGCGCGCCTGAACCCCCACCTCGAAGCGGCCCGCGTCCACACCAAGGCGTGGTCGTACGACATGGGCATCCTGGGCCCCGCGAACGACGGGACGCAGCGGGAGGTCTGGAGCGAGCGTCGCTTCGACGGCATGGATTACGCGCTGCTCTGCGCGTACACGCACCCGGAAGCGCCGAGCGTCGAGCTGGATCTCATCACCGACTGGTACGTCTGGGTCTTCTACTTCGACGACCACTTCCTGGAGGTCTACAAGTACTCGCGCGACATCCAGGGCGGTCAGGCGTACCTGGACCGGCTGCCGCTGTTCATGCCGCTGGACCTGTCGCAGACGCCGCCGGAGCCCACCAACGCGGTGGAGCGCGGCCTGTGGAACCTGTGGCAGCGCACCGTGCCCACCATGTCCATGGAGTGGCGCCGCCGCTTCTACGAGAACACCAAGCACCTGCTCGATGAATCGATGTGGGAGATCGAGAACATCAGCGAGGCGCGCATCTCCAACCCCGTCGAATACATCGAGATGCGCCGCAAGGTCGGTGGCGCTCCGTGGTCGTCGGACCTGGTGGAGCACGCCGTCGCGGAGATCCCGGCCCGCGTCGTCCAGAGCCGCCCGATGCGCGTCTTCAAGGACACGTTCTCCGACGCCGTCCACCTGCGCAACGACCTGTTCTCCTACGAGCGCGAAATCCTGGAGGAGGGCGAACTCTCCAACGGCGTGCTCGTGGTGGAGAAGTTCCTGGAGTGCGACACGCAGCGCGCCGCGGACCTGGTCAACGACCTGCTGACGTCCCGGCTCCAGCAGTTCGAGAACACCGCCGCGACGGAGCTGCCCTGGCTCTTCGCGGAGTACGGCCTGAACCCGGCGGAGCAGGCGCAGGTGATGCTGTACCTGCGCGGCCTCCAGGACTGGCAGTCCGGCGGCCATGAGTGGCACATGCGCTCCAACCGCTACATGAACCAGACCGCCGGACGGGAGAACCGGGAGCTGTCCATCCCGCTGCCCAGCGGCCTGGGCATGTCCGCCATCAAGCTGCCGCTGACGGCCGGCGCGCTGGGCCTGGGGCCTCGCGCCCGCAGCTTCAGCCACGTCCCCCGCCAGCACGTGGGCCCGGTGAAGCTGCCGAAGTTCTACATGCCCTACAGCACCTACCTGAGCCCCCACCTGGAGCGCGCGCGGCGCAACTCCAAGGACTGGGCGCGCCGGATGGGCATGCTGGACGAGCTGCCCGGCGTGGGGCTCTACATCTGGGACGACCACAAGTTCGACGTCGCGGACGTGGCCCTCTGCGGCGCGCTCATCCACCCGGACGCGCTCCCGGAACAACTGGACCTGACGGCGTGCTGGCTGGTGTGGGGCACCTACGCGGACGACTACTTCCCCGCGCTCTACAGCTACACGCGCGACATGCCGGGCGCGAAGCTGTTCAACGCGCGCCTCACGCAGTTCATGCCGGATGACGTGGAGGCCGTGAACGCCGCGGTGCCCACCAACCCCGTGGAGGTGGGCCTGGCGGACCTGTGGAAGCGCACGGCCGGCCCGCTCTCCGCCTACGGCCGCAAGCTGTTCCGCAAGGCCATCCAGGACATGACGGAGAGCTGGATCTGGGAGTTGAACAACCAGATCTTGAACCGCGTGCCGGACCCGGTGGACTACGTGGAGATGCGGCGCAAGACGTTCGGCTCCGACCTCACCATGAGCCTGTCGCGTCTGTCCAAGGGCGACGCCATCCCGGAGGCCGTCTTCAAGACGCGGACGCTGCGCGCGCTGGAGAACTCGGCCGCCGACTACGCCTGCTTCGTCAACGACATCTTCTCCTACCAGAAGGAGATTGAGTTCGAGGGCGAGCTGAACAACGGCGTGCTGGTGGTCCAGAAGTTCCTGGGCGTGGACAAGGACCAGGCCGTCCTCGTCCTGAACCACCTGATGACCGCCCGGATGAAGCAGTTCGAGCACCTGGTCGCCAAGGAGATCCCGGTGGTCATCCGCGCCTTCGACCTGGACACGGACGCGCAGGAGAAGCTGCACAAGTACGTGGAGCAGCTCCAGCAGTGGATGGCGGGCATCCCGATGTGGCACGCGGCGGTGGACCGCTACAAGGAATTCGAATTGCGAGACGCCGCGATTCCCAAGTTCAAGACCGGCAACCTCGGCAGCCTTGGCGCGCTGGGCACGTCCGCGATGAAGGTCGCGGAGTTGTTCAAGCGCGAGCGCCCCTGATTCTGTCTTCGCAGTGAGCAGGCTTTGATTTCTTCAACTTCTGGCTTTTCAACCTAGGGAAGGGTGACCCATGTCGAACTCCAAGACGCACGATGAGAACTCGCTGAGCCTCGGGACCGCGGCGGCACGCCAGCTGGCGACCACGACCAAGTCCGAGCCGCAGATGCAGGGCATCTCCTCGCGGTGGCTGCTCAAGCTGCTGCCGTGGGTGCAGGTGTCCGGCGGTACGTACCGCGTCAACCGCCGCATGAGCTACGCCGTGGGCGACGGCCGCGTCACCTTCACCAGCACCGGCGCCAAGGTGCAGGTCATCCCGGCGGAGCTGGGTGAGCTGCCCCTGCTGCGCGGCTACGATGACGCGGAGGTGCTCGCGGCCCTGGCCAACCGCTTCACGCAGAAGGAGTACAAGGCCGGTGAGGTCATCACGGAGGCTGGCAAGGAAGCCGACTCCATCGTCCTCATCGCGCACGGCAAGGTGAACCGCATCGGCGCGGGCAAGTACGGCGAGCCCACCGTGCTGGAGACGCTGGCCGACGGCGACCACTACAGCTACCAGGCCCTGCTGGAGTCGCAGGACTACTGGCAGTTCACGGTGAAGGCCGTGACGCCCGTCACGGTGCTCATCCTGCAGCAGTCCGCCTTCGAGGCGGTGGTGGCCCAGGCCCCCACGCTGAACAAGCACATCGAGGAGTTCAAGGCCCGCTCCAAGAAGAAGCAGGACACGTCCGGCCAGGCCGCCATCGAGCTGGCCGCCGGCCACAAGGGCGAGCCCGTGCTGCCCGGCACCTACGTGGACTACGAGACGTCGCCCCGCGAGTTCGAGCTGAGCGTCGCGCAGACCGTGCTGCAGATCCACACGCGCGTCGCGGACCTCTTCAACGACCCCATGAACCAGACCCAGCAGCAGCTGCGTCTGACCGTGGAGGCCCTGAAGGAGCGCAAGGAGCACGAACTCATCAACAACCGTGAGTTCGGCCTGCTGCACAACGCGGACTTGAAGCAGCGCATCCACACCCGCCGCGGCCCGCCGACGCCGGACGACATGGACGAGCTGCTGTCCACCGTGTGGAAGGAGCCGTCGTTCTTCCTGGCCCACCCGCGCGCCATCGCCGCGTTCGGCCAGGAGTGCAACCGCCAGGGCATCTACCCCACCAGCGTGGACTTCAACGGGAACATGATCCCCGCCTGGCGCGGCATCCCCATCGTGTCCTGCAACAAGATCCCCGTCACCGAGTCCCGCACCAGCTCCATCATGCTGATGCGCGTGGGTGAGAAGAACCAGGGCGTCGTCGGTCTGCACCAGGCCGGCATCCCGGACGAGATCGAGCCCAGCCTCAACGTCCGCTTCATGGGCATCAACGAGAAGGCCATCATGAACTACCTGGTCACCGCGTACTTCTCCGCGGCGGTCCTCACGCCGGACGCGCTGGGTATCCTGGAGAGCGTCGAAATCGGTCGCTCGTAGTCCCAGGCCCCCACGCACTTCCGGAGCTCTCTTCATGGCGAATCCCATCAACAACGGCGACACCGAGCACTCCAGCCTCAGTACGGCCGGTGCACGCCAGCTGGCGACGACGACCAAGTCCCAGCCGCAGATGCAGGGCATCTCCCCGCGGTGGCTGCTGCGCATGCTGCCCTGGGTGGCGACCAACGGCGTGTTCCGCGTCAACCGGCGCCTCACGTACTCCGTGGGCGACGACCGGCTGAACTTCACCAACGTCGGCGCGAAGGTGGAGGTCATCCCCCAGGAGCTGCTCAAGCTGCCGCTCCTGCGCGGGTTCGACTCGGACGAGGAGGGCCTGACGGTCCGGGCGCTCGCGAGCCGCTTCGTGCAGAAGCAGTACAAGGCCGGTGAGTCCATCGTGGAGGCGGGCCAGCCCGCCGAGCACGTGTTCCTCATCGCGCACGGCAAGGCGACGAAGCTGGGCACCGGCAAGTTCGGTGACCCCGTGGTGCTGGACACGCTCGCGGACGGCGACCACTTCGGCGACTCGGCCGTGGTGGAGTCCAACGACGTGTGGCCCTTCACGGTGAAGGCGAACACCGCCTGCACCGTGATGGCGCTGCCGCAGCAGGTGTTCGAGGACCTCATCAAGAACGCCCCGGCCCTGACGGCGCATGTCGCCCGGTACAAGGCGAACCTGAAGAAGCCCCAGGACAAGTCGGGTCAGGCCGCCATCCCGCTCAACGCCGGCCACCACGGCGAGCCCACGCTGGCGGGCGGGTTCGTGGACTACGAGCTCAAGCCCCGCGAGTACGAGCTGAGCCTGGCGCAGACCATCCTCCGCGTGCACACCCGCGTGGCGGACCTCTACAACGACCCGATGAACCAGACGGCCGAGCAGCTGCGGCTGACGCTGGAGGCGTTGAAGGAGCGCAAGGAGCACGAGCTCATCAACAACCCTGAGTTCGGCCTGCTGCACAACGCGGACTTGAAGCAGCGCATCAACACCCGCAGCGGCCCGCCGACGCCGGATGACATGGACGAGCTCCTGTCGCGCCGTCGCAAGTCACGCTTCTTCCTGGCCCACCCGCGCACCATCGCGGCCTTCGGCCGGGAGTGCAATCGCCGGGGCATCTACCCGACGGTGGTGGACGTGGCGGGCAGCAAGATGAACGCGTGGCGCGGCGTGCCCATCCTGCCGTGCGACAAGATCCCCATCTCCAACACGCTCACGAGCTCCATCCTCGTGCTGCGCACCGGAGCGGATGATCAGGGCGTCATCGGCCTGCACCCCGGGAAGCTGCCGGACGAAGTGGAGCCGGGCATCTCCGTGCGCCGCATGGACATCAACGAGAAGGCCATCAGCGAGTACCTGGTGAGCACGTACTTCTCCGCCGCCCTCCTGGTCCCCGACGCGCTGGGTGTCCTGGAGAACGTCGAAATCGGAAGCTGATGTCTTGAATTGACGTCATGCGAACGGGTCCGGTGCAATCAGCACCGGGCCCGTTTTCATTTCATCGCCGCGCGGAGCTTCAGTACTTCACGCGCAAGAGGAAGATGTCGCCGCGCAGGGGCTTGAGCTTGTCCACGCCGAAGTCGGTGATGCGGTCGGTATGGCCATACAGCACCGCGTCGCCGTCCGGCATCAGCACCACCGCGGGCACGGCCTCCACCCCATACAGCTCCCCTCGGGGCTCCGGCATGACGCCCAGGAAGAGGCGGGAAGCCAGGGGCTGCCCTGTCGCATCGAAGCGCTGGGTGAAGAGCTGCGCGGAGCCCAGGCCGTCGTGGCCGGTGGCGCCGTTCTCCAGCCACGAGTACGTGTAGCCCACCGTCAGCACCTCGCCGGAGGCCTGCACCGCGACGCCCTGCATCCGCGCGTCCGGCCCCAGCTCCCGGGCCCAGCGCTCGGTGCCGTCCTCCGCGGTGACGACGACGAAGGGGCTGGGGCTGGCCGCGCCCTTCAGAGACGCAGCGGCCCAGGAGAAGTTGCCCTGGAAGTCACCGCCGGCCACCACGTCGCCCGTGGGACTCCGACTGACGTCCCTCGCGGCGCCCTTCACGTTGGGCCGGACCTTGGCCCACCCGAGCGCCCCGTTCTCACGGTACAGCGCCACGAACGGGCTGCCTGAGCCCGCCGCCTGCGTGCTGTTGGTGCCGAAGCGCACGGTGCCCACGTACCGCCCCGCCACCGCCACGCTGCCGTCCTCCGCCAGTGCCAGCGACAGGGGCTGCGCGCCCGCGCCGTCGGACTCCGGCTGTCCCACGGCGAAGGCCCGCTCCGGGATGCCGTCCGGCGTGAACACCGCCACGCCCACGCTGGGGCCCTTCACGCCCTCGCCCAGGTCCACCGTGGACGGCGCCGTGTAGGCCACGTACAGCCGGCCCTGCGCATCCGCCGCCACGTCCGCCACCGTCAGCGCCGCCGACAGCGCGTGGGCCCAGAGCGTGGTGCCGTCCCCGGACAGACGCGCGACGAAGGTGCCTTCGCCCAGCTTTCCCGTGCCCAGGTCGATGAGGCCGTGGTGGTTGCCGGCCACCAGCACGCCGCCCGCGCCGTCCGCCGCGACGCGGGCCCGGACGTCGGCTCGCAATTCCAGGGGCGCCGTGGCCACGCGGACGTCATAGGCCCGCGTCCACACCGTCTGGCCCGCGCCCGTCCGCCGGGTGAGCACCAGTTGCACGGAGTCGTCCGTGGGAGCCCGGGCATCCAGGTCGTCGTAGTCGTGCACCGCCGCGCTGAAGAAGTCCCCGGATGCGTCCACCGCGAGGTCCAGCGCCAGGTCGTCCTGCGCGGAGCCTTCCTTCGCCAGCCACAGCGTGGCGCCCGACGCGGGCGGCACCTGCTCCGGCTGCTTGTCGGGAGGCGGTGTTTCGTGGGTGTCGGGCTCTGTCGGCGGTGTCTCCGTTTCGGTGGGGGGCGGTGGAATGTCGTTCGGCACCGCGGGCTGCCCCGCCGGGCACCCCGCCGCCGTGTCCTGGCAGTCCGTCGGGTCGAACGGCTTCGTTCCGCCCCCCACCGAAACGGAGACACCGCCGACAGAGCCCGACACCCACGAAACACCGCCTCCCG
>SECN01000722.1 GCA_004173515.1 Myxococcaceae bacterium | reverse complement strand
GGCAGCTTGTCCGACGACGCCATGGAGCCGCTGGTGTCCACCAGGAACACCAGGTGCGCGGGCTTGCGCTGCGAGCGGGAGACGACCTTGCCCTGCACGCCCACGCGCACGAAGTGGCGCCGCGCGTCGCCAGCCCAGCAGCAGGCGATGGGCAAGCTCATGGCGGCGCCCGCCAAGTCGATGCCGGCCGGATCCGCGGGGCTGGGCATCATGGGAGGAGTCGGTGCCGGCGGCGGAGGGGCGATGGCGGCCGCGCCTGCCCCCATGGTGGAGAAGTCCAAGAAGGAGATGCCGCAGGGCGAGGACAAGTCGCTGACGGAGGCCGGCAACACCTTCGAGGCCTACAAGCCCAACGCCTTCACCGAGACGGCGAAGGACGCGCTGTCCACCTTCGCGGCGGACGTGGACACGGCCTCCTACTCCATGGCGCGGCGCTACCTGCAGAACGGCCAGCTGCCCCCCACCCACGCGGTGCGCGTGGAGGAGTTCGTCAACTACCGCCACTTCGTGCGCGTGGGCGTGCAGGGCAAGGTCGTCTCCCGCTCGCAGCGCAAGCCCGCGCACCTGGTGTTCCTGGTGGACACCAGCGGCTCCATGGCGTCGTCGGACAAGCTGCCGCTGGCGCTGGAGTCCATCAAGGTCGCGGTGAAGAACCTCAACGAGAACGACACCGTCGCGCTCGTCACCTACGCGGGCTCCACGCGGGACGTGCTGGCGCCCACGCCGGCCACGGACGTGAAGAAGATCCACGCGGCGCTGGACACGCTGGCCGCGGGCGGCGGCACGGCGATGGGCTCCGGCATGGAGACGGCCTACAAGCACGCGGTGAAGAAGGCGTCCGGCAGCGTGGTGTCCCGCGTGGTGGTGCTCACCGACGGTGACGCCAACATCGGCCCCAACCTGAGCGCCAAGGACATGCTCGCCAGCGTGCAGAGGTACGTGTCCGAGGGCGTGACGCTCACCACGGTGGGCTTCGGCATGGGCAACTACCACGACTCGCTGATGGAGCAGCTGGCGGACAAGGGCAACGGCAACAGCTTCTACGTGGACAGCATGAAGGAGGCGCGCAAGGTGTTCGAGACGCAGCTCACCGGCACGCTGGAAGTCATCGCCAAGGACGTGAAGTTCCAGGTGGAGTTCAACCCGAAGGCCGTCAACCGCTACCGCCTGATGGGCTACGAGAACCGCGACATCGCGGACAAGGACTTCCGCGACGACAAGGTGGACGCGGGTGAGATTGGCGCGGGCCACACCGTGACGGCGCTGTACGAGGTGGAGCTCACGGGCGAGTCGCAGGAGCTGGCCACGGTGCGCATCCGCGCCAAGGCGCCCAACGGCACGGAGGCCAAGGAGCAGTCCTTCCCGCTCACCCGCGCCGACATGAAGGCTTCGCTGGACGCCGCGTCGCCCGACTTCCGCTTCGCCGCCGCCGTCGCCGCCACCGCGGACATCCTGCGCGCCGCGCCCGCCGCGGAGGGCTGGAGCCTGGCCACCGCGCAGAAGCTGGCGGAGAGCGCCGTGGGCAGCGACTCCGACCGCACCGAATTCGTGAAGCTGATTGGCCAGGCCCGCGCGCTGACCGGCGCGTCCGCCCGCGGCCGGTAATCCCCGGGGGAGACACCCAGGGCATGCGCAGCAAGGGGGTCCCCGCCCGTCACCGGAATGCCCCGGTGACGGGCGGGGTCTTTTTTTGTCGCTGCACTGAACAGGAACACGCCCCCCGGGGACGTCTGGCCTGGGCGCGGGACGGCGCGTGTATGCTCGCCGCCATGAACCGACCCTCTTTCCTGAAGCCCTCGCTGCTGGTGGCCGTGGCCTCTCTCGCCTGTGGAGGCTGTGGGGACTCTGCGTCGGGGGGCGGCGTGACGCTGGGCGAGGAGCAGAAAGGCATCGCGACCTACTACGACGCCAACGGCAGCGGCAATTGCAGCTACGACAAGGGCGGCGACCTGATGGTGGCGGCGATGAACGCCGACCAGTACGACAACAGCGCCGCATGCGGGCAGTGCGTGAACATCGTCGGGCCCAAGGGTTCCTTGCGCGTGCGCATCGTCGACCAGTGCCCCGACTGCGAGAAGGGCCACCTGGACCTGAGCCGCGAAGCCTTCGAGAAGGTGGCGGAGATGAAGGACGGCCGGGTCAACATCACCTGGACGCCGGTGTCCTGCGACGTCGCCGGCCCCGTGAAGTACCACTTCAAGGAAGGCAGCAACCCGTGGTGGACCGCCATCCAGGTGCGCAACCACCGGCTGCCCATCCAGAAGCTGGAATGGAAGCGCGGCGGTGACTGGAAGAGCCTGCGCCGCGAGAGCTACAACTACTTCGTCACCGACGACGGCGTGGGCGAAGGCAGCTTCCAGGTGCGCGTCACCGCCAGCGACGGTCAGCAGCTCACCGACACGCTGGAGAAGGTGCTGGACGACAAGTCGGTGGACGGAGCGGCGCAGTTCGCGCCCCAGAAGTAGGCGCGCCCCACCCGCCCCGTCCGTCCTGGCTCAGAACGCCGCGATGGAGGGGGACGTGGTGCTGGTGAAGAAGTTCGGGTACGTGGCGACGTAGTTGTTGCCGCTGCCCGTCTGCCCGGACAGGGTGCCGCTCTTGGTGCCCGACACGGTCAGCGTCGTCCCATCCGCGGCGATGGCCAGGTCGCCGGAGTTCACGCTGCCCGAACCCAGGGGGATGGCCAGCCCCGTGGAGCGCACGGTGGCCAGGGTGTTCGGGGCCAGGTGCTTGAGCCCCAGGGAGCGGGGCGCGCTGCCGCTGACGCTCGTCTTGTACGTGTAGCCCACCGCCACGCCCAGGTCGTTGGCGGCCAGGGACAGCGTGGGCGCGGTGCCCGTGGAGGAGCCCACCCCGATGC
>SECN01000227.1 GCA_004173515.1 Myxococcaceae bacterium | reverse complement strand
ACGGACCTCTACATCGGCGTCAACGCGGTGGACTACAGCGGCTACCCCGACTGCCGCCCGGAGTTCATCCGCTCCTTCGAGGCGATGGCCCAACTGGCCACCAAGGCGGGCGTGGAGGGCGCGCGCTTCCAGGTGCACGCGCCGCTCTCCGGCCTCACCAAGGCGCAGATCATCCAGGCCGGCGTGAAGCTGGGCGTGGACTACGGGATGACGCACTCCTGCTACGACCCGGACGCCCAGGGCCGCGCGTGTGGCCGCTGCGACAGTTGCCTCCTGCGCTCCAAGGGCTTCCAGGAAGCCGGAGTGCCGGACCCCACCACCTACGTGGACGGGGTGCGCTGATGCGGCTCGCGCTGACCCTGGTGCTGTTCGCAGGCGCACCGGTCCTGGCGGAGGACGCGAAGCCGAAGCCGGCTCCGAAGGCGGAACTGGTGGACGCGGCCACCGTCATCCCGGACCTCATCCTGGACCTGCGCTACGCGACGAAGGACAACTTCCTCAAGCGGCAGGTGTACCCGGACGGGGCGCGGTGTCTGCTGTTGCCGGACTCGGTGAAGCGCCTGAAGAAGGCCGCGGACCTGCTGCGCCCCAAGGGCTACCGGCTGAAGGTCTACGACTGCTACCGGCCGCGCGCGGTGCAGTACGAGATGTGGAAGATCTTGCCCAAGCCGGGCTACGTGGCGAACCCCGCCAAGGGCTCGAACCACAACCGGGGCGGCGCGGTGGACCTGACGCTGGCCACGGCGGACGGGGGCGAGGTGGAGATGCCCACCCCCTTCGACGACTTCACCCCCAAGGCGCACCACGGCTACATGGGCGGCACGCCCGCCTCGCGGGAGCACCGGGAGGTGCTGCGCGCGGCCATGGAGGGCGTGGGCTTCCAGCGCAACAAGATGGAGTGGTGGCATTACGACCTGCCCGGCGCTACGAAATTGCCGGTGCTGGATGTGCCCTTTACGCCGACGAACTGACGCTCGGCCGGTCGCCAGCCCAGTGGTTTCGCACGGTTGCGGCAGGGACTGCGCGTAGGTGGGCGCGCGCACGGTGTGCCTGCTATTCCTGGCGTCCCATGAGGCAAACGCTCTCGGCTGGCCTGGAAAACACGCTCCTCACTCCGCCCTCGCAGTCGGAGCTGGCGCCCACGCTCATGCCGCCGGGGTCCGCGACGACCAGCCGGCGCAACACCGTGCTGCCCCGGGTGGAGGACGTGGGCGTGGATGAGCAGGGCCGCTACTTCTTCATGATGAAGCACCTGCGGGGCGAGACGCTGGAGTCCATCATCGCCCGCCTGCGCCGCTCGGACCTGGACGCGCTCGTGCGCTACCCGTTCCAGGTGCGGGTGCAGATCTTCCGGGGCGTGCTGCACGCGCTGTCGTACGCGCATGGCAAGGGCTTCATCCACCGCGACCTGAAGCCCGCGAACATCATGGTCGGGCCCTTCGGTGAGGTGACGGTCCTGGACTGGGGCCTCGCGCGCAAGGCGGGCGCCCCGACGCCGCCGAGCCTCCCGGGAAGCTCCGCGAGCGCGTCGACGGAGCTCGCGCCCCAGCGCCCGCTGCACACGGAGCTGGGCTCCGTGGTGGGCACGCCCCTGTACATGTCCCCGGAGCAGGCGCGTGGCGAGCACGACTCGATGGACGCCCGCAGCGACATCTACAGCCTGTCGGTGCTCTTCCACGAGCTGCTCGCGCTCACGCACTACCTGGAGGGGATCCAGTCGGTGACGGAGATCATGAAGGGGGTGCAGACGCGCTCCCTGGAACTGGCCTCCATGCACGTCAACAGCGCCCAGGGCCCGGTGCCTGCGGAGCTGATGTGGTTCGTGGTGAAGGGCATGAAGAAGGACCCCGCGGAGCGCTACGCCTCCGTGGACGACATGGTGATGGAGCTGGATGCCGCGATGGAGGGACGGGGCCAGGTGCACTGCCAGCGCACGCTCCTGAAGAAGACCTTCCACCAGGGCCTGCGCGCGGCGGACCGCAACCCCATGGCCATCACCATGGCCGCGGTGGTGGGCGCGGGGCTGGTGGTCGCCTCCGCGGTCCACCTGGGCATCACGTTCTTCGCGACGATGCTGCACTGACGTCCGGCGGTTTTCACGGGCGCCCCCGAAACGCGCGGTAACTTTTCGCCGCGCCCCGGGTTCCAGTCATCACCATGCGCGCCCTCCCTGTCTGGCCCCTGGTGGCCTTGTGCCTGTCGTGTGCGTCCCGGTCGCAGGTCGCGGCACGTGAGGCGCCACCCGAGGCACCCTTCGATGAAGCCCGAGCGGTGCACGTGCTGCAACGGCTGGCCTACGGCCCGTCGGCCCGGGACCTCGCGGAGGTGAAGCGGCTGGGCGTGGACGGCTGGGTGGAAGCCCAGCTCCAGTCCGCGCCGAAGGCCGCGTTGCCGCCGGGGCTCGAAGCGAAGCTCCAGGCCTTCCCCACGCTGGGCATGTCCATGCGGCAGTTGGTGGAGGACTACCCCCGGCCTCCGCAGGAGATGCCCCGTGAGGAGAAGCGCGAACGGGGTCCGGCGCGCGTCGTCTTTGAGCGCTCCTCGGCGCGGGTGCTGCGCGCGGTGGAGAGTCCCCGCCAGTTGGAGGAGGTGCTGGTGGACTTCTGGTTCAACCACTTCAACGTCTCCGAGGACAAGGGCGTGGTGAAGTGGATGGCCACGGCCTACGAGCGCGACGCCATCCGCCCGCACGTCTTCGGCACCTTCCGCGAGCTGCTGGGCGCGACGGCGCACCACCCGGCGATGCTCTTCTACCTCGACAACTGGCGCAGCACGCGCGAGGGCCTGAGCCAGGAGGAGCTGCGCCACCCGAAGCGCTTCCGCCGACAGCAGGCCGCCGCGCCCGCGCCGATGATGGACGACGGCGCGGAGGATGAGGAGGCGAAGCCGAAGCTGGGCCTCAACGAGAACTACGCGCGCGAGCTGCTGGAGCTGCACACGTTGGGCGTGGACGGCGGCTACACGCAGGACGACGTGCGCGAGGTGGCGCGCTGCTTCACCGGCTGGACCGTCCTCAAGCCGCGCAAGGAGCCGGACTTCCTCTTCCGCCCGGTGGCGCACGACGCGGACGCGAAGCGGGTGCTGGGACAGGCCATCCCCTCGGGCGGAGGTGAGAAGGATGGCGAGCGGGTGCTGGACCTGCTGGCGAACCACCCGTCCACCGCGCGGCATGTGGCGCTCAAGCTCGCGCGTCGCTTCGTCGCGGACGAGCCGCCACCGGAGCTGGTGGACCGCGTGGCGAAGGTGTTCCTCGAATCGAAGGGGGACCTGCGCCAGGTGTACCGCGCGCTGTTCCAGTCGCCGGAGTTCCAGTCGCCCCGGACGTACGCCGCGAAGGTGAAGACGCCATTCGAATACGTGGTGTCCGCGCTGCGGGCGACGGACGCGCAGGTGGAGGTGACGCCCCGGCTGCTGCGCCATCTGGCGTTGATGGGCGAGCCGCTCTACCGCGCGCCCGCGCCCACGGGCTTCCCGGAGGTGGCGGGGCCGTGGGTGAACAGCGGCGCGTTGGTGGCGCGGCTCAACTTCGGTCTGGACCTGGTGGGCGGCCGGCTGCCTGGAGCGCGGGTGTCGTTGGCGGCGTTCGCGCCGAAGCAGGCACCCACCGCGGTGGAGTGGGTGGACGGGCTGGGCCGGGCGCTGTTGGGAGCGAAGCCGTCGGAGGAGACGCGCGCGACCATCCTCGCCGCGCTGTCGCAGAAGCGGGAGGCCGCGAGCGCCGTGGACGAAGCGCCTCCCGTGGATGTGCCCCTCATCGCAGGGCTGCTGCTCGGCTCGCCGGAGTTCCAGAAACAATGACCGCGCACCTCTCCCGTCGGCGGTTGCTCCAGGCCCTGGGCTTCACGGGCGCGGGCCTCGTGCTGGCACCGTCCTTCCTCTCCCGCGCGCTGGCCGCGAGCCCCACCGAGCCCGCCCGGCGCGCGCTCGTGACCGTCTTCCTGCGAGGCGGCGCGGATGGTCTGTCATTGGTGCCACCCGTGGAGGACGACGCCTACCAGCGGGCAAGGCCCACGCTGGCGCTCAAGTCCCAGGGTGACCACGCCGCGCTCAAGCTCCAGGGCGTGTTCGGCCTGCACCCGGCGTTGGGCGCGCTGATGCCCTTGTGGGAGCAGGGGAGGCTGGCGGTGCTCCCCGGCGTGGGGCTGCCCGTCGCGCCGCGCTCACACTTCGACGCGCAGGACTTCCTGGAGTCCGGCACGCCGGGCCGCAAGTCGACGGCGGATGGCTGGCTCAACCGCGCGCTGGAGGACGCGAGCGCGGACGCTCCGCTGCGCGCGGTGGCGCTGCAGCCCACATTGCCGCGAGCGCTGTATGGAAATGCCGGCGCGTTGGCGATGGGGCGATTGGAGGACTTCCGGCTGCGCCAGGGCGGCGACGCGCGCCAGGGCTTCTCCGCGCTCTACGCCGGGGCGGTGGACCGGGCGCTCCAGGGCGCGGGCGCGGATGCGTTCGAGGCCATGTCCCGGCTGGACGGCGCGCGGCTGGCGAAGCTGCCCGTGTCGCCCGGGGTGACGTACCCGACAACACCGCTGGCGCGCAGGCTCCAGGACATCGCGCGGCTGCTCAAGGGCGACGTGGGCCTGGAGGTGGCGGCGACGGAGATGGGAGGTTGGGACACGCACGTCGCGCAGGGCGTGGCGCAGGGCGCGTTCGCGAAGCGCTGTGACGAACTGGGCGGAGCGCTGGCGGCGTTCGCGGCGGACCTGGGCCCGAGGCTGGAAACGGTGACGGTGGTGGTGATGACGGAGTTCGGCCGCACGGTGAAGGAGAACGGCAACCAGGGTACGGACCACGGCGTGGGCGGGGTGATGCTGGCGCTGGGCGGCGGCGTGAAGGGAGGCCGCGTCCACGGCCGCTTCGAAGCGCTCACGGCCGAGCACCTGCAAGACGGCCGGGATGTCCCGTCATGGACGGACGTGCGCTCCCCGCTGGCCGAGGCCCTGCTCGCATGCCGCCCCGGCGTGGACCTGTCGAAGGTGTTCCCGGGCTACTCGGCGGGTCCCCCGCTCGGGATGTTCACCTGAGCGGAGGGACGCCGCCGCTCGCGGTAGGTCGCCTCAACCTGCCACCGATGTGATGGAGTGGTGGCGTGCATCGCTCCCGCCGCCTGCTCATGGCCTTCGTCCTCATCACTGGCATGCTGTACCTCGCGCTGTGCGCGGTGACCTTCGCCGCGCAGCGCTCGCTCATCTACCCCGCGCCGCGCTCCGAACCGCAGGCGCTCCAGGGCCGTCCCGGCTTCGGCCAGGTGCCGTTGGCGGCGGGCCTGAGCGTGGACACGTTCTACCTGCCCGCGCCGCCGGGAGCGCCCACGGTGCTGCACTTCCACGGCAACGGCGAACAGCTCTTGCAGCAGCGGGGGCTGGGCCAGTTGCTCGCGGACGCGGGGCTGGGCTTCCTCGCGGTGGAGTACCCGGGCTATGGCGCCTCGCCGGGTAGCCCCTCGGAGGTCGGCCTGTACGCGGCGGCGGAGGCCGCGCTCCAGTTCCTGAGCGCGCAGGGCGTGAAGCCGGAGCAGGTGGTGCTGAGCGGCCGCAGCCTGGGGACCGGCGTCGCGGTGGAGATGGCGCGGCGCGGATACGGGGCCCGCATGGTGCTGGTGGCGCCGTACACGTCCATGGTGGCCATGGGCCAGCGCATGCTGCCCTTCCTGCCCGCGACGCTGCTGGTGCGCGACCGCTTCGAGTCCCTGGCCAAGGCCCCCGGCATCTCCATCCCGGTGCTGCTCATCCACGGCGAACAGGATGAGATCATCCCGGTGGAGATGGGCCGCACGCTGGGTCAACGCTTCCCGCACGCCACGGTGGTGACGGTGCCGCGCGCGGGCCACAACGACGTGCTGGAGCAGGACGGCCTGCGGGAGTTCGCGAGGCTGGCCACGTTCGCGCTCGACGGCACCTGAGCCAACCTCATGGGGAGCATGACGCCCCGCGCCGCGTTCCCTTGCGCCTACCGGTCCGCGGCGGATTATGCTGCGTGTCATCAACGCGATGTTTCATCGCGTCCTGGTTCCCCCGAGGGATGGATGAGCGTCAACCCGGCCCCCGCCGCCACCCTGTCCGAAGCCGCCCGTGAAATCGTGGAGGTGGGCCGCTTCCTGAGCGTGCGCAACTTCGTGCCCGCGACCAGCGGCAACTTCTCCCGCCGGCTGGACGCCCGCACCGCCGCCGTCACCCGCTCCGGCGTGGACAAGGGCGAACTGGTGGAAGCGGACATCCTGGTGGCGGACATCCACGCGCCGCCGCCGAAGGGCTCGTCGGCGGAAACGCCGCTGCACCTGCAACTGTATCGCGACAGGCCGGAGGCGCAGGCGGTGCTGCACACGCACTCCGTGGTGTCCGCGCTGTTGTCCAACCTGCGGCAGTCCGAGGGCGAGCTGGTGCTCCGTGACTTCGAGCTGCTCAAGGCGCTGGGGGACACCCGCACGCACGAGGCGGCGGTGTCCATTCCCATCTTCCCCAACGACCAGGACATCCCGCGGCTGGCCAGCAAGGTGACGGCGATGCTGGAGCAGCGCACGGAGCTGGTCGCGTATCTGATTGCCGGCCACGGGTTGTACACCTGGGGTCGGAGCATGGCCGAGGCGCGTCGCCACGTGGTGGCGCTGGAACACCTGCTGACGTACGAACTCGAGACGATGAAGGTGCGGCGATGAGCAACCTGACGGTCTACAAGGAACACCACCCGGCGGAGCCGCTGGGCGTCTTCACCGAACCGAAGGACATCGGCCGGGAGCTGGCCCCCATCGGCGTGCGCTTCGAGCGCGTGGACGCCTCCGTCGCGCTGCCGGACGGCGCGGGGCAGGACGAGGTGCTCGCGGCCTACCAGCACGTGGTGGACGCGGAGAAGAAGGCGCACGGCTACAACACCGTGGACGTGGTGCGCATCAAGCCGGACGCGGCCAACGTGGTGCAGGCGCGCCAGAAGTTCCTCTCCGAGCACACCCACACGGAGGACGAGTCGCGCATCATGGTGGAGGGCAGCGGCTGCTTCTACCTGCACGCGCAGGACAAGGTCTTCCAGGTGGTGTGCACCCGGGGTGACCTCATCAGCGTGCCGGAGGGCATGAAGCACTGGTTCGACATGGGGCCCGCGCCGCTGTTCGCGGCCATCCGGTTCTTCATCCGGCCGGACGGCTGGGTGGGCAACTTCACCGGCGAGACCATCGCCGACCGCTTCCCGAAGTACGAGCCGTGAGCGGCCCCGTCGCCATCGTCACCGACATCGAGGGCACCACCAGCTCCATCGCCTTCGTGAAGGACGTCCTCTTCCCCTTCGCCCGCAAGCACCTGGTGGAGTACGTCGCGACGCACGGCCAGCAGTCCACCGTGCGCCAGTGCCTGTCCGATGCCCGTACGCTCGCCGGCGAGCCGGGACTGGCCGACGTGGGCACCGTGGCGTTGCTCCAGCGCTGGCTGGACGAGGACCGCAAGGCCACGCCGCTCAAGACGCTCCAGGGGCTCATCTGGGCGGACGGCTACGCGCGCGGTGAATTGAAGGGCCACGTCTACGCGGACGCGGCCCGGGAGCTGCGCGCGTGGCACGCTCGGGGCCTGCGCCTGTATGTCTATTCCTCCGGCAGCGTGGCCGCGCAGAAGCTCATCTTCGGCCACAGCGTGGAGGGGGACCTGACTCCGCTGTTCTCCGGCTACTTCGACACCACCACCGGGCCGAAGGTGGAGGCCGCGTCGTACACGGCGATCGCCCAGGCGCTGGCGTTGTCGCCGGGGGACATCCTGTTCCTGTCGGACAACGTGGCGGAGCTGGACGCGGCCCGGAAGGCGGGGCTGCGCACGGCGTGCCTGGACCGGGGCGAGGTGGCCGTTCCCCCGGGCCACGGGCACCCGACGTTTCATGACTTCACGTCGCTCGACCCGTTCGCGCGCGTGCCCTGAGAGAGGTCTCCATCCATGTCGAGTTCCAACAAGCCCGTGCTGGGCATCATCGGCGGCAGCGGCCTGTATCAGATTGACGGCCTGACGGACGTGTCGTGGCGCCGGGTGTCCTCGCCCTTCGGGGAGACGTCGGATGAGTTCTGCTTCGGGCGCATCGGCGACCAGCCGGTGGTGTTCCTGCCGCGCCACGGCCGGGGGCACCGCATCCCGCCGTCGGAGCTGAACTTCCGCGCGAATATCGACGCGCTCAAGCGCAGCGGCGTGACGGACATCCTGTCCGTCTCCGCGGTGGGCAGCCTGCGCGAGGACCTGAAGCCGGGCACCTTCGTGGTGGTGGACCAGTTCGTGGACCGCACCTTCTCGCGCGTGAAGAGCTTCTTCACCACGGGGCTGGTGGCGCACGTGTCCATGGCGAAGCCCGTCTGCGCGCGCCTGGGCGACGCGGTGATGGCGGCGTGCCAGGGATTGGACATCCAGGTCGTGCGTGGTGGCACGTACCTGGTGATGGAGGGCCCGCAGTTCTCCACGCTGGCGGAGAGCAACCTGTACCGCCAGTGGGGCTGTGACGTGATTGGCATGACGAACATGCCGGAGGCCAAGCTCGCCCGGGAAGCGGAGGTTTGCTACGCGAGCGTGTCCATGGTCACGGACTTCGACTGCTGGCATCCGGACCACGACGCGGTGACGGTGGACCAGGTGGTGGCGGTGCTGCTGGGCAACGCGGGCAGGGCGCGCGGGCTGGTGAAGAACATCGCGCCGCTCGTGGGCCGCCATGAGGGGCCCTGCGCGAAGGGCTGCCAGACGGCGTTGGACCACGCCATCATGACCTCGCCGGACGTGCGCGACCCGGCCATCGTGGAGAAGCTCTCCGCGGTGGCGGGCCGTGTCCTGAAGCGCTGAAAGGGAAGACACCGCGATGAAAGTCCAAGGCGAGCCAACGCGCTCCATCTGGGTCGAGGCCGACGGCTGGAGCGTGGGCGTCATCGACCAGACGCGCCTGCCGCATGCGTTCGTGAAGGTGAAGCTGTCCACGGCGGACGAGGCGGGCCTCGCCATCCGCAGCATGCTGGTGCGGGGAGCGCCGCTGATTGGCGCCACGGCGGCGTATGGCGTGTGTCTGGCCATGCGCAAGGACGCGTCGGACGCGGCGCTGGAAGAGGCGCTGACGATGCTGCGGGCCACGCGGCCCACGGCGGTGAACCTGCACTGGGCGCTGGACGGGATGCGCCGGGTGTTGACGCCGCTGAAGCCGGCGGAGCGGGTGGACGCGGCGTACCGGCACGCGGCGGCGCTGTGCGACGAGGACGTGGCCATCAACCGGGCCATTGGCGAGCACGCGCTGAAGTTGTTCCAGGACGCGTGGGACCGCAAAGGGCGCAAGGGGCGGCTGAACGTGCTCACGCACTGCAACGCGGGGTGGCTCGCGACGGTGGACTGGGGCACGGCGCTGGCGCCGATGTACCTGGCGCACGACGCGGGCATGCCGCTGCACGTCTGGGTGGATGAGACGCGGCCGCGCAACCAGGGCGCGGTGCTGACGGCGTGGGAGCTGGGACAGCACGGCGTTCCGCACACGGTCATCGCGGACAACGTGGGCGGCCACCTGATGCAGCACGGGCAGGTGGACCTGTGCATCGTGGGCACGGACCGCACGACGGCGCACGGCGACGTGGCGAACAAGATTGGCACGTACCTGAAGGCGCTGGCGGCCAAGGACAACGGCGTGCCGTTCTACGTGGCGCTGCCGTCGCCCACGGTGGACTGGACCCTCCAGGACGGCGTGCGGCAGATCCCCATCGAGCAGCGAGACGGCACGGAGCTCAGCGACGTGACGGGGCGGCTGCCATCGGGGGAGATCGTCACGGTGCGCATCACCCCGCCGGGGAGTCAGGCCGCGAACTACGCTTTCGACGTGACGCCCGCGCGGCTCGTGACGGCGCTCATCACGGAGCGGGGCGTGTGCCCGGCGTCGGAGGAGGGGCTGCTGTCGCTCTTTCCGGAGCGGAGGCCGGCGAAGTGAAGGAGCACGGTGCGCTGCGCGAAGCGATGGTGGCCACCTGCCGGCGGATGAACACGTCGGGCCTGAACCAGAACACGTCGGGCAACCTGAGCCAGCGGGTGGAGGGAGGCTTCCTGCTCACGCCGTCCGGGATGAACTACGAGACGATGACGCCGGAGGACCTGGTCCTCATGCGCTTCGATGGCACGCACGTGGGTGCGCGCAAGCCGTCGTCCGAGTGGCAGTTGCACCGGGACCTCCTGGCGGCGCGTCCGGGGGTAGGCGCGGTGCTGCATGCGCACAGCATGTTCAGCACGACGCTGGCGTGCCTGCGTCGGGGCATCCCGGCGTTCCACTACATGGTCTCCGCGGCGGGAGGCACGGACGTGCGGTGCGCGGAGTACGCGACCTTCGGCACGCCGGAGCTGGCGCGGCACATGATGAAGGCGCTGGAGGGCCGCAAGGCGTGCCTGCTCGCGAACCACGGCATGGTGGCGGCGGGCGTGGACCTGGCCTCGGCCTACAAGCTGGCGGTGGAGGTGGAGACGCTGGCGGCCATGTACCTGCGCGCGCTCCAGGTGGGCGAGCCCGTCATCCTGGACGACGCGGAGATGGCGCGCGTGTTCGAACAGTTCCGGGGCTACGGGCAGTAGCCCCGGCAGGTCAGGCGCTGCGCAACGTCAGCAGCGTCACCTCGGGCGGCACACCGATGCGGAAGGGCAGCCAGTGCCCGGTACCGCCGGAGACGTAGAGGTGGCTGTCGCGGAAGCGGTAGCGCCCGAGCATGTGCTTGAAGGCGAAGCCGAACAGCGGGATGCCCAGGAAGGCCACCTGCCCGCCGTGGGTGTGGCCGGCGAGCGTCAGGCGGGCGCCGCGCTCCGCCGCGTAGGAGAAGAAGTCCGGGTGGTGGGACAGGCAGATGACGACGTCGTCCGGGTGGCCGCCCTGGAACGCGGTGTCCGCCGAGTGCTTCCAGCGGGCCTCGCGCACGGTGTGGCTGCGACCGGACATGGGATAGTCCACGCCCACCACGCGCACGCGCTGGCCGCCGTGTTCCAGCACGTGGGATTCATCCACGAGCAGGCGGACCGGGGCGCCGCGCCGGGCCAGGGCCTCGTAGCCGCCCAGCACTTCTTCCAGGCCGCGCCAGTGCTCGTGGTTGCCGAGGATGGCGAGCATGCCGTGGCGGGCCGTCGTCGCGGCCAGGGCGGCCATCGTCGCGTCCACCTGGTTCACGTCGTCGATGAGGTCGCCCGTCATCACCTGGAGGTCGACGCCGGCCGCGTTCATCGCGTCCACGGCGCCGCGCAGGTACTCGGGGCTGATGAAGGGGCCCACGTGGACGTCGGTGATCTGCCCGATGCGGAAGCCGTCGAGCGCGGCGGGGAGGCCCTTCAGCTTCACCTCCACCTCGCGCACGGTGAAGCCCAGGCTGCCGCTCACGACGCCCAGGGTGCTCCCCGTCACGGCGAGCACGGGCATGGCCTGTCCGGCCTTCACGAGCAGGCCCCGGCGCTCCAGGTCCACGCCCGGAGGCGCGGCCTTGCGGCGCCGCTCGGCCCAGAGCTTCAGCACGAGGAACGGCAGGCCCAGCAGCATCACCATCAGCGCGGCGATGCTCCAGATGACGGCGAACAGCTTCACCGGCACCAGGGGCGCGGGCGTGTCGTGGAGGCCGTAGCCCGTGAGCGCGGGGACGGTCCAGGCGAGGAAGGACAGTCCCATCAAGCCCAGCAGCACGCCATGGCGCCATCCGCGCGTGACCGCGGGCCACAGCCTGCGCAGCACGAGGTACGAGCCCAGGTAGACGAACAGCAGGACCAGGAGCCTTCCCATCGAGGATAACGGAGCCCCTGACAGCGCGCTGTCCCACCGACACCAGGGCCGCTCGCCTGCGTGAGTCACGGCGCACCTGATGGTCTGGACGGGAAATCCCTGGAAGATGGGGGCTCAGCTTTGGGAGGGTGGATGCGTGCGTGGTGGCTGTGGGTCGTCGTCTTGTTGTGCGGTTGTGCCTCGGTGCCGTCCTCCCTGGCGCAGGAATGGGCGAGGGCGGACGAGGCGGCGTGGGAGTGCGAGGCCCGCGATGAGGACCAGTGCCTCACGCACGTGTGCGAGGACGGTGTCTGCGCCCTGTTCCGGTGTGAGGACCTGGACCCGAACCGGGTGGTGCGCACGCGGGGCGCGGCGGCGGTGGCGCCAGTGTTCGTGGCCCCGGGCAGTGGACCTCAACGGACGTGGGGCAGTGCGCAGGGCGTGCCGGGCGACGCGGTGCCCGTCATGGTGTTCCGCTGGCACCCGCGCGAGAAGCTGCCGAGCGAGCTACGACGGGAGAAGGCCCGGGAGGAGTGGGCGAAGCGGCCCAAGGAGCGGCACCACATCTTCCCGCAGGCATTCAAGACGCACTTCCAGGACATGGGGATCGAGATTCATCAGTACGTCTTGGCGGTGGATTCGGAGGTTCATGCGCGCATCCATCGGGGCGAGCGCGGTGGGCCATGGAACGGAGACTGGGATGCCTTCATCCGGAAGCAGCGCGAGCCAATCCTTCGCCATAAGTATTTCGAGCATGCCTCTTGGATGATCCAGAAGTATGGGCTCTTTGGTTTGACGATGACCTACTGGCAGCAGGTGGAGCTCCTGCCCATGCCAGTCGAGGACTGAGCCATGCGTTACTTCTCAGTGGAAGGCTTGCAAGGAGATGCGGCGAGTCAGTGGAGCGGTGAATATCGCGCCAGTCATCGATGGCACCTGTCTGGAGTCGAATGCCCCAGGGAAGGAATCTGGGCGGGAATGGACGCGTTCCCCTCGGTGGATCTTTCGGCGGTACCAGAACCGTCACTGGTCGAGCGCAAGGGACCCACGTCCCTCGTGGAGTACAACCGGTTGGTGGCCTTGATTCGACCCTTCGTTCCCTCCGGACTCCCTGTCAAAGCAGGTGGTTCCTTTGGGCCGATGGTCGGAACCGCACGGGGCAAGTTCGGGCCCGTTACCTGCTGGCCTTCATGGCAGGTGGTCCTCCGAGAGGACGCCGTCGAACTGCTCAACGCGGAGGGACTGAAGGGCGTCATCGCGGTCCGGATGGAACTGAAATCCCGCCGAAGCACCATGCCCGCACTCTACGAACTGGAAGCCCGACCCCTGGCGAGGCTGCATCCGGGCTGCATCGGAGAATGGAAGACCCCAGGGTGTGACATCTGCGGCCGCCCGGAGTCATTCCCCCTGCCGCCCAAGCGCTGGCTGTTGCGCTCGTCCATCCCGGAAGGGCTCGACGTCTTCGGCGTCGCAGGCGCGAACCTGCACGTCATCAGCGAACGCTTCGTCGAAGTCATCCAGCGGCTGGGCCCCGCGGACGTCACCTATCTCGAACTGCCCGCCGCCGACTGATCCGTCGTCACATCCCGCCGCCGGGGCTCGCGAGCCTCAGGTGCGAGTGCAGCGTCTCCGCCCGCAGGTACAGGAACTGCGCGTCACCGAACGACAGCGCGTCCCCATCCGTGAGCAGCCGCGTCTCGCCCTCGCCCAGCGCCGCCGCGTTCAGCCAGGTGCCGTTCATCGACCCCAGGTCCACCACCGAGCACGTCCCCTGCTCCTCGTGCCAGCGCAGCACCGCATGCTGCTTCGACACCGACGGGTCGTGCACCATCAGCGCACACCCCTCCATGCGCCCCACCCGCAGCTCCTGCCCGTCCGACTCCGGCGCCAGGAAGTGCACCTCCAGCGAGTCGAACCCCTGGAGCATCACCAGCAACCGGTCCACCAGCCGCGACCGGTGCGCCATGCCCACCGTGCGCGCCTCCGCCAGTCGCAGCGCGACCTGCTGGAACACCGGCTCCGGCGGCTGTTGGATGAGCACCACCGGCCCGGAGGCTTGCAGGAAGGCCTGCACGGGCGCGTAGGCGAACGGGCGGAGCTGATGGACGGAAGGCATCACCTGCCTACCGTAACCCCAGCCCCGCCCCGGCGCGAGCCGCCAGCCCCCAGTGTCAGGTGCCCGGCGGTCGCTTCAACCACTTCAGGACGCGACTGGGGCCTTGAGCAGGTGGTCCCCGAAGTCCTCCCGGAGCTTCATCTTCAGGAACTTCCCCGTCGACGTGCGCGGAATCTGCGGCACGAAGAGGAAGTCATCCGGCAACCACCACTTCGCGAACTGCCGCTCCAGATGTGCCGTCAGCTCCGCCTTGGTCGCCTGCTGACCGGCCTTGAACACCACCGCCGCCAGCGGACGCTCGTCCCACTTGGAGTGCCGGCCCGCGAACACCGCCGCCTCCAACACGGACGGGTGCGCCATCAGCGCGTTCTCCAGCGCCACGGAGCTGATCCACTCGCCGCCCGACTTGATGACGTCCTTGCTGCGGTCGGTGATGTGCAGGTAGCCCGCCGCATCGATGGTCACCACGTCGCCCGTCTTGAACCAGCCGTCCGCCGTGAAGCGGTCCTTGCCCTCATCCCCGAAGTACGAGGCCGCCACCATGGGCCCGCGCACCTCCAGCTCGCCCATCGCCTTGCCATCCCACGGGAGGATCTCCCCCGTGTCGCTCACGTGGCGCGTCTCCACGAAGGGCACCGAATAGCCCTGCGACGCATACGCATCCAACTGCGTCTCCGGCGAAGCGGAGTGCAGGTCGCCCTTCAGCCGCGCCAGCGTGCCCACCGGGTTCATCTCCGTCATGCCCCAGGCGTGCAGCACCTCCAGCTTGTGGCGCTTCCTGAACCCGTCGATGAGCGACGGCGGCGCCGCGGAGCCACCAATCACCATGTGCCGCATCGCGCTCAAATCCCACTGGCCCGGCTCGCGGTCCAACTGCGCCAGGATGCCCAGCCAGATGGTGGGCACGCCGCCCGCCACCGTGACCTTCTCATCCCGCATCAGCTCCAGCAGCGACTGCGGATCCAGGTGCGGCCCGGGCAGCACCTGCTTCGCGCCCGTGAGCAGCGCGTCGAAGGGCAGGCCCCACGCGGCCGCGTGGAACATGGGCACCACCGCCAGCACCGTGTCCGACTCTCGCAGGCCCAGCACCTCCGGCAGGCAGCACACCAGCGTGTGCAACACGATGGAGCGGTGGCTGAAGAGCACGCCCTTGGGGTTGCCCGTCGTGCCGGACGTGTAGCAGAGCATCGCCGCGCTGTTCTCATCCAGGCGCGGGAACGCGAACGTGTCCGACTCCGCCGCGAGCAGCTTCTCGTAGTCCAGCCGGCCCTCCGGCACCGGGCCGTCATCCGGGATGACGATGACGTGCT